>JAIKYQ010000061.1 GCA_024683035.1 Eubacterium sp.
TTTCCTGTATGACGATTATGATTATGACGGCTTCGGGGAAGCTTTCGTGGTGACAGAACAGCCGGGCGGCCTGTATGTAAACGTCTGGTTCATCGACCGGTACGGACAGATCACGGACATGACGAAAGGCAGAGAACTGTACGGCTATGAATTCCAGGACAGCGCCAACGTCCGGACAAGGTATATGGCCGATACCGGCGCACAGAAATTCTATATCTGGGAAAACTGTGCCGGCGGATCCGGGAGCACCTCTTTTGTATTCGGGGTAAGAAACGGGGTCCCCTATGAACCCGCGATCTCCGGATACGTCCAGAGTTTCCAGAAAGAAGGGGAGGAGTACGTACACTATGCCTCCGACTTCAGCCAGGGATTCCACGACTATATCCGGCAGGCCTTCACCTTCGACAGCGCAGCCGGCGAGTTCTACTAAGTATGCGTTTATGAATACAGAAAGCGGCTGCTTCCTGCTGGCTACACGATTCTTGACATGCGCAGGAAAGGCCGGTTGTCGCTGATCCAGTTCATGGGTTCCGGCAGCTCCGGTACAGGCAGGTCATCGGGCCATTTCCGCGCAATCTGTTTTCCAAGCCGCCAATAGTTGGCCTTGTCATCCCCGGGAAACGGAAAATGATACAGAAAAATGCGGTCAGGCTGCAGAGCGCGCAGATAGTCTTTTCCGGCAGGGGATGCAGCCTGATAGAGATTGACAAAGGCCGCGGTCACAGGGCGGGAAAAAGAATGAAGAAAAGCGTTATCCGCTTTCGGATCCAGGAAGGCATCTCCGGCAACAAAGAATCGTTCATGGTCATGCTCCAGCAGAAAGCTGTGATGAGGTTCTTCGCGGAATTCTTCACCGTCGTGGACATTGGAAACGGCCAGAATGCGAATGCTGTCAACGGTGAAGTCCAGCACTTTTTCAGAAAGCGGACGGACATGTACATTACTGCAGTCGAGTCCGGGACCGTAGACAGCCGGTGTTGCGGAGAAATGCAGAAGGTAGTTCAGTCTGTCCCGGTCGAAATGATCAGGATGCAGATGGGTGAAAAGAGCAGCACGCAGATTGGAAAAGATATCGGCGTGCTGACGCAGGCTCCGGTCCGTCGCGGCAGGCATGGGAGAAAACCCTTTCTTTTGTCCTTCATGGACGCCGTCGATCAGGATACCGGATCCGTCAAAATCAAAATACAGGGCCGCATTGATCATATAATAAACAGAAGTTTTCATTACACTGTATCCTTTTTGCACTTGCAAGGTGATGTAAGAAGGGACGGTGTTTCTTTTTTGCACGCATCCCGGCCGATGATCAGTTTCATGAATATAAATGCAAATCCTGTGCCAAATAAAAAATGGCAGATACAGAATATGAGATCACTGTATCTGCCGGGAACTAGAGGAGGTGCTATAGTATCGCTTTATCCATATCGATCCATACGGTCAGCAGGGCATTGACCATGACGATCGTATCGCCTTCACCGAGAGAGGGTACGCACAATCCCCTTCCGGTCAGGCCGCCCGGGACGATTTCAATCTCTGGTTGGCCAAAAGGAATCTGTGCCAGAATTTCTTCTTTCTTTATGGCATCTGGTTCAGGGCATCCGATCCGGATATGTACTTTCATGGCATCAGCCGGGTTTTCCAGATGCAGCAGATCGTGCAGACCACAGAGACAGCAGTGTGAGATGGCATTTTTGACTGCTTTTTTGGCGGCTTTGGTATAGTCCCTGCCATGCAGGTCCACGCCGGTGTCAAATTCCACGAGATAGCGTTTGTAATTCATGAGTGTATCCTTTCCCGTTTTTAAAGTCTGAAAAAACCGTGCTCCTGTGCAGAGGACAGCACAGCATCCAGTACCACGCGCAGCGGGCCGTTTCTTGTGATACGGATCGTGATGTCATCACCGGGATCAAACCGGACCTCCCGTTCACCATCCAGTGCGATCATGCCGGCATGATCCATTTTCCAGGATATAGGCGTATCCATCCGGACAGACTGTACATTTTCCAGACGGAACGGTGTGATCACGCCTGCAGCCAGAGCTGTACGTACATTCGGTTCACCGTCTGTGCAGTCGGCAGCAGCGCCGCCGTCATCAACAGGCGATATCTGACACACACTCCCCAGGAGGGAAGAAAAACCGATCGAAGAGGGATGGCACCGCGAAACAACGACCCGTTCGATATCGTTACGCTCCCAGATTGCTTTGGATCCGCTGTACACTACCCGGGAGAAAACAGCATCTACCAGGGCAATGTCGGTAAAGATGCCGTTTTTGTATACTTCGATCCGCTTGGAACGATAGGTGCAGGTAGAAAGATCTACAGCACCGTCATCGATGGCAGCTGCCGCCATGCCTACGCGGGTGCCCTCGGCTGTTTCCGGAAAAACATTGTTTGTGCCGGTGGAAAGAGCGATCATTGGGATGGAAAAGTCACTTTTTGCGGCAGCACGGCTGGTGCCGTCGCCTCCCAGTACGATCAGGCAGGAGGCGCCCTGTGATTCGGCATATGCCGCAAATTTTGCCGTGTCTTTAAGGCTCTCACTGATCGTATATGCTGCGGTGGAGATGGTCCCTTGCGGGATCAGATGCAGTCCGTCCTCCAGATTCCGGGCCAGCTGCAGTCCGATCCGGGTAGGTTCCGGCATCAGGACGAAGTGATGTTCTCCCAGCTGACAGGCAGTCAGAATGATCCGCTCGACGGTGTTGAGCTTGTCTTTGTTGCTGTACACCGTGGCTTTGGATACCAGCCGGCGGATATCTCTTCCGGAAGCCGGATTGACGGCGATAGCGATAAGTCCCATAGTATGATTCCTTTCCGGCAGAGAGTGGCGGAGGCTCTGTTTGCCGAATAAACGTGTGTCTGTGTTTTATTCTGATTTCTGATCGAAATGAGGTTTTCGTTTCTCCAGGAAAGCCCGCATGCCCTCGGCAAAATCCGCGCCGGTGTTGATCTCTTTCAGCAGCTGGTCTTCCAGTTCCAGTCCGGAAGCAAGCGGCAGATCCAGTGTGCGATTCACGCTGCGGCGGGCCGCTGCAACGGCCGATCCGGAAAAAGAAAGGATCACAGAGGCCAGTTCTTTTGCCCGATCGAGGATCCGGTCTGCCGGACAGATCTCCGATATCAGGCCATAACGGAGCGCTTCGTCTGCCGTGAATTTCTGATTCAGCAGCATCATGCGCAGCACCGCCTGCCGTCCCATGACGCGGGGGACCAGCTGAGTGCTGCCCCAGCCCGGGATGCCGCCGAGACTGGTTGTCGGCATGCCGTAGACGGAGTTTTCTGCCCCGATCACAATGTCGCAGGAGGACAGGATGGCCGGGGCAGCGCCGAGCGCATAACCTTTTACAGCTGCAATATAGGGCAGCCGTCCCTGCAGGATCCGCTGGATCATATCGCAGCCCAGACGGTTGAAGTCCTGCAGCTGCTGAGGATCCTCCGTGGCGTTATGCAGTTCTTCTTTCAGGTCGCCGCCGGAGCAGAAGGCTTTTTCTCCGGAAGAAGTAAGGATCACACAGCGGACCGAGGCATCCCGCTCCAGCTCTTTTACACAGCGGCACAGTTCATCCATCATTTTGGCCGTCAGACAATTGGCATGGGAAGCATTGTCCAGGGTCACGACAGCGATGTGGTTTTCAATGGTACAGACAACACGATTCATGGCAGTTCTCCTTTATTGTATCGATAGATCCTTCAGAATGACAACGGCTTCACAGACCGCAGCGCTTCTGTCCCGGACAAATACTTCTTCCTTCAGCGTATAGATCTTTTTGTCCCGGCGTACAGCCTGGATTTCTGCCGTGATCTTCAGTGTGTCTCCGGGAAGGATCGTCTCTTTAAAACGGGCGTTGTTGACACCCAGGAAAAGCGGTGTCAGATGGCGGTTCTCCTCGGAAGACAGCAGCAGGCAGACACCGGTCTGTGTCATGGCTTCTATGCTGTATACACCGGGGAAGATCGGATTGCCGGGGAAATGCCCGGTGAAAACGGGCAGTTTCGGATCGACATAGTATTCTGTCTGAATGCTCCGGCCCGGTGTCAGAGCGGTGATCCGGTCTACGAGAAGCAGCGGAAAGCGGTGTGGGAGCAGCGTTTTTACATCCGGAAAAGACATACGGGGACCTCCTGAACAGGGTGCAGGTGCCGGTGTTCCGGTCCGGCTTACGGGACCGGACAGAAAGCAGCCGAAATGAAGGAACCGCCGCTGCCGCTGCATTGCCACATGGACAAAAACAGACAGATGCAGCGGCGGTCATTATAGGATCATGTTATGATGCAGAACAGGGTACGCTCTGCAAATCCCGATATATTACAGCGTTTCTCCGCGTTTTACGTCTTTGAACATGAATCCGAAGATCAGCATAATGACAGCGCAGAAGATCGGGACTTTGAAGCAGTTCACCATACCGGAGGAATTGATGATGGCGCCCATCAGGCCGTTGGCGACTGTATTTCCGAATACGCCGGAGACACCCATAAAGGACATGCCGATGGCGATCTCTTCCGGTTTCAATACGTTGATCGGGTAGGTATACGGCACGATCTGCTGGCAGCTGTTGGTTCCGCCAATCGGCAGGATACTGATCACGCCCCAAAGGAACGGGATTCCGGCCACGATCGGCATGCCTGTCATGAAGAGCAGGATGCTGCCGATGAAGGTACCGATGACCCAGAGCAGCATAACAGGCCGGTATTTCATGTTTTTCGCTACGTAACGGCCCAGAATGGTCGTCAGGATTGCGGCAAGGATCAGTGACGGCAGAGTCATGAAACCTGCCCGTACGGAGTCAACCCCGGCAAAATACTGGACATAGGTCGGCAGGTAGTTGAAAGCACTGTTGGCAATACTGAAAAACAGGGAGACAATGAAAACGGAAAGATAGTATTTGTTTTTCAGTACTCGGACCGGATAGATCGGATCCGATGCTTTCTTTTCGGAGATCAGCAGTCCGATAATGCCGATGATTGTCAGGATCAGGCAGAGCACCGTGGTTTTGTTGCCCCATCCCAGGCTCGGACCCCAGTTCATGGCCAGGCCGAACGGGATCAGGAACAGGCAGGTGAAGAACGAGCCGCCGATGTCCATCGGAAGCTGATTTTTCTGCTTTTCCGTTTTCGGGATACCGATCGCGGAAAGAATGATGGCGACAACCATGATCGGCAGGCAGATATAGTACTCCAGTCTCCAGCCGATAGTGGTAGCACAGAAAATTCCGGCCAGAGGTGCAGCCAGCATCATGGCAACAGTGGAAGCGCTCTGTGCATAGCCGGAAAGCTTGGTCGTGTCTTCGTTTCCGAATACGTCGTTCATCAGAACGAACGAGTTGGTGACCCACAGTCCCCAGGCAGCACCGGTTACGGTACGGGCGATGACATAGACCCAGAAGCCCGGAACAGTAGCGGCGATCAGATACGCAATGACGTAAACGATCATGGCAAAGATAAACAGGGTCTTGCGCCCGATCTTTTCGCCGAGTTTGCCGCTGATCGGCATGATGGCACAGCGTGCCGCACTTTCGAGTGTAAAGACCATGCTGACGTTTAAGACAGCGTCATATTCGCCGGCCACGGCATAACCCAGAATGCCGATGCCGGAGATCAGGAACATGGCCATGAAGTTTGCGATCACGATACCGAGGTATCCGATCATTTTTTTATTGGATGACATACAGTTTCCTCCCAATTCGCAAGATGGATCAATTGTTTTCAGCATGCCGGGCATGCTGTGTATTTACCATGCAGTCTGTGGTGGCGGCACAAAGGCTGCGAAAAGGAATAAAACCATACAATATGCAGACAGCTCCTCCCGGAACTGTCTGCATGGCGGTTTTCATAGAATTATTTATAGCGTTTCAGGACCTGTCCGGAAATAACGACACGCTGTACCTCGTTGGTTCCCTCGTAGATCTGAAGGATCTTGGAGTCGCGCAGCAGTTTTTCTACCGGGTATTCACGGCTGTAGCCGTATCCGCCGAGGATCTGAAGAGCTTCGCCGGCATTCTTGAAGGCAACGTCGCCGGCATAGCACTTGGCAATAGCAGCTTCGCGGCTGTATGGCATATGTGCCTCCGCCAGCTGCAGTGTGTGGATGACGGCCTGACGCGCTGTCTCAACGCCGATTTCCATATCGGCCAGTTTGAACTGGATTGCCTGAAGATCGGCGATTGGTTTTCCGAAGCAGATACGCTGTTTGGCATAAGCGGCAGCTTCATCTACGCAGCGCTGTGCCAGACCGACGG
>JAIKYQ010000082.1 GCA_024683035.1 Eubacterium sp.
CGCGGTTTTGCGCAGAGTCATTGGAGAGTATAGCATACTCAGTTCCCGAAAACAAGCGCACGGCACGGAATCCTGCCTCAGAAAAAGGCTTCTGTCCCCTGCCGTTGCGTTTTCGTCTGTCTGTATCAGCTCAGTTCGATCAGATCAAAGCCCGTATCCGTGACTGCCACGTACCGCTGCTTGCCCACTGTAAACAGATGCTTGGTATCTACGGCATAGCTGCCTCTGAAAATCCGCGTGCCGCTCATATTGTATACTTCAAACGCGGAGCCGTTGTACAGGCTGATCTCACTGCCGTAAATCTCCACCGAAGAGAACGGGAAGTCAAAGGCCTGGTCCAGGATTTCTCCGCCGGACGCATTGCTAACCCGCATCCGGTAGGATCCTTCTTCGTTTCCCACCAGGATCATGCCGATGTGTTCGCTGTCATAAAAGATACTGCAGATCTCGCGTTCCACCTCGACGTCCCTGGAGATCTTGGGTACTTTCGTCCCTTCGATCAGAGAGTATCCGTTGTCCCGGAATGCCACACAGGTGCCGTCGTTGAGGTAGGCCAGCTCCGGTATGATCCGCTGGTCATAGGTAAACGCAGCAATCCGGTTGTCCATCTGATTCTTCCCTGCCGCTCCGAAGCTGTAGATATAGACTTCGCTTTTCTGGATCCCGCCCGTGAAGTTCAGGTAGGAAACGGCCAACAGCTCTCCGTTTGGTGAAACGGCCAGAGCCATCGGGTATCCCGGATTGTCCATGGAAGTCTTGATGGCCGCGATCTCGCTGCCGTCCGGTGCATAGTACTCGATCCAGGCATTGTTCCCGTCTTCCAGGATCGCGGCCACATTTCCCTGTCTGGAAACGCTGACTTTAACGATCGGCAGTTTTGTCGAAAAAGCACCCAGTTTTCCATCCTTGCCGGCCACAACCACACCGGTGCTGCCCTGGTCATACAGGACCAGCGTCGAGCCGTTTTTGACCATCTTCGGTCCCTTGAGCGCATAGCTCATACTCCAGATTTCTCTTCCCTGCCTGTCCTGAAGCCGGGCGTTGTCCGCACTGTACTGCAGGATGCCGCCACCGACATTATCATAGGAAGAGGTCACCGTGTCTTCCAGCCGTTCCGTCCGTACGACGCGGTAGGAATCATACTGCCGGCGGCCCGCCAGCAGGAGTACACCGATCAGAGCCGCCGCGACCACAACGGCGATCAGAACAAACGACAGAAAACGGGAAGGTGCCCCGCCGCGCGAGCGTGCCGTTCTTCCGTCTTCCTCATATTCCTCATACCCGTCTTCGTACGGCTCACCTTCAGAATCATCGCCATACGTGTTTCCATCAGGATTGCCTTCATACGATTTCCTTTTGGAACCTTTTTTAGACTGCTTCCCTTTGGGATTGTCCTTGCCTGATGCAGCTGTCCTGGTCTGATCCGGTCTTGTCTTCAGCTTCGGCGGCTTAACGGCTGCCTCTTTCCACCGGATCTCTTCGACCTGCAGGCCGGAATACCCTGCCTGCGACGCCTTTCCCTCCTGCCGGCCGTCCTCACCTTCCCAGGCAAGCGGCTCTTCTCCCAGTTCGCCGTCTTCATATCGGGAATCAAAACCATCATTCCAGGCAGACGGATCGCTCTGCTGCCCGTAGTCGTCTTCGTCCTGGGAATCATATTCATCATCCCAGGAAGACGGATCGCTGCGCCGCCCGTAGCCTGCGTCTTCGTCCTGGGAATCATACTCATCGTCCCAGGCAGACGGGTTGTCCCGCACACCGGGAATCTCTATATCGTCCTCCGGCAGGATGTCCAGTATGTCAGGATCCTGTTCGAATCCGTCATAATCAAATCGATCATCTCTCATCCCGTACCATTCGTGCTATCGATGCATCATATAGTGAAATGATATTTAGTGAGTTGAGTATTCCCACAGCTGTATTCTTACAGCTCAGTACGTCCCTCGAGTGCCCGCAGGAGCGTCACTTCATCTATGTATTCCAGATCCCCGCCGACCGGTACGCCGCTGGCAATGCGTGTGACCCGGATCCCGGTGGGCTTGATCAGCCGGCTGATATACATGGCTGTCGTTTCCCCTTCCAGGCTGGAGTTGGTGGCAATGATCACTTCGTCCACATCACCCTGCAGGCGCTGCATCAGTTCTTTCAGACGGATGTCGTCCGGCCCGATCCCCAGCATCGGTGAGATGGCTCCCTGCAGTACGTGGTACACGCCTTCGTATTTTTGTGTCTTTTCATAGGCAGCCAGATCCCGCGAGTTTTCCACCACCATGATCTGCCTGTGGTCTCTGGCCGGATCAGCACAGATCGGACAGGTCTCCGCATCTGTGAGGGTTCCGCAGACCTTGCAATACCGGATATTCTCCCGGGCGTCCCGGATCGTATCCGCCAGTGTACCGACCTGTTCTTTGGGAAGGTTGACGATATGAAAAGCCAGGCGCTGCGCCGTTTTGGGGCCGATCCCCGGAAGGCGGCCGAGCTCTTCGATCAGATTGCTGATATGGCTGCTGTAATATTCCATCAGAAGCCCATGCCTCCGAATCCGCCCATGCCGCCCAAGCCGCCGGTCAGATTCCCCATCTGGGCTGTCTGCTCTTCGTCCACTTTTTTGAGTGCTTCATTCGTCGCTGCCACGATCATATCCTGCAGCATTTCCACATCGTCCGGATCTACTGCTTCCGGATCGATCTTGACAGCCGTAACGACCTTCGTCCCGGAAACGGTCACTTCCACCGCACCGCCGCCGGCTGTGGCGGTAAACTCTTTCTCCGCCATCGCCTTCTGCTGTTCTTCCATCTGACGCTGCATGCGCTGCGCCTGTTTGATCAGATTGTTCATGTTGCCGGGCATACCGCCGCCAAATCCGCTTTTACGTGCCATAATGATTCTCCTGTTTTCTGCTTTTTGCAGCTGTTAACGTAGTATCTTTATGAGGAACGTGTTACTCTTCTACATAGTTTTCAATCGGGATCGCGATTTCTTCCGCCAGTTTCTTTTCCAGCGAAACCTCGTCCAGCTGGATGCCGTGTTCCGGGCCGACAACAGCTACTTCATATTCCAGATCCTGCTTCACGACTTCCGCGATCGCCGTTTTCAGCTCCTGCAGTTTTGCCGGACTCGCTGCCATCTCCCGCAAGGTCGGATCGGCGATCTCCAGGTACAGTCTTGCTGCTCCCGATGCGCTGTCATACCTCGGATTACCCGCCCTGTGAAAGACCACGTTTACCGGTCCCAGCCGTTTCAGGATCTGCGGCCAGTGGGCCGCGATCTGCTGCAGGTCTTCCGGCGCCGCTTTCTTTTTCACCGGCGGTGCCTTCTTTACGGCCGGTTCCCTTGCGGGTGCCTTTTCCGCCGCCTGCCGCACATTCTGTACGGGAATGCCTTCCTCCAGCTTCTTTTCCAGAGTACGGATCCTGTCCAGTACGCCGGAAAGATCCGTATCCATCTGAGGCCGGCAAAGCCGTATCAGCGCGGTTTCCACCAGAATCTGTTTCTGCGCGGCAAACCTCAGTTGGCCGGACAGGTCTGACAATACATGAATATACCGCATCAGGACGGCACTGTCCACCATGGTGCTTTCTTCCTGCAGCTGTTTCAGATTCTCCGGGGAGATATCCAGTGTGTCCTCCAGATCCGGCGAGCTCTGCACCAGCATCAGGTTGCGCAGATACCAGGTCAGGTCCGATACAAACTGGGCCGGCTCACGCCCGTCGCGCATGAGTTCCTGCAGGATCCGTATGCTCCCGCCCGCATCGCCGGCCAGGATCTTCCGCAGCAGGGCGCTGAAGACATCCGTATCCACGGTGCCAAGCACATCCATCACCTTGCCGTATGTCAGTTTTTCTCCCAGATAAAACGCCATGCATTGATCCAGCAGACTGAGCGCATCGCGCATGGATCCGTCTGCTGCCCGGGCTATATAGCGCACCGCTGCTTCTTCCGCTTCCACCTGCTCTCTCTTCAGCAGGTCCGTCATCCGTGCCGCGATCGTGGCTGCCGTGATCCGACGGAAATTATACCGCTGGCAGCGCGACAGGATCGTGATCGGGAACTTGTTGACTTCTGTCGTTGCCAGGATGAAGATCACATATTCCGGCGGCTCCTCCAGTGTTTTGAGCAGTGCATTCCAGGCGCCGGATGAAAGCATGTGCGCTTCGTCGATGATATAGACTTTGTACCGGCCTGCTGTCGGCCGGTAGGCCACTTCTTCGCGGATCTCCCGGATATTGTCGACGCCGTTGTTGGATGCCGCGTCGATCTCGATGACATTGGTCGAAGAACCGGACAGAATGCTCGTACAGGAGGCACAGACGTTGCAGGGACTGCCGTCTTCACCCGGATTCTCGCAGTTCACCGCCCGGGCCAGGATCTTGGCCACCGTTGTTTTTCCTGTTCCGCGGGTTCCGCAAAACAGATAGGCATGCCCGATCCTGCCGGCCTTCAGCTGGTTCTGCAGTGTGGTTACGATATGATCCTGCCCTTTTACTTCCTCAAATGTCGAAGGGCGGAATTTCCTGTACAGAGCAACATAGCTCATCCGTTTTCTCCCTGTGCAGCCGCTTGTTGTCAGCCGGACTGCTTCTCACCGATCTGCCGGACTTAGTCTCCGAAACTGATTCCCATACGTTTGGCGTCTATGATCTCCTGGCATTCCGGATCGACGTTCTTCAGCTTGCCGGCCACTTCGCCAAGCGGTACTTTCTTGACCTCGGTGCCGTCCAGCCCGACCATGTAGCCATATTCTTCATCCAGAATAAGCTGGGCGCATTCCGAACCCAGACGGGTCGAAAGGATCCGGTCGTACGGGCAGGGGCTGCCGCCGCGCTGCATATGTCCCGGCACTGTAACACGAATCTCCATGCCCGTGGCTTTCTGGATATCCGCTGCGATCTTGTAGGAGATCGACGGGTATTCCTCCGTAATCTGTGCCATTGCTTTTTTCATTTCCTTTTTGGACATAGCCGCGATATCGGCCGGTATGGCACCTTCTGCCACAGCCAGGATCGTAAAGCCGGATCCGCGTTCTCTCCGGCGCTCCACGGCTTCGATCACGTGCTCCAGACTATACGGGATCTCCGGAATCAGAATGATATCCGCGCCGCTGGCGATTCCCGCGTACAGTGTCAGCCAGCCGGCCCGGTGACCCATCAGCTCCACGATAAAGACACGGTTATGTGAAGAAGCAGTGGTATGGATACAGTCGATCGTATTGGCTGCAATGTTCACGGCACTGTAAAAGCCAAATGTCATGTCCGTGCCGTAAATGTCGTTGTCGATCGTCTTCGGCAGATGCAGGACGTTCAGACCTTCCTCCCGGAGCAGGTTGGCCGTTTTCTGCGTGCCGTTTCCGCCCAGGATGACCAGGCAGTCGAGCCGCAGCTTATGGTAGGTGTGCTTCATGGCTTCTACCTTATCCAGACCGTTCGCATCCGGTGTGCGCATCTGCTTAAATGGCTGCCGGGATGTACCGAGGATCGTGCCTCCGCGGGTCAGGATCCCGGAGAAATCCCGGGAGGTCAGCATACGAAAATCCGAATAGATCAGACCCTTGTAGCCATCCATAAATCCGTATACTTCCAGATCCTTCACGTTGTTTGCCAGTCCTTTGACTACGCCGCGCATGGTTGCGTTCAGTGCCTGACAGTCTCCGCCGCTCGTCAACAAGCCAATCCTTTTCATGGTACCCTCCTTCTTCGTACGTGTTCTTTTCCGCGCTGCTCTTTTTTCGTGTCCTTTTACGCTGACTCTTTCTTCTTACTATGATTCTTTTTACCCTTTTTGTCAATTTATACTCTTTACTCTTTTTTCCAATTTGTCCCCGGTGCTTTTGATTCATTCTCCGCATTTGACAAGAACTTCCGGAACGTCTATACTGCAACTATCCGCGCAGCCGGGGAGGTAGCGGTTCCCTGTACCTGAAACCCGCTATAGCAGGGGTGATGCCGATCGGAGGATCGAGAGCGGCAGAGCTGCCTTGGATAAGTGATGTTGACGTCTGGGTCCTGCGCAACGAATCCCTGTGAACCGTGTCAGGGTAGGAATGCAGCAGCACTAAGCAGGCCCTTTCGTGTGCCGCGGGGGCGCCTGGACCGAGTTAACTGTCCGAGTAACGTCTGTTTCTCCGTTTCGATGTGAGGCGCGCGGATTTTGCATGTTTTTCGCACTGTGCTATACCGGGCCGGATTTCGCCCGTGTTGTTTTACAAGTGATATACCGGGTCGGATCTCGCCCGCTCTGTTTACAAGATGGAAATAACCTTTAAGCACAAACTATCTGTATTTCTCATCGCCGCTCTCTGCGTCGTGCTGATCGTCTTCTCTATCATCGGCCTGCGCAGACTGACATCGCGCGCCAGAAATTACGATTCCACAGCCGAAGGGCTGACCTATCTCCGGCAGCTCGCCTCACGGGATCTTGCCGAAGTCGACGAAACCCTCGCCGCCCAGAAACGCGCCCGGGAAAGTGCGGAACGCGAACAGCGTATCCGGGAACTGACCGACGGAACCGTGGATGTATGGAGCTATTTCACCGACTATGTATTTTTCGGGGACTCCCGTGCGGTCGGTTTTGAATACTTCGGTTTTCTTTCCGAAAACCGCGTGATCGCGGAAAGCGGCTGGACCATCCGGGATCTGCAGGATAATCTGGGCAGCATCATCGCCATGAATCCCACCTCGGTCTTTCTGGCTTTCGGTCTGAACGATCTCGGCATGGGTTTCTGGGATACGGCCGATGACTATGCGGCCGAATTCCGGACGGTCCTGGACTCGATCGCCGAACAGCTTCCGAATGCTTCGATCTATGTGAATTCCATCCTTCCGGTCACAGAAGCCGCTGCGGCAGAACCGGATAAAGGTGCCTGGCAGAATATCCCCGAATACAACGCCGCCGTCAAAAAGATGTGCAGGGAAAGCGGCCGCTATACCTTTATCGACAACGATGCGATCGTAGCCGAACACAGCGACATGTTCGACCAGGACGGCGTGCACATGGTCCGGGACTTCTATCCGTACTGGGCCGCCAATATGATGCTGACGATCTACGGCAATACCGCTCCGGCCCCCGCCGCCGATTCCGAAGCCGGCGAAGAAACCGCTGCGGAAATCACGGAAGACGGATACACAGAGACCGGTGACGGCACCTATACTGAAGAGTATTAACGGGAACGAAGACGAAATCCACTGATCACTCCGAATGAACGCCCGAGATACGAAAGAATTTTCTTTCGCATATCTCGGGCTTTTCGTCTGCGTTTTCAGTTGATCTAGCAAAGTGGGCCGGACCGTTTCAGTAAGATGTTCCTGACGGGCTGCTCTCATCCTCAGTGCTGGAATACGACCTGCTTCCTCATTCCTTCGGATGCCGCTTCTCCGTTTACGACACGGATCAGCTCCAGCGCAAATTCCACGGCTGCTCCCGGTCCGTGGCCGGTCGTGATCATTCCGTCTGTAACCGCCGGCACATCCTGCCATTCGGCCGCGCCGAGCTGCGCTTCCATTCCCGGATAGATCGTGGCTTTCCTGCCATCCAGCAGGCCGAGACGCGCCAGCAGCATGGGCGCCGCACAGATCGCCGCCACCCGTTTTCCTTCGTCATATTTTTTCTTCAGGAGTTTCATCAGCGGTTCGCACTGTCCCAGATTCTGTGTGCCTTCCCCGCCGCCCGGCAGGATGAACAGATCTCCGTCGGAAAAATCGGCTTTTTCAAACAGCACATCCGCCTCGATCAGAATGTCATGCGCACCGCGGATCTGTGTCTGTCCCATAATGGAGACAGTTGTGACCGGATTGCCAGCCCGCCGGAGCAGATCCACCGGCGTGATCGCTTCCACTTCTTCCATGCCGTCTGCGAAAAAAGAAAATACGTTTGCCATGTCACATTCCTTTCGATTTTTCAATACATGCCGTCGTTGCTTCTATCACAGTGCTGCGGAATCCTTTGGCTTCCAGCACCCGCACCGCTTCGATCGTGGTCCCTCCCGGGGAACAAACCATGTCTTTGAGTTCCGCCGGATGTTTCCCGCTGTCCAGCATCAGTTTTGCGCTGCCCAGTACACTCTGCGCCGCAAACGCATAGGCCTGCTGCCGCGGCATGCCGCCTTTCACGGCTGCATCAGCCAGTGCTTCGATGAACAGGAAGACATAGGCCGGTGAGCTGCCACTGACCCCGGTCACCGTGTCCATCAGGTTTTCCGGTACGAAGGCTGCCTTTCCGACACTGCCGAACAACTGCTCCGCGCCGGTTCTTTCTTCTTCCGTGACCCGGCTGTTCGGGCAGAGCGCCGTCATACCTTCTCCCGCCATGGCCGGCGTATTCGGCATGGTCCGGATCAGGTGCAGCGGACGCCGGAACTGCTCTTCCAGCCACGCCAGGGTTTTCCCCGGTGCCAGGGAGATCACCGTCGCCTCATCCCGGACGGCTTCCCGGAAGCCGGCGATCGCTTCCGCCAGAAACTGCGGCTTGACAGCCAGGATCAGATAATCCGCTTCCCTGGCCGCTTCACGGTTGTCTTCCGTTACACGGATCCCGTAAGTCTGCCGCGCCGCTTCCAAAGCCTCTGCAGACAGATCCGCCGCCAGAATATCCTGCGGCTCCACCAGTTTGTTTTTTACAATCCCGCCGATCAGCGCTTTGGCCATGTTGCCGCAGCCGATAAAACCGATCTTCATGCTGCGTTACCTCTTCTTTCTTCTAGAATGCGAAATACAGGAACGATACGTACGAGCTTCCCACAATATAGGCAATGCTGCAGATCAGCAGCAGTACATAGACGATAGCAGAAATCCACACGCCGGCCTTTCCGCTGCGCCAGGACAGCTTGTTCATGAGCTTTCCGAACCCCGGCATACAGCAGAGGACCGAAAGGATCAGCAGCAGTACAGTGGACCGGAAGAAATATCCCGTCGTGGCATTCCAGAAACCAAGGCCGTCGCTGCCGAACATCTGGCCGATCCAATGGAAAGCATATCCCATCGAAGGCGAAGCAAAGAATACCCAGCCGAAGAAAGCGATCAGTACCGTAACAGCAATGCGCACCGCACGCGGGATCATCGGACGGATGTCCCGGAGCAGGAAGCGTTCGACAATGACAAAGAACCCGTGCCAGATGCCCCAGAAGATAAATGTCCAGGCGGCCCCATGCCAGAAACCGGTCAGCAGCCAGACCACAATGAGGTTGAAAATCTGCCGGTTCCTGCTGCAGCGGTTACCGCCCAGAGGAATATACACATAATCCCGGAACCAGGCACCGAGTGAAATATGCCAGCGGCGCCAGAAATCCGCCATACCATCGGAGGCATAGGGATAGTCAAAGTTCTGATCCATCCGGAAGCCCAGCATCTGTGCCAGGCCGATGGCCATATCCGAATATCCGCTGAAGTCGAAGAACAGCTGCAGGCTGTAGTAGATCATTGCCAGCCAGGCCGATCCGGCCGACATGGTATCCAGTGCCTGCACACCGGCATAGGCCGCACCCAGATTGTCGGCCAGCAGGACTTTTTTGTACAGTCCCACCAGAAAACGCTGCGTGCCCGCCAGCACTCCCTGCTTTGTCATGCGCGGAGCAAAAAACTGATTCTGCATATCCCGGAACTGAGCGATCGGGCCGGAAATCAGCTTCGGAAAGAAGGTGATATAGGCCGCCGCAAAGATCGGATTGGCCTCCGGTTCGGCACGATCCATATAGATGTCCGCCAGATATGAAATTGCACTGAATGTAAAGAACGAAATACCGATCGGCAGCGAAACACCGCTCTGCACCGGATCTCTGCCGAACAGCGCTGTAATGTTTCCCAGAATGAAATCCGTATACTTGTAAAACCCAAGCAGCAGGACCTGAACGGCAACCGAAACGATCAATGCACGCCTGGCCAGCCAACGCTCGCCGCGTGCCTTGAACAGACCGATCTCCATCCCGGCCACGTACGTGAATGCGGTAGAAAACAGCAGTATCGGCAAATGCGTGATATCACCCCACGCATAAAAGAGCAGACTCAGGACGACCAGGAGCGCAGCACGCCCTTTGGCCGGCATAATCCGATAGAAGATCAGCGCTATCGGCAAAAATGCAAATAAAAATGGTATGGATGAAAATGCCATAAATTAATAATTCCTGACTATGCTCTGTCTGCTGTTTGCTTTCCGTTAAAGCTGTCTGCTCCTGTTTCCAAAATACGTATATTGCTTAATATGCTGCGTCAAAAGCCGTCTGCACCTGTGCCGGGTCATCTGCGGATATGAACAAGGCATAATTTCCTCTGACCTTGATGATGCTCTTTTCCAGCATGGCCGTCTGTTCTGCCCCGTAACCGTCAAAGCTCTTCTTCTGCGTTGCCAGCCGGTTTTCAATAGCCGCCTGCACAGCTTCCGCCTGCGATACATCTTTCATCTTGACCAGAAGCAGTTCTTCAGCTCCCATATTGGAAGTGGGGTAATACAGCAAGATGCCGTCATAATCCGCACCGTCCAGGCCATACAGCCGCTTCAGCATCTGATTGTCGGCTTCCTGCATCTTGGAAAGATCCGCCGCTTCCGTTACGGCCTGGGACATGGTATCAAAGCCCGCCGCGCTGATCCGGTTGTTCAGCCTGCCGGATACGATCACCACCACCAGGCAGATGATCATGGCCCATTTAATGATTTTCCAGAATCGTGGATCTGTCATGTTCCTTCCCCCATATCTTGCGTCCATCCTGCTTCTTCCGCATTAGCGGTTTCTTCCATCATTGCATCTGCGCTGTCAATCTCTGCATCCGGCGTATCGGTTCCTTCTGTCAACGTTTCCGAGTCGATGGTTTCTTCAGCCATCCTATCCGCCCCGGCAGCTTCTTCGGCAACAATATCTGTCTCATCCCCTGCACCGGGCTCTCCGGTCTCTTCAGTCATTGCTGCAGTTCCGCCGGTCTCTTCTGCCGTCGTGACTGCCTGCTCCAGTACATCGGCCAGGGAGCTGTCCGTGGCAAAGGTGTTCATGCTGTACAGGAACAGGACATCTGTAATGGCCTCGGATTTGATCAGGCTTCCGACATCCTCGTAATAATAACGAGGGTCAACCAGCACAATCCGCTCGTAATAGGGAAGCAGGAACTGTACGAAGCTGTTTGCATAGGAGTCTTTGAAGATCAGCAGGCTTTTACCGTTGTCCACGGTCGTACGTACCGTCAGGACCGGATGGTTGCCGCCGAAGAACACCTGGTATTTGTCTTTTTCATCCAGTTTTTCCGTGGCATAGATAGACGGAATGCGTTCCTGAGAGTCCGGGTAATACGTGTAGTACAGAAAATCTTCGTTTTCCAACCGGTAGATCTGGATCGAATCCCGGCGGCTGTGACTCCCGCTCTGTGAAGCCAGCGTGCCTTCAAAATCCATCGTGACCGTCATCGGCACAAAATACGCCGACTGGTCAATACCCATGTCCCAGCGGATCGCCTGGAAAGCGTCGTAGGCGCCGCGGCTTGTCCAGTGGTGGTCGGTGCGGTAATAGATCTGGCCCGCCTGGTCATTCTGAAAGGCGATCTGCATTTCGATGAACGGCATGGCATCACCGATCCGGCTTTTGACATATGAAATATCCGCCAGCTGGTCGCGTACCGGGGCGCCGGCAGGCAGAAGCTCCGGAAATACAGCCGCCGCACAGGGAATCAGCGTCATCGTCATTCTGAGGTCCGGGTTGATCTCTGCAAAGCGGCGGATCCATTCTGCAGAACGATCCAGTTTTTCCTTATCCGGTTCGGCAGGCATTTCCAGAAGATAGCCGTCTTTGCCCAGAAAGACACCTCCGGACTCCTGTTTGCCGACCGCTTTTTCTTCCGCTACTTTCAGCCGCATCCAGCCATCCCGGCCCAGGATCTGATCCTGCAGATAAGTGGACAGGTCCGAAAAAAAAGAGCCGTTCCGCAGTGCAGCTCTGTTCAGATCCGGCAGCTGCGCCAGCGTACGGTTTTCCTCATCTGAAAAAGAACGGTCCGGCAGCAAAAGGGAGCCGACCGCCATCACGCCCAGGATCACAGCCGCACAGATCGCTATGATCTTGTGCTGCAGCATCCTGTCTGTCTTGTTCTTATTCTCAGTCGCGCGATATTCCATAATGGTATATTATACCTCTGCCCCGCATCCGGCGTCCAGGGTTTTTAAAAGGCTCTGTAAAGATCTGTTCATCTTTACAGAGCCATCGTATCTATCGTGTACATGCGGTACGCAGACAGTTTCTTATTCAGTCATGCATTTTCTGTCTCATTGCTGTAAACCACCCGTTCTGCTTCTCAACACTTTTTCAGTTTTTTTTGTTTTGCAAACATTCCTGCTGCAGCCAGGGCTATAAGCAGGATGCCGAACAGGTAAATGCGGCCTGTTCCGGAGCCGCCAGTGGATGGAAGCGCGTAGCCTACCGTATCCGAGATCAGCAGGGTATATACATGCGCGTCCGCATCGTATTTCTTCCCTCCGCCACTGGATGACAGGCTGGTGCCTTCCTCATAGGATACACCCTGCAATGTACTGCTGCTGCCATAGTCCGCACTCTCTGTGTCTGTCTCATTCGTAACCGTAATCTCGACAGGTTCTGCCTTCAGGTTATATCCGGCAGGAGCCTGCGTTTCCACCAGGTGGTATGTACCGGCCGGCAGACGGAACTGCCTCCTCTATGACCAGGCCGTCCATGGTTTCTGCGACGGTATTCTCCAGAGTTATTGCTCCGTAATTTTCTCGTAACAATTAATTTTATAATACTCCTGGGACTGCGTCAATTCTCTCACGAACGAAAACGCAACGAAAACGAATCCAACATATCCGATATCAGAACTGGAAATACAGGAACGTATTATAAGAGCTCCCCACGATATAGGAGACGCAGAACAGGAACATCAGGATATACACCGCCGCGGAAAGCACGACGCCGAGCCGTCCTTTCTGATACGACAGGCTGGTGACTGTCCTGCCCAGATTGGGCCCGCAGCAGATGACCGCGACGATCAGTGTAAGCAGGTTCGTCCGCAGGAAATATCCCGTCGTACTGTTCCAGAAACCGAGGCCGGCGCTGCCGAACATCTGGCCGAACCAGGATATGGCACTGCCCATAGACGGGGAGAAGAAAAAGACCCAGCCCAGAAAAACAAACAGCACGGTAAAGGCGATGCGTCCCGCCTTCGGGATCAGTTCGATCAGATTCCGGAGAACAAACCGCTCCAGGATGATCAGTACGCCGTGATACAGTCCCCAGATGACAAACGTCCAGGCAGCGCCGTGCCAGAGGCCGGTCAGCAGCCAGACGATGAGCAGATTGAGGATCTGCCGAAGGGCGCTGCAGCGGTTGCCGCCCAGCGGGATATACACATAGTCCCGGAACCAGGCCCCGAGCGAAATATGCCAGCGGCGCCAGAAATCCGCGATCCCGTCGGAAATGTACGGATAGTCGAAGTTCTTGCTGATCGGGAAGCCCAGCATCTGAGCCAGGCCGATGGCCATATCCGAATACCCGCTGAAATCGAAAAACAGCTGCAGGCTGTAGAAAACCATCCCCAGCCAGGCCGTTGCCGCTGCCATCCCGTCCAGTGCCTGTATATTTGCAAAAGCGACGCCCAGCGCATCGGCCAGCAATACTTTCTTGAACAGGCCCACCAGGAATTTCTGGCCGCCCGCCAGGAAGTTGCTCATGGTCATGGGCGGGGCGACGAACCGTCCCTTGATGTCTTTATACTGTACGATCGGGCCCGAGATCAGCTTCGGGAACATGCAGATATACGCGGCTACCTGCAGGAAATTCCGGCTGTAACGGGCTCTTTCCAGATAGACGTCAAGCAGATAGGAAATCGCACTGAAGGTAAAAAACGAAATACCGATCGGAAGTGCGGCTGCCTGTCCCGGTGACTGGCGTCCGAACAGCTTTGAAAACGAATCGGCGAAGAATCCGGCATATTTATAGTATCCCAGCAGGAACACATTGACTGCCACCGCTACGATCATGGCCAGTTTTGCCTGACGCGCGGATCCTTCCTGTTTGAACAGGCCGATCTCCAGCCCGGCTACATAGTTGAATACCATGGAGAACAGCAGGACCGGCAGATGCCGTACGTCTCCCCAGGCATAGAAAACCAGGCTGAGCAGGATCAGCACGACCACACGCGCCCGCTCCGGTACCAGCCGGTACAGGATCAGGGCGATGGGAAGAAAGGCAAATAAAAAGGA
>JAIKYQ010000095.1 GCA_024683035.1 Eubacterium sp.
TACAAACGCTGTCCGTTCTGGAGAAACGGAGACGAGTATGCCGTTGTACGGCATCAGATGTAGCCGGACGGCAGGGTGTCTCCCGGGATACACCGGGAGGAAAGGATGGAATGATGAACGAAGCAGTGGACAAAAACGGACTTACGGAAAAAGAGGCCATAGAAGAGTACAGAAAACGGAATTATCCGAAACCGGCCCTGACGGCAGATGTTGCCGTGTTTGCAGAACAGAACGGTGTTCTCCGCCTGTTGATGATCCGGCGGGGCGGTCATCCGTATCTGGGCTGCTGGGCCCTGCCGGGAGGCTTTGCGGACGAAGGAGAGACGATCGAACAGACGGCGGCCAGAGAACTGGAAGAGGAAACCGGTGTCCGGGAGCTGTCCTTATCACTGGTCGGCATATACAGCACACCCGGCCGGGATCCCAGAGGCTGGACCGTTTCTGCCGCCTATACGATCCTCCTGCCGGAAGGTACGATCGAAGCCTGTGCCGGAGATGATGCGGCAGAGGTCAGCTGGGTAGAGGTGCGGACCGGCGAAAACGGAACGGAAATCTGTCTGCCTGACGGAGACAGGCCTGCCTTTGACCACGCACAGATCATTTCTGATGCCGTGCTGTGCCTTTTAAAAAAAGGACTTATCCCGGGAAAGAGGACGGCCGATGCATGAGGAGACCTGTGTTTTTTTCTGGAACGACGATGAAGAAAACGGCATCTTCAGCAACTGGTACCGTCGTGTGTTTACGGTGGATGGTTTTCCGTACCGGCATGTCGAGCAGTACATGATGGCGCAGAAGGCAAAACTGTTCCATGATACAAAGACCTATGCGGCGGTTCTGGAAACAGAGGAGCCGGGGATATGCAAGGAGCTGGGCAGAAAGGTCACGCCCTTTGATTCGGCAGCATGGGATGCGGTCCGGTATGAGGTCGTCAAAGCCGGGAATCGGGCCAAGTATGAACAGAATCCGGATCTGAAGGAGGCTCTTCTGAAAACCGGCAGCAGCCTGCTTGCGGAAGCCAGTCCGGAAGACAGGATCTGGGGGATCGGGCTGGACCGGCAGGAAGCGGCAAAGAAGAGTCCGGAGGACTGGCCGGGACAGAACCTGATGGGAAAAATCCTGATGGAACTGCGGGATGAATTCCGGACGGGAAGCGGCCGTGCGTAAACGAGGCAGGACAGGGGAAACGATATTCTTGTTTCGTTCCCCATTCCATGGTGTATAATACCCAGAAGGGGATGATCCCCTCCTCTACAGGTGGGGAGTAAAAAAGGCGGGAGCCGGAAAGAGGCGGAAGATGGCGGAAGATAAGAAGAAACGGATCAAGCATTATATCATCGTGAAATTTACGGAGGGGACAGATACGGCTGCTCTGGAAGAACCGGTCCGCCGGATCTTTGAAGAAACGCTGACCATCCCCGGCATCCATGCACTGGAGATGCATGTTTCCAATTCGGACAGGGCCAATCGTTACGATCTGATGATCCTGCTGGAGATGGACCAGGATGCACTGCCAGCCTATGACTGTTCCGAACCGCACCTGCGCTGGAAACAGGAATACGGCGGCAGGGTCGCGAAAAAGGCTATTTTTGACTGTGACGCCTGACAGGCGGCAGGGCGATATAACAGGAGAGTACACGTATCATGCAGGAAATTTCCCGCGAAAAAACGATCATAAGGACCAGCATCATCGGCATACTTGCCAATATTGCCCTTGCGGCGTTTAAAGCCGTGATCGGCCTGATGACAAACTCCATTGCGATCGTGCTGGATGCGGTGAACAATATTACGGACGCCGGGAGTTCGGTCGTCACCATCGTGGGGACCAAGCTGGCAGGCCGTGAACCGGACAAAAAGCATCCGTTCGGACACGGGCGCATCGAATACCTGAGCGCCATGATCATAGCAGTGATCGTGCTGTACGCCGGGATCACTTCACTGGTGGAATCCATACGGCATATCCTGCATCCGCGGACACCGGCTTACGATGCTGTTTCCCTGATCATTATTGCCGTGGCGGTCATCGTCAAGATCCTTCTGGGACGGTATGTGAAGCGGATCGGAAAAAGGGTGCATTCGGATTCACTGGTAAACTCCGGAGAAGATGCCACGCTGGATTCGGTTATTTCCGCATCCACGCTGGTGGCGGCAGCGGTTTTTCTGCTCTTTCACGTGTCGCTGGAAGCATGGCTGGCCGCCGTGATTTCCGGCGTGATCATCAAGTCGGGCATAGACATGCTCCGGAACACGATCTCGCAGATCCTGGGAGAACAGAACGATCCGGGTCTGGCACAAAGCATCCGGCAGACAGTGGCCGCATTTCCGGGCGTACAGGGAGCCTATGACCTGGTCCTGCACAATTACGGACCGGATACCTGGAGCGGATCGATCCATATAGAGGTGCCGGATAC
>JAIKYQ010000102.1 GCA_024683035.1 Eubacterium sp.
CTCATCGGAAATGCTGTAGAATTTCTTCTGCGACATGTCAATATGCAGATTCATCCGCTCGTCCACAAGATGCGTCACCACGTTCAGGACCAGCACGATCAGCGTCACGATGACGACCGGAAGGATGATCGCCAGGCGCGAGATGCGTCTTCTGTTCTCCACGCTCTTCACTGTCAGGAAAAGGAAGAGCGCCGCCAGAGAAAGGAAGTAGATCACGGCTGCCAGATTCAGCACCCCGTTGGTAAAACAGCTGAACTGCCCGTACAGGGAAAGGGCCGACAGGATGCTCTGCAACACCGGATTCTGCACAGACGGGATCAGCGAATTAGAGAGCCAGAGCAAAAACAGCAGGCCCAGGGTCACGATGCAGGCTGTAAGCTGATTTTCGGCAAAGGAAGAGATCAGCAGACCCAGAGCAATAAACACCGCCCCCAGCAGGATCAGGCCCAGATATCCAAGAAGGATCTCGCCCCAGTATGGATTCCCATAGGCATACAGGATGATCGTAAAGATCAGGGATACCGCCAATGTGGCCAGCAGCACACACATGGCAGAAAGGAACTTCGCAAGGACGATCTTCCAGACCGAAACCGGCGCGGTCAGCAGCAGCTGGTCCGACTTATTCTTTCTTTCTTCCGCAAAGCTCCGCATCGTCAGGATGGGAACGACCAGGATCATGGCATAGCTGACACTCGATACCACGCCGTTAAAGCTGGCCGAAAGTCCCACGATGTTGGAACTGGAAAAGAAGATCCCGCAGACAAGCATGCAGATCGCCATGAAAATATAGCCGACCATGGTCGTAAAACAGGATGTGAATTCCCGCTTCCATATCGCTTTCATGCGTTCTCCTCCTTTCTTCCTGATCCGTCTGTAAGCTCCAGGAAAGCATCCTCGATCGAACGTTCCTGATATTTCAGCATGGTGACAATGCCTCCGGCCTCTGTGATCACCCGTGAAACAGCTTCCCGTGCATCGGCATCCTCTTCTTCCCGCAGTTCAAACCGCTGCTCCCCGTTCTTTCCGGTAAGCCGTTTTGCTTTTTCAATCCCTTCGATGTCAAGGAAAGCCTGCGGCTCGAGCGCCGTTCCCTTGAAAGCGATCTGCAGGATATCTCCGCCGCTTGTCATGCGGACAAGCTCGTCCAGCGTGCCGTTTGCGACGACCTGCCCGCCGTCGATCACAACGAACCGGGTGCAGATATCCGCCAGTTCTTTCAGGATATGCGAAGAGATGACCACGGCGTGTTCCTTTTTCAGCCCGCGTATGACCTTCCGGATCTCAACGATCTGTTTTGGATCCAGGCCGCTGGTCGGTTCATCCAGAATGATGTTTTCAGGACTGCCGCACAACGCTTTGGCTATGCCGACGCGCTGCTTATATCCCTTGGAAAGGTTTCCGATCAGTCTTTTTTTCACTCCGGTCAGACCGATCTCTTCCATGATCTCGTCCAGCTGTCCGGGAATATCCTTTTTCGGTACCTTCATCAGTTCACATACGAACTGCAGATACTTTTCCACCGACATATCCGGATACAGCGGCGGAAACTCCGGCATATATCCGAGATTCTCCTTTGCCCTGACGGGATCTTTCATAATATCAAACCCGTTGATCTCAACACTGCCGCTGTCCGGGGCAAGGTAGCCGGTAATGATATTCATGGTCGTGGATTTCCCCGCACCGTTCCTGCCGACCAGGCCGACGATCTCACCTTTCTCCACCGAGAAGGAGACGTTCGCGAGCGCATGGTTCAGCCCATACGTTTTGCTGATTTCTGTCACTTTGATCATGTTTTTCTCCTGTTTCCCTTATTCTGCGCTCCGCTGCCGGTCACGCACTCTGAAGTCTTTCACCCGCCTCGCCCGCCGGATCACAGGCCTTTTCGCCGACTCAGGCTTCTGACTCCGCTATCTTTTCGTAAACGGCTGCAATATCTTTTTTGCTGACGAGCATATGTGTCCCGTCGTCCAGACTGACACAATAGAAATTCTCATCATATACGCCCCAGCCAAGCGTGATCTTTTCTTCTTCCATAACCAGCGTCAGCCGGCATTCCGGAACGGCTGCTTCCTCCGCAAATCCTTCTGCCCGCATATTCCGCAGAAGATAGTATACCTGCCAGCGCGTATCGCTGTCCGTGATCTCCTGCTCCTGATCGTCCTGTGCATACTCGTATGTGATCGTTTTCAGATCCGCATACTCTGCCGTGAACAGTTTCCGGTTCAGAAGGTCCTCTTCCTTCCGGTCTGCCAGTTCCGCAGGGACCTGTTCTGCCGCATACAGACAATCCCACTGCGGCAGGTACACATACAGCGCACTGTCCCGTTCGCATTGTCCGAACGAGAGTTCCAGATCTGTCTGGTCGTTTTCCACAGAGACACTGCAGAGAGGATCTGCCAGGCCGTAGAAAAGAAAATCTTCCTCTGTCGGATGATAAACGGCCAGGTTCCCCAGAACCGTTCCGGAAATGGCTGCGATCATCTGCTTGACACTCTCCTCGTCCGCTTCCCGTCCGTCAGAAAAGACCCATGTCTCATCCCGGGTGACGGAGAAACGGCCCAGCCTGTTTTCCACGGCAACGGCCGTGGTGTCGAATGCCTGGAGAGCGGGGATCAGGTCTTTCCTGGCCATCTCCCGCAGCGTATGCAGAAAGCACTGCGCCACGCCGTCATCCAGCGCACAGACCTGCCCGTTCACCCGCGCGTACACCACATCCGACGTATCGTTGACCTTGCCCAGTTCGCAGCGGATTGCTTCTCCTTCCGCAGATTCCGCATCGATGACACAGACCGGATCAGCCAGACCGAAATCCGGATTCTCTTCTGAAAAGACATGCGGTGCCGTCAGCTGTTTCAGCCGGTTTTCCATATCCCGGACATACGCCGTATTCAGGGGGAATGCCCTGTCCTCCGGATACGTCCACGCTTCCGCATCTTTTTCAAATCGAAGCGTCTCACCTTGATATGCCACCTCGATCCGGCTCAGCCTGTCCGCCGCAAACAGCAGCGCTTCCTCCTGGGAAGCCTGGTCTTCCGAGCGGGAACGGATCAGGAAGAATCCTCCGATCATCGCTGCCGCCGCTGCGGCCAGAATGAGCAGCGTTGTCACCTTCTTCATGAAGCACGTCTCCTCCGTATCAGGATCACGACCCCGGCTGCTACAGCTGCCAGCGGGAGCACGACTGCCGTCAGGATCATCATGGTATTCCGGAATGCGGTTGTGACCGTCAGATACGGCATCATCGTGGATTTTGACCGTACCGTGATGTCGTTGTTTCTGTTCGCTGTCCAGAAAACCGCATTGATGAACAGATCCGTATTAGATCCGGATACGATCGTATCCGCCTGCTCCGTAAACATCATATCCGATGCGAACCAGAGCATCCGTATCCTGGTATCGTTGTAGTCTTCTTCAGATGCGGCGGCCACTACAAATTCCCCTGCCGTATCTCCTTCTTCCATCTCATATGTAGAAGTGTTGTCCGGATCCGTTTTCAGGTAGGCATTCTCCGACGTGGTGAGAAGAGGCGTTACCGCCAGCGTACTCCGGTGACTGTTCTCGCGGATCCCCATGACGACAGGCGTGAGAATGTTCTGTCCGGCCTTCGCGATGGGATCGGTGATCTCATGCGGTTCGATATCCGGCAGCAGATAGAAGGCATATCCGGAAATACTGTGCCTCTCGTCGTTTTCAAGGATCACCCCTTCTTCCGGCTCCATCCCGAAAGCGGCCGTCAGGGCATACAGATTGGTCCTGTCTTCCCCGGAATAGCCGGATACGAGGATCAGCCCGCCTCCCCTGTCCGAGAAGGAAAGCAGTTCCTCCTTTTCCTGTTCCGTAATATCGGTAGCAGGTGAAAAAAGGACAACAGCCAGCGCATCCTCCGGAACGACTTTTTCGGTGACTAGGTTCAGTTCCCGGATATCGACATTTTCCGTTGCCAGCGCATCTGAGAGCGCACCGGGCAAAGGCAGCTCCCCGTGTCCGGTGAGCAGATATACGGCCGGGATCTCCGGATCTGTAACGTAGCGGATGGCGTTGGTCAGGAGTGCTTCCCCGTTGAATACCGTCGCGTTCGTATAATAATCATAATCGAACCCGTAGGTATACATATCCATGCTGCTGACAACCTTGCTCCGCTGTGCGGAGACGGCGATCACACTGTTATTCTCCACAGTTTCTTCGGAATACGCCGCCGTGAACATAGGATTGGTAAGCGGATTGATCTCCTCCACATGGATATGGCCGGAAAGATCTGCGTACCGGTCCAGAAGGTTCACGGTGTAATCGTCCTCTTTCCCCGGTTCCGAGATCAGATACAGTTCTACGTCTTCCTCCAGCTCCTGCAGCACGCTTTTGGTCTGTTCAGATAAGGAATACAAGCCCTGCGCCGTGGTATCGATGCGGATCTTCTGCTGCGGCAGTACAGAAACCAGCAGATTGATCCCGATCACCACCAGGACCATGACAATGCAGAGCAGGATACTGTAGAGCCCGTTTCTGAGTCTTCGGTTTCCGGTATGAAACTCCTTCTTCATAACTCAGCTCCACTTCCTTTTCTCAAATGCCTGCACGGTAAAGAACAGGAACAGCCAGGCGATCGTAATGTAATAGATCAGAATGCCGATATCGAAGATCCCGTCGCAGAAGGTCTCTGTTTTCGCAAACAGGGCGATCATTCCCAGGATCGCAGCGGCAGATCCGTCCAGGAGTTGTGGTTTTGCCAGATACAGCAGAAGCAGGACAGCCGCCGGTACGGCAAACAGAAGGATCCCGGCCGTGCGGCTTTTCGTCAGGCTTCC
>JAIKYQ010000148.1 GCA_024683035.1 Eubacterium sp.
CCTTTGATCTGACGCCGCTTCTGGAAAACGAACTGCAGGAGAGAACAAAGCGGCTGCGCCGGGACGGAGATATCCGGACCTTGCGCTTTTTGATCCTGCTGAGCACGATCGTCCTGATCGTCCTGTTTTTCCTGGACATGATAGGGCTGTTCCAGATCACGGTTTTTATGGGGGTTTGACCTGAGGTACTGCCTGTGAAAGAAAAAATTGTACTGATCGACGGACACAGTATCCTGAACCGGGCGTTTTACGGCCTTCCGGATCTGACAAACGCGGAAGGTCTTCATACGAACGCCGTGTACGGTTTTCTGAATATCCTGTTCCGGATCCTAGAGGAAGAGTCGCCGCAGTATCTGGCGGTTGCTTTTGATATCCATGCGCCGACATTCCGGCACAAGATCTACGAGGACTATAAAGGAACCCGCAGCCCGATGCAGCCCGAACTGAGGGAGCAGGTGCCCCTGATGCAGGAAATGCTGCGGGCCATGGATGTGCCGCTGCTGATGCGGGAAGGCTATGAGGCGGATGATCTGCTCGGTACACTGGCCGGCCGGTGTGAAAAAGAGGGGCTGGACGTGACGGTTGTTTCCGGAGACCGGGATCTGCTGCAGCTGGCCACGGACCGTGTCCTGATCCGGATCCCCAAAACAAAGGGCGGAAAAACACTGATCCAGGATTATCACACCGCCGAGGTTATGGAAGAATACGGGCTCACGCCTCCGCAGATCATCGATCTCAAGGCGCTGATGGGCGACTCTTCCGACAATATCCCCGGCCTCCCGGGCGTGGGGATCAAGACGGCCACCAAAATCCTGCAGCTCTACGGCACCATCGAAGAGGCGCACGAGCATATCGAAGAGATCAAACCGGCAAAGGCACAAGCCGCGATGCGGGAGCATTGGGACCTGGCCGTGCTGTCCAAAATACTGGCCACCATCGATACCGACGTACCGATGGAGACCGACCTGGCTTCCATGAAGCTGGGAAATCTGTACACAAAAGAAGCCTGGCAGCTGTGCAAGCGGCTGGAGTTCAAGAAACTGCTGACGCGTTTTGATCTCAAAGACGAGGCGCCGCGCCGGGATACGGTCATCCTGACGGAATTCACCGACGTGACGGAGCTGTTTCAGAGCCTCGCCGCGGAAGAGAGGGTCGGCGTCAGTGTGCTGACGGATCCGCTTCCGGACCGTACGGCCGCCCTGGTGGGGCTGGGCCTGGCTGCTTCCGGAGAGAGATGCTGGTATATACCGGCGGCCGGTTTTCTGACGCCGGCTTATCTGGGAGAGGAACTGTGCCGTCTGGAAAAGGATACAGAGCTGGTCATCTGGCAGCTTAAGGAGCTTCTGGCAGCGGTTTCGATCCCGGTATCCGAAAGATGGTTTGACACACATCTGGCTGCCTATCTGCTGAACCCGCTGAACAGCACTTACGCATACGATACGATCGCAGCCGAATACGGCGGCATCCAGGTACGCTCCCGGGAAGAACTGTTCGGAATGGGCAAAAGACCGGATTACGCCGCGGCAGAAGAGTCGCTGGCGGCGGAGTATGCCGCCGAAGAAGCCAGGGCGTCCTTTATATCCGCCGGCAGTCTGGAAGAATCACTGGAAGCGCAGGGCATGCTGCCGCTGTACCGGGAGATCGAGCTGCCGCTCGTCTGGACGCTGAGCGATATGGAAAAAGCCGGCGTGAAGATCCTGCCGGATGCTCTGCAGGCGTATGGAGAAAGCCTGCAGGAGGGGATCCGGGAACGGGAACAGAAGATCTACAAAGAGGCAGGTGAATCCTTCAATATCCTGTCGCCGAAACAGCTGGGACAGATCCTGTTTGAAAAGATGGCCCTGCCCGGCGGCAAGAAGACGAAGACGGGGTATTCCACGGCGGCGGATGTGCTGGAAAAGCTGGCACCGGATGTGCCGTTTGTGGCGGACATCCTGGAATACCGCCAGCTGACCAAACTGAAATCCACCTATGCCGACGGTCTGACGGCTTTTGTGGCCGGAGACGGGCGGATCCATTCCACCTTCCATCAGACGATCACGGCGACCGGACGTCTCAGCAGCGCGGATCCGAATCTGCAGAACATCCCGGTCCGCGTCGAACTGGGCCGGCAGATCCGCCGGGTTTTCGTGCCGGAAGAAGGCTTTGTCTTCCTGGATGCAGATTATTCCCAGATCGAACTGCGCGT
>JAIKYQ010000181.1 GCA_024683035.1 Eubacterium sp.
TAATAGTGACATCGATACCGGCCTTCTTTAAGGTATTACTGATTGTGTTTCGATGACATCCATATGCGGCAGCAAGGCAATTGGTATTTTCTCCAGCTTGATATCTACGGACTATCTCGTCCTTTTCGACTTCCGAAAGCCTTTTCTGCTTCTGACGATATTTTCTAACTTCGACCTCGTCATACTTGTTTATGACTCGATCTTGCGTTATACTACCTGTACTTTCAATGATTTGTAAGGTCGGTGGTTCGAATTTGGGACACAGTGGCTGAGAAATATTCAATTTTTCAAGTTTCCGCTTATGCTTCTGTATCTGTAAAAGTGGGTTTGAATAAAGTCCAGCCAGTTCCACAAAAGCCGGAAAACCAGCAGTCCGCGGTTTTCCGGCTTTTTTCTGTCCGTGCAGGTCAAAAAGGATTAGTGCGGCATTTCCATCAAGGTCTGGAAAACCAAAACCATAAGCGGCATCGTCACTATACTGACCAGGGTGCTGAATACCTGTATGGCACTGGCATATTCCGGTTCCCTGTCATATAATACGGCACTCTGGTTTACCACATTAGCGGGAGGGGTCAGTTCGGAAAGCAGCACGATCAAAAGAACAGTCTCTCCGTTGCTCAACAGCCTGTCCAGTCTTGTCAGCCGTAAGACCAGAATGGCCAGAAGCGGCATAACGATCATCCGCATTCCTGTAACCGGAAAGATCCGTTTGTTGGCAAAGACTTCCCTGAATGTCATACCGCCCAGGATCATGCCTGTGATCAGCATACTGACCGGCCCGATCATATTGCCGACGCTCCTGACAGCCGTCTGCACGATATCCGGGAGAGAAATGCGCAGCGTAAACAGCAGGAACCCGACCATAATACAAAGAATATTCATATTCAGAAAATACTTCTTCGCATTGAACTTTCTTTCTCCGGAAAAATACGCTATGCCATGCATCCAGAAAAGCGCATTGTTTACGATGATAGCACCGGCCACATAAACCATCCATTCCTGTCCCAGCACGGATCCGACGATCGGAAGCACCAGGTTCCCGACATTGGAATACCCGATCGAAGTCACCTCTACCGCACTGCCGCCGGTCAGTTTCCCGTACAGAGAGGATGCCGGCAGTACGACCGCTTTGATCAGCGCATAGGCAAGAAAAGCTGCCCCGATCCCTTTCATTACTTCCGTGGAATACGGTACCAGAAAAGCTGCCAGAATGGAAAACGGCATGATCAGATTTACCGACAGCTTTGTGATGACCGCCGTATCCTCCTTACGCAGGACATGCAGCCGCACCAGCAGAAAACCCATAGCAAGGTAACAGAGTAATTCTGCAATTTTCCGAATCAGTATGAACGCCATAAATCCTCCCGTTCTGTTCTGTCCATTATAAAATCTGCTCTCTGTATTGTCACGAAAAACGTTTCGGCAAACATGCCTTTCATCCGGACAGCTCCGTTTTGTGTGTAAGTTGTGTGATAAACGCTCTGTTATATTGTAATCACAAAGAGGACAGAAAACAAAAGAACAGAGAGAAAAGGACAAAGAGAAAAGGAAGCAATAAAGAATACAGCACAAGAGAAAAGGAGGACAAAGCCATGATGAACAAAAAATTAGCCTTACTTACAACCCTTACGATCACAGGACTGCTGCTTGCAGGGACAACCGCCAGCGTACTCGCTGCCGGGATCACACAGGAGGACGCGCAGAAGACAGCGCTTGAAGCAGCCAAACTCAAAGAAGAAGATGTCATCTTCAGTAAACTGGAAAAGGGTTTTGACGACGGAGTCGAGATTTTCGAAATAGATTTCATCATTCCCGGAGAAACCAAATATGAATTTGACATAGACGCCGCGACCGGTGCCATTCTCGATCAGGGCACGGAGATGTGGGAAAAAGAAGACGATTTTGAATACGCCGCTCTGATAGAAGAAAGCAAGTCAGGCAAGAAAGCGGCAGCCTCCGGAGAGATCACAGAGAAGAAGGCGAAAGAAATCGCCCTGAAAGATGCCGGAGTTAAAGAATCCGATACCCTCTTCATCAATTGCAGAAAGGACATGGACGACGGAGTCGCCCGCTTTGAAGTCGAGTTCCGCACAGCCGACGGCATGGAATACGACTACGATATTCAGATCGATACCGGAAAAATCCTGGAAAGAAACGCTGAAATGGACGATTGACTCCTTCCTTTTCTCTTGGCCCGGGCCTCAAAAGCCCGGGCCTTTCCTTTTTTCGTATAACGCTGTCGTCTCAGCTGACCACATTGATGGGATGCCCATCCAGAAAAGCATGGATATTATCTGCCAGGATCGAAACCAGACGCTGTCTGGTTTCCAGTCCTTTCCACCCCATATGCGGCGTCAGGATCACATTGGGAAGTGTATATAAGGGGTTATCCTCTGCCGGCGGTTCTGTCTCCTGCACATCCAGTCCGGCTCCGGCGATACGTCCTTCCTGCAGTGCCCGGATGAGGGCCGGTTCATCGATCAGCGCCCCTCGTCCGGTATTGATGATAAAGGCCGAAGGTTTCATTTTTGCCAGTGTCTCTTCGTTGATCAGATGCTTCGTATTTTCATTCAGCGGACAGTGCAGGGTCAGGTAATCACATTCCGTCAGCACAGTGTCGAGCGGGACATATTTCACATGCTCCTCATCGTCACGCGGTGTTCTGGTATACACCAGGATCTGCATGCCCAATGCTTTGGCGATTTTAATCACTTCCCGTCCGATGTTTCCCGCTCCGATGACCCCAAGCGTTTTGCCGTTGACTTCCACATGATCTGTCTGCAGGCATTTTGTAAAATTGCTGCGGTCGCCTTTTGCCAGCATGGCCATCTGGATCTGCATGGAAGAACTCAGATTCAGGATCATCATGACCGCCGTATGCGCCACCCGCTCGGTACTGTATGCGGGAATGTTACAGACGGTGATCCCTTTTGCCTGTGCGGCAGGTAGGGCAATATTGTTGTACCCGGTCCCGGCTTCACAGATCAGTCTGACGCTGTCCGGAAAAGCCGCCAGTGTCTCTGCGCTGACAGGCAGCTCTTTCGTCACCACGATCTCTGCGCCCTGTACACGTTCCAGGATCTGATCCTGTGCCGTATCATCATAGACAAGGACCTCGGGTGCCAACACAGAAAAATCCAGCCGCCCGTCATAGTTCATACGCGCCGCATTTAAAACTACTGTTTTTCCTGCCATGGTTTCCCTCCTAAATCTGATTTGCGATCAGCTCCCGGATCGCATCCATCTGGCGTTCTATGTGCATCCGCATATTTTTGCTCGTATCGTCGATATCTTTCCGGCGCAGGCTTTCCCAGAGCTCATCGTGCTCCCGGATCAGCGAATCTCTGTTCGCAGCATCTTTCAGATACTCGACCCGGTACCGGAACATCTGCTCCCGCAGGTTGTTGATCAGCTGCACCAGCCGCCGGTTGCAGGAAGCACGGTAAATGATCGCATGAAACGCTTCGTCTGCCTCAGCCAGCCTTGTGACATCGCTGTTCTCGGCACGCGCCAGCTTTTCAAAGGTACGGGATGCCTCATACAGCTCATGCAGTTCCTCATCCGTGATCCTTTCGCAGGCCAGCCGGACGGCCATCTCTTCCAGCCCTTCCCGCACTTCCAGTACATCCTGCAGGTCTTTTTCCGTAATCTTTGCTACCTGCGCTCCTTTATGGGGCATATTGATCACCAGCCCCTCGAGTTCCAGCATACGGATCGCTTCACGCACCGGCGTACGGCTGACACCCAGACGGTTTGCCAGCTGGATTTCCATCAGCCTCTCCCCCGGTTTCAGATTGCCGTGAAGGATCTCTTTGCGCAAAGTCTGAAAAATAACATCCCGCAGAGGCATATCCGCATATTCTGTCATCGTTTTCGTCAAATGGTCCTCCGTCATGCATTCCTCCCGTTCTGATTCGGTGCCGTCAGGATCACTTCTCCCGACAGCTTCTTTTTCAGTACGCTGCACGCTTTTTCTGCCTTTTCCGCCTCTGTAAAAATTCCGAAAACCGTCGGGCCGCTGCCGCTCATGCGCGCTCCCAGCGCCCCTTCCCGCAGCATGCACTGCCGTATGCTTTCCACCTCCGGATACTGTACTTCCGTCACCGGCTCGAGTACATTTCCCAGTGCTGCCGCCACGCCGGCCAGATCCCCGCTCTGCAGGGCCCTGATCTGTCCGTCCGTATCCGGATGCCTGACCTCTGTTTCTGCATCGAACGCCTTGTATGCCTCCGCCGTGCTCATACCTTTTTCCGGCTTCGCCAGAAGGATATGGCAGGGAGGAAGGGCAGGCAGTGCCGTCAGGATCTCGCCGATCCCTTCGGAAAGAGCGGTCCCGCCGCACAGGCAAAACGGAATGTCCGCACCCAGCTGTACGCCCAGCCGGGCCAGAGCTTCTTCCGTCAGTCCGAGAGAAAACAGATCATTCATACCCCGCAGGGCCGCTGCGGCATCTGTGCTGCCGCCTGCCAGACCGGCAGACAGCGGGATCCTTTTTTCCAAATGGATCCGCACACCCTGCCCGGGACAATACATCTGCAGCAGACGTGCTGCCGCCCGGTGTACCAGATTGCTGTCATCCACTGCCAGTTCCCTGCGGTCCGTTGTCAGCCAGACGCCCGGATCCGCACAGGTCTCCAGCAAGAGCGTATCATGAAGGGCCAGTGACTGCATGACCATGCGGACAAAATGATACCCGTCTTCCCGTCTTCCGACGATATCAAGACTCAGATTGATTTTGGCATGCGCCCGGATTTCCCTTCTGTTGTTCTGCTGTCCTGTCATTTCACGTTTCGTATCTGTCTTGCGGTTTTGCCGCGGTTTTACTATACTTACATACAGATGTATATTAAAAACTGCACAGAGAAAGGGTTCTTCTCATGTTTCGAACTATTTTGTGTCTGATCATTGCCTTCCTGTATCTGATCATCACGCTTCCGGTCGTGCTGTATTTCAAACTGATAGAAAAAAAGCACCCCGAACGCCGGGACCACATGGCACAGGTGATGATCCGCTGGGTGTTCCGCGTCTTTCTTTTCATCAGCGGCATCCGCCTGAAAGTCATCGGCACAGAGAATATCCCTAAAGACCAGGCCGTCCTGTTCATCGGAAACCACCGCAGCATTTTCGACGTGATCGCTACCTATGTACAGATAAACGGTCTTTGCGGTTATATTTCCAAAAATAATCTGGAACACATCCCTCTGTTCAGTATCTGGATGCGCCTGATCGGCTGCCTTTTCTTTGACCGCAATGACCTGAAGGACGGCATGCGTATGATCCTGGATGCCATTCAGAAAATCAAGCGGGGCGAGTCGGTGTTTATCTTCCCGGAAGGCACCCGCAACAAAGGCGAATCGGATCTGCCGCTGCTGCCTTTCCACGAAGGCAGCCTCCGGGTCGCCACCAAGACCGGCTGTCCCATCGTGCCGGTTGCCATCAGCAACATGATCTCTTTATTTGAAAAACAGTTCCCCCGTCTGAAACCCGCTTCCGTGGTGATCGAATTCGGCACACCGGTCGATCCTTCTTCCTTCAGCAGGGCCGAACAGAAGCACCTGGGACAGCATGTCTCGGATATCATCACCGAAATGCTGTCAAAACATGTGCTGCCCTGAAGTGCTTCAGGGCTCCATCGATTCGAACACGACAATGGCCCCGTCCGTTCTCACCTGCTCGTACTCTTCCATCGTCCGGACTGTCCAGACAAACCGCGGTACATGATACAGGATCCGGCAAAGCCAGAGGCTCGGATTGATCCTGGTCCCCATACTGCAGGAGATCATATCGGGTTCGGTAAGGAAATTCATAAACAGACTGGTGCAGAACAGATCCCAGATCCGGCTTTTCCAGGAAGTGCCGCTGCAGTAGTTATAATCGGACATCTGGCAGCGTATGTATTCGTTTCTCTGCTGCCGGAACCAGCGCAGCACCCGCGGATCAAACGACTGCACCGCAAATACGCCTTCGTATACGTCCAGCACGTCACAGACCAGGTCACAGAGCGTCTCATAATTCCCGCCGCATACATGCAGTTCCAAAACCACCGGCACCTGCCCGTCCACAAGCTCCAGCGCCTCTTCCAGCGTGGGGATCCGCTCTTCCGTTCCCAGTAGGCGCATGGCTTTGATCTCGGCGAGCGTGCTGGTTTCCACGTCACCCGCAAAACCGGTCATCCGGTAGAGCCGTTCGTCATGAAACAGTACCGGCACGCCGTCTTTCGTAATACGCACGTCCAGTATCAGGCCATAGCCGTGTTCCATCGCTGCCCGGCAGGCGGCCAGACTGTTTTCCGGGATATCTTTTGCCGGATTAAAAAAACCACGGCGCGCGTAATCGTACCGGCGTATTTCACTCAGGTCCGGTTTTCCCCAGACCCGCGGTTTAACGGCAAAAGCCCAGGCTGCTGTTGTCCCGATCGCAAAGCCCAAAAAACGTCTGAACCCTCTTTTACTCATTTTCAATACTCCTTCTCTATACAGTACTTACAGAATCTATACGGAAATATGCAGTATATGTGTGGCCAGTGTAAAATAAATGGATAAGGATACGGCATCCACGATCGTCGTGATCAGCGGAGAAGCCATCACCGCCGGATCAAACCCAATTCTGGCCGTCACCATCGGCAGTACGGCGCCCATGGTTTTGGCAAAGATCACGGCCATTACCAGTGTCAGGCAAACTACCAGCGCAATGATCGGTTCGATATGATTGAATGCCATCAGCTTGATGAAATTGACCCCCGCCAGTGTCATGCCGCAAAGCACTGCCACCCGGATTTCTTTCCAGATAACCCTCGCCAGATTGCTGAAATGGATCTCCTGCAGAGACAAACCACGGATAATGGAAACACTGGCCTGTGATCCCGCATTGCCGCCCGTGTCCATCAGCATCGGGATGGCCGATGTCAGGACAAGATAGGCATCCAGTGCCGATTCATAACGGGTGATGATCGCTCCGGTAAATGTAGCGGAGATCATCAAAAACAGAAGCCAGGGCATTCGTTTTTTATAGGTTTCCAGCACCCCGACCTTCAGATAGGGTTTGTCCGTCGGGATAATAGCGGCCATCTTTTCGATATCCTCTGTGGCCTCTTCTTCCAGAATATCCACGACGTCGTCGATGGTGATGATACCGACCATCCGGTCTTCGTTATCGACAACCGGCAGCACGGTGAAGTCGTATTTCTGGAACATCTGCGCCGCTTCTTCCTGGTCGGTCATGGTATTGATGCTGATGACGTTGTCATTCATCATCTCCCCGATGACGGTTTCCTGCGGCATGAGCAGCAGATACCGGAGCGCGACGGTCCCCTTCAGCACCCGTTTATTGTCCAGGACATAACAGACATTGACCGTCTCGGAATCCAGCCCGATCCGGCGTATTCTGGAAATGGCATCCGCTACCGTCATGGTCTCTTTCAGATCCACATACTCAACCGTCATGATGCTGCCGGCCGAATCATCCGGATAGCGGAGCAGATGGTTGATATCGTGGCGGGTCTCCGGACTGGCGTTTGCCAGGATCTTCTTTACCACGCTGGCCGGCATCTCTTCCAGGATATCGGTCGCATCATCAGCCATCAGGTTGTCGATGATACTGGATGCTTCTTTATCGGAAAGAGACATGATGATATATTTCTGATCATCCATCTCCAGGAGCGCAAAGACATCCGCCGCCATGTCTTTCGGAAGAATCCGGAAAATCTTCAGGGATTCTTCGTCTTCCATGGTGTCCATGATCGCCGCCAGGTCCGCCTCATTCATTTCACTGAGAACGGCGCGCAGTTTGCCATACTGCTTTTCATTCAGCAGCGTGATGAGTTCTTCCTTCATCTCGGCTTCCGTTTTATCTATGATCTCACGAATTTCGTCCACAGATATCACTTCCTCAGATGTCCGATTCAAGATTGTATACAAACTAAGTTCATTATATCGAACTGTGTCTGAAAATGCCACCTTTTTTCGGTATATATTTCGGCGGACAGGGATTGACACCCCTTCGGAAATGCGGTATTATACATTTTGCTGATTGCTTCAGCATGTGCGGTTAGCTCAGCTGGATAGAGCGTTTGGCTACGGACCAAAAGGTCGGGAGTTCGAATCTTCTACCGCACGGGTATGAAAACCCCGGAAATCCTTAAAAAGGCTTCCGGGGTTTTTTCTTTTTCCTTATACGGAATCCGGATCATACGGAATCCGGACCTGCGCCGCATTGCCGGAACTACAGGATCGTCTCCATACCGATCTTCTGCGGTTTCATGCCGCAGGACTCATAAAAACGCATGGCACTTTCATTGCAGGCCCATACATTGAGGGTTACATTATAACAGCCGCTTTTTCGGGCATAGTCCAGCACATATGCATAGAGCTGCCGGCCGATCTGCTGTCCGCGGACTTTTTCGTCCACGCAGAGATCATCGATATACAGCGTCCGGATATCCGTCCGGACCGCATCCTGCAGGATCTGTTCATGGATACAGAACGCATAACCCAGCAGTCTGTCTGCTTCATCTACTGCCGCAAAAACCGGACGCTGCGGATCCTCCAGGATCTTATCCAGTTCCGGCTTCGCATATTTAACGGCCGGCCCGTTAAACAGATCCGGCCTGCCGTTGTGGTGCACCATGTCCACCTGTACGAGCAGCTCCAGGATCCGCGGAATATCTTTCGCCGCCGCCTTCCGGATTTGCATGCTTCTTTTTTCCTCTTTTCTGCTATACAGCCTGTGTATCAGGACGTCTTTTCCTTACTCCGTGATCTTCAGCGCGATCTGATAGAAAACCGGATCCTCCACGGCTTCTTCCCATGCCGGATACGGACTGAGCATCCCGAAAACCGATTCGGACGCAATACGCATGCCGTCTGTACGGAATTCGTTCGCCACCAGAAAACACTCGCACTTCGGCAGCATATCCGGATCCCGGAGCAGCTTCTGCATTTTCCGATTCGCGATCTGGTTTGTTTCCGTCAGAAGGATCAGGTAATCGATCTTTGCCATAAGCGACGCCATCTCCTGGTCCAGCACAGAACCCACGTCCAGAACAATGCAGTCAAAATCCTGTTTTTCCTTCAGGATCTCCAGCAGCAGTTCCCATTGCGGCATGCCGACTTCCAGTGTCGGAAGGTTTTTTTCAAACGGCAGGAGATAGGAAATGTCGTCCTGCTCCACATTCTGCAGGATCGTCCAGTACGTATCATCGTCCGGCCGGATCAGCTTTTCCGCCAGCTCCGTTTTGGCATACATCTCGGAAGGATAATACACACTGATACTCTGTGTCGTATCACAGCCGACCAGCAGTACTTTCTGATCCAGCTTCTTCAGCTTCTTTGCCAGCGCATAGGCCACCAGGCTTTTCCCGCATCCGCCGATCGGCGAATACACGGCAATGACCCGTGTATTGTGCGTTTCTTTTTCCGGAAGACCTGTCTGGGCACCGGCCTCATCCTGCCGCAGGGCCGCATCCACTTTGTGAAAGAACTCTTCCAACGGCAGATACTGGAGCAGTACCTCCACATTGGCCGGATAGACTTCACCGACTCCCACTTCTTCTTCCATCAGCAGGATATGCTGAACCGGATGTTCCTGAAGCCAGGCGCCGTAATCCTTCCCCATAACGACCAGCACATCCGTTTTTTTCTCCTCGGAAAAAAAGGTGGGAATATACTCCGGATCTGTCAGTACATATGTGTCCGTCTGATCCGCATAACGACGTATGATCTCCGCTTCCGCATTCTGCAGAAAGGACATCTCCGTATCTATGATCACAAGCTGTTTCCGCTTTTCATCCATATATCTAAAGGCCTCCCCGGAAAACCTTCCGTTTTCCGACCGATATTATTCTACATTAAACGTATATTCCGCAAACCGCAGCACCGTTCCTTCGCCGATGGGCACTTCCATGCCCGGCCGGAGCCGCTGGTTATTGACATACGTACCGTTCTCGCTGTCCAGATCTCGTATATAGAAGCTGATCTCGTTCCATCCGATCTCTGCATGTACCGGGCTGATCGAATCCAGCCCCAGGATCAGCCCGTCTGCTTCAGCCGGATCAGACCCGATCCGGAACAGTTCATGCCGTATATGAAACGTCAGCACATCCGGCGTATTGATACTCTTCAGGGTCAGCGACTCGTCTTCCTCCGGTGTCCGCCTGTCCAGTGCATTCTCCAGTGTATCCCAGTTTTCAAAATTCTTCTCCTGCTGATGCCGGATCTGCCGGCAGACCAGCTCCCCGCCTTCTTTCTGCAGAATGATATCCTGCAGAAGAGCATATACGCGCCGGACATAGATCAGACTGTCCAGGGATTCCTCCGGGACTACAGCCGGCAGACAGATCAGATATACATGTTTTGCCTTATCCAGATAAATGCTGTCCTGATCCCAGATGACGTTTTCCAGTGATACTTCAGGCCGGCCCTCCAATGCTTTGATCCTGCGGAGGATCGCTTTGGAGACGTCACAGACCTCATCCAGAGACAGTTCCGGAAGCACTTCGCCCAGCGTACGATATTCCTCGGTGAAACAGGCCAGTTTGATCCGGCTGTTATAATGAATGCCAAAGCAGGGAAACACGCCGAAGTGTTCCCCTTCTTCCCTCAGAAAATCATAGGCTTCCCGGTCCAGCTGTTCTTCTGCATTCAGAAAAAAATCCCGCATTGCTGTTATCGCCTTCTTTCCCGTTTCTTCTCAAACTCTGCCGTGCCGGCCGCGCCGGCCGGGGCAGAACGCTTTACTGCTGCGGGGTATGCAGCAGTTCCAGAATGACCCGCAGCTCGTCAGCCGGAATCTGTCCGGGAGCCGACGCTCTTCCGATGCTGCCATATGTGACCGCCGATCCGGTAATACCGCCGCTGATGCGCGACAGTTTTCCGATATCTCCCATGGCAGCCGTGATCAGCGGCTGCTCAATCCTGCGGCTTTGCTTCTGTGTCCATGTCATCATATCCAGGACTTCTTCTTTTGTCCTTGCCAGTGCGGCGATCTTAAGAATATCCCCGCCGGCAGCAGCCATAAAGCGGATGGCTTCTTTCCGTTCGTCTTTATCCGGCATCTCGTTACAGTAATGAACCGAGGCGATCACCGGTTTTCCTTTGGAATGAATCACACGGATCAGGCCTTCCGTGTCCACATCCAGCCCCATCGCTTCCACATCGATCAGGTCTGCTTCCGGCACACCGGCTGCCCAGCCCAGCAGAGACGCATACTGCTCCCAGCCGATCCGTCCGTGTCCTCCTTCGCTTTCCGTTCTGTACGTAAAGATGATCGGAATATTGCCGAGGATTTCCTTCAGTCCCGACAGGATACCGCGCATGGTCTCCGGATCCGCTGCGTTTTCAAAGTAATCCACGCGCCACTCCGCCATATCCGGCGCCATTTTGGCGGCCAGCACTGCCTGGGATGCAATTTCTTCCCTCGTTTCTCCCGTAATCGGCACGCAGAGTTTCGGAGTCCCGTCTCCCAGCGACACTTTTCCGACCGTGATCACGTTGGTCCTGCACGGTTCCGCCAGTTTCTTTCTGGCCGCTTTCTTTCTTTTCCGCTCTTTCTTCTTTTCTTTCTTTTTTGCTTTCTTCTTGTCTTTTGAACCTATGGTATAAAGGCTGACGTCCGATACGTCTTCTTCCTCTTCTTCATCTTCTTCATCGAAGAAATAATCCGGCAGTTCTTTGGCTTCGGAAACCAATTCCGTTTCCGGACTCTTTGTGTTATCCGTTATTTCTTCCGCTCCGGGAATTTCGTTCTCTTCCGGCATTTCGTCCTCTTCGGGAATTTCTTCCTCTTCGGGAATCGCTCTGGTCTCCGGAGTCTCGCCGGCTTTCTGCGCCGCTTCGTTTTCAGCATTCTCTGCCGCTTCCTGCACCTCTGCAGTTTCCGGGATTTCCTCTTCTTCCGGAGTCTCCTCTGCTTCAGAAAATTCTGCCATTTCCCGGATTTCTTCCGCCCCGTTCTCCGCAGCTGCTTCTGCTCCTGCCGCAGCTGCCGATCCTGCGGCTGCCGCCATTTCTTCTGAAACTGTTTCCTCCGTTCCGGATACCATTTCAGCCGCTTCTCTCTTTTCAGCGACAGCTTCATCCAGAATAGCCATCAATTTCGGATCAATCGGTCTTTTTCTTCTTGCCGGGTTGAATTTCCATTTGTTACGATTCTTTTTACTCATCTTTTTTCTCCAGAATCAATCCCTGATACTCTATCGGCTGTCGCTGTCGGAAACAGAAAAATTCCTGCGTTTACTATACAATAGCACAGGCTTTGGTGCAAGGGCGTGTATCATGGAAACAGGATCTTCCGGATCGCATCCACCGGCATCTTTTTTCCCGTCCAGATCCGGAATGCTTCCGCGCCCTGATGCAGCAGCATCCCCAGTCCGGGACAGATCCGGCAGCCGGCCTGCTCTGCTTCTGACAGCAGTCTGGTTTTCTGCGGATGATACACAATATCGGCTACGGTAAGCGCAGGATGCAAAAGCGAACGGTCCGTGATCAGTGTACTCTCCGTATCCGGGACCATACCGACCGGCGTTGCATTGATCAGAATATCCGCCTTTCGCACGCAGGCGGCCAGAAGACCGGCATCTTCCAGAGGACATACCTGCACATCACAGCTGCTTTTCTCTCTCAGGGTTTCTGCCAGACGGACCGTACGCGCATAAAATCTGCCATTCTGCCGCAGAAAAATCCGGACAGCCGCCGCCTTATCCAATGCCGCCTGCACGGCAATGGCCGAAGCGGCTCCGCCGCCGCCCAGAAGCACGATCTGCTGCCCTTCCGCCGCTGTTCCTGCTTCTTCCATCGCTTTCCAGAAACCGGCCCCGTCTGTATTGTGGCCGATCAGCTTACCGTCCTCCTGCACGACCGTATTGACAGCCCCGACCAGGCGGGCGGCAGGCGTACAGGTATCCAGCAGATCCATGATACGGTTTTTATGGGGCATGGTAAGATTAAATCCCCGGATCCCGCAGGCCTGCAGGCCCCGGACCGCCTCAGAAAGCTTTTTTTCCTCTACGTCGAAACACAGATACACATAGTCCAGCCCCAGCATCCGGTACGCCGTGTTGTGCATCAGCGGGGACAGACTGTGCGCCACCGGACTGCCCAGCAGCCCGGTCAGCATGGTCTTCCCGGTAACAGGTATATCCCTCATATTTGCTCCTTTTCAAAGAGTCCGAAGACAGAGAAAGACGGTTCCGCCGGTTCCTGAGCTCCGGGCAGAGCCGTCTTTTTCTATATCTGTATTACATATCCTTTTATCTCAGGAAATTGGGAACCTGGATATCCTTGACCGGCGTTTTCGGTGCTGTCGGAGCTCCGGAAACACTGGGCTTCGGAAGATTGAATTCCGGCATTTTATAGCCGGCATTGGCAAACGAATTCTGTTTCTTTTCCACTGCCACTTTCTTTGCTTCCGCCACATTGGCTGTCCGTGCGGTAGCATCATCCAGCCCGGTTGCGATCACGGTGATCTTCGCTGTGTCTGCAGCCGTATCGTCATACATGGCACCGAAGATGATATTGGCATCGTCACCGGCCAGATTCTGTACATACGTAGCGGCATCGTTGGCATCCATCAGGCTGATATCGCCGGAGATATTGATGATGACGTGGCTGGCGCCTTCGATCGTTGTCTCCAGAAGCGGACTGGATACCGCTTCCTGAACGGCTTCCATCGCTTTGTCGTCGCCGCGTGCTTCGCCGATCCCGATATGTGCGATCCCTTTGTCCTTCATGACCGTCTGGACATCGGCAAAGTCCAGATTGATCAGAGCCGGCATATTGATCAGGTCTGTAATACCCTGTACGGCCTCCTGCAGCACTTCATCGGCCTTTTTCAAAGCCTCCGGCATAGTGGTGCGGCGGTCGACGATCTCCAGCAGCTTATCGTTCGGGATGACGATCAGTGTGTCAACATTTTCTTTCAGTTTCTCGATCCCTGCGAGCGCATTGGTCATACGCGTTTTTGCTTCAAACCGGAACGGTTTTGTTACCACACCGACGGTCAGGCAGCCCAGTTCTTTGGCAAGGCCTGCCACGATCGGAGCCGCACCGGTACCGGTGCCGCCGCCCATACCGCAGGTGACAAAGACCATGTCTGCACCTTCCAGAAGCTTCCGGATATCTTCTACGCTTTCCTCAGCCGCTTTTTCGCCTACCTCCGGCTTGGCGCCTGCGCCCAGCCCTTTGGTGATCTTCTCGCCGATCTGCAAGATGGTCGGAGCCTTGCAGAGGGTCAGTGCCTGTTTATCTGTATTAATGCCTACGAATTCGACTCCGCCGATGGTATCCTCCACCATACGGTTCACGGCGTTATTTCCTGCTCCGCCGACGCCGACGACGACTATCCTTGCAGAAGACTCTGCTTCATTGGTCATTATCTCTAACAAAACGGTTCCTCCTTTGACATGGCTATACATATACTATAATAGCTGTGTTTTCCAAATTAATCAACAAAATTATCTGTTTCCGTGTCGGTTTTCCGGCTGAAAACGATATTCACCGTCCCGGGAGACCAGGTTTCCAGATGCAGAACCCCCTCCATGCCCTCCAGTTGAGGCAGAATGGCGGCAGCACGGGACATCTTCTCGTCGAGCAGACTTTCTGTCCCCAGGGATACTTCTATGCCGCCATACACCAGGGTCAGCTGCCGGCTGTCCCGGATCCGGATTTCATCCGGATGCACGTTCAGTTTATGGATCAGTTTCTCCAGTGTCAGCAGTGTTCGGAATATCCCGCTGTTGTCCGTCTCAATCTGTTGCTGCAGCTCCACCTGCGCCGTAGTCAATCCGGTTACCCGGGAGACATCTGCCAGAGCCGGGCGGAACGTGGTGTCGGCCGTCGTGCCCTGCCCGTTTCCTTCCTCCGCAGCTCCCTGCTGCGCAGCTTCTGCCGCACCGGATCCCGTATCCGTTTTGGCGGATCCGGCCGCAGTCTGTTCCGTCTCTTCCCGGCATTCCGTTACGATCCCGGCGGCATTAAAATACCACCGGCATCCGTCCTGCAGCAGATATCCGACCGGATACTCTTCGACAACATGCAGACGCACATGGTTTCTGTCCAGATACTCCGCGTCGATCGAATCGATCGAAGACGTCTCCGGAAACTCCATATGGTTCCGGAAGAACCGCAGATACAGGCTGTTATGCTCTTTAAAGCCGGGCATGGCCAGCCACCGGATCTCCTCATCGGAATACTGTACGTTTCCCTGTGTCTCCGCCTGTTCGTTCGGCACATAAAAAGCCATCAAAAAGTACGCGGCCGCTGCAAACAGCGCGGCCACGACCAGGAAGAACAAAAGCAGTTTTTTCTCTTTTTTCCGACTCATTTTTACGTTTCGTGCTCTGCCCTGTTCAGTACGGCAGCATCAAAAAACACGCCAGTGCCGTTACGACCGTAAACACGGTGACGATCCTTGTCTCCGACCACCCGCACAGTTCGAAATGATGATGGATCGGTGTCATTTTGAAGATCCGTTTTCCATGTGTCAGTTTAAAATACGACACCTGCATGGCAACCGAAAGCAGCTCAACGGTATAGATGATCCCCACGATCAGGATATACAGCGGCCGCTGTGTCATGTAGGCAGCGCCGGCCACAAATCCGCCGAGCGCCAGAGAACCGGTATCGCCCATGAATACCTTTGCCGGGTATGCATTAAACAGCAGAAATGCCATGAGAGAACCGACAACAGCCAGACACATCGGCGTGATGCCGCCGATATCCCCCAGCGAAACCAGTGCAAAAAAGACAGCAACCACCGTGGTCACACTGGAAGCCAGCCCGTCCACTCCGTCCGTAAAATTGACTCCGTTGACCGTAGCCAGGATCACGATAAACGCAAACGGAAATGCCGCCGCGCCCAGTGAAACGATGCCGTCTGCCGTAAACGGGATCCGCATCTCCAGAGAAACACCGGTGCCGCGTACCATGATCAACAGGAAAACAGCAGTAACGACGATCTCCAGCAGCAGCTTCTGCCAGGCGATCAGACCGTCAGACCGTTTCAGAAAGACCTTCAGATAATCATCCAGGAAGCCGATCACCCCGAATCCGACCGTCAGAAACAGGATCGCTCCCACCTTCGGATGTCCGGGAAGAAAAATAAGCGAGACCACAAGGATGCCTGCCAGGATACCCAGCCCGCCCATGGTCGGCGTTCCGGCTTTTTTCAGATGGGAAGCCACGCCTTCCGTCCGTTCCGTCTGGTCCATTTTTTTCTTTCTCAGCCACGGGATCAGAAACTTCTCCGCTGCAGCCGTTATAATAAAAGCCAGAAAAACCGGCAAAACACTCATCACTGTCATGTCATTCCTCCCGCCGCATCAGCCGCCATATTCGATCATGGCCGCTTCCTCGTTTGTCATGCCATCCGAAAAATAATCGTTCCCGTCTTCCCAGTACGAATCTTCTTCTGCCATGGAAGGAAGGATCGTACCGTCCGCTGCCGTTCCCCATGTTCCGTCCTGATACAGATATGCATCTTCTGCTTCCGGATCGAACGAATAACTGGGATCAACCCAGATTTCCGAGCCGTCCTCCGCCAGACCCAGATACTGCCAGTCTTCTTCGTAATAGTCTTCTCCTCCCGTCATAACGGCACCGTTTTCCGTGGCCGTATACCGGTGGTTCAGCAGGTCGCGGTTCATCACCATACCCGTATCTACATTGGAGGAGTCATATCCGGCTTCATCCGGATAAATATTCATATACGGCAGCAGTTCGCTGAAGATGTTCCTGGCAATGCTCATGGCATAGACCGTTGTCTCCTGCGCACTGGTATTCGGTTCATCGACCGTAACATAGACCACGACTTTCGGATCATCCAGCGGTGCAAATCCGATAAATGAGAGCAGATAGTTTCCTTCGCCTCGCGGAAGTTTTTCCGCCGTCCCTGTCTTGCCGCCCATGGAATATCCGGGCAGTTTCGCCAGATAGCCGGTTCCTTCCAGGCTCATGACCGTGCCGAGGTCTTCCCGGATCACACTGCTGACTGCTTCCGACACCGTACGGCGTTCCAGGATCGGTTCTACATTCTGAATGACAGAACCGTCCGAACCCGTGATCGCTCTGACTATATGCGGTTTATAATAATAGCCGCCGTTTATGACCGAAGCAAAGGCCGCCGTTTCCTGGATCATGGTGCAGGTAAATCCCTGACCGAAAGAAGAAGTGGCCAGCTCGATCTCTCCCATGTCATCCGACGTAAACAGCAGTCCGGCGTTTTCTCCCGGCAGGTCGATGCCTGTCCGCATGCCAAATCCGAAGATTTCTTCGTATTTCAGGAAATTCGGTTCTCCCATGGCCGAAGCGATCTGCATGAGCGAATCGTTGCAGGAATGCATAATGGCCTGCTGCAGTGTCTGGTCGCCGTGCGAAGCCGGATATACATCACACTGGATGTATTTATCTTCCACCTGCTCACCGCCGTCGCAATAGAAAATGCTCTTTTCGTTGACAGCCGCGGTTTCCAGCGCAGCCGCTGCCGTGAACGGCTTAAACACCGATCCCGGCTCAAAGGAATCCGACACACAGAAGTTCGACCAGAGCCTGCTTCTGGCATCTTCTATTTCCTGATCGGTCATCTCCAGGAGTTCGTCCTGCGAGTAGAAAGATGTCAGATCCTGCGGATCATTCAGGTCGTACCAGCGGGAAGAATCCATGCCCAGGATCTCGCCGCTGCCGGGATCCATCACCACGACGCCGATATTGGCTGCTCCGTTGATCCTGGCGGCATCTGTAGACATTTCCTCGTTATAGTTTTCCAGCGCCTTACGGATGATCTGCTGCACATTGACATCGATCGTGGAGGACACATTTTTCCCGTCGGTGGCAGGTATGATCGTCTGACCGACATCGGCATCGGTATTGAAATAGCCGTATTGTCTTCCGTTTGTACCGTTCAGGATGTCCGAATAGTATCCTTCGATCCCCCAGTCGGCTGTTATGCCGTCGTAGGTAAACCCGATCACATCACAGGCCAGCGAATGCAGCGGATATGTGCGTTCGTATGTCTCTTCAAACCAGACTCCGCGTACATTCTTTCTTTCCTGTATTTCTTCTTCCGTCAGGCTCCCGTTCGCTTCGCTGTCTGTATTCAGGTATTCTTCAAACGCTTTTTTCTCGGAAATCGAAATATTCTTTTTCAGGATCTGATACTGACTGTTTTTGGAATTATCGTCCGTAAGGCGTTTGCGGATTTCTTCCTCGTTCAGCCCCAGCACCCTGGTCAGCGCGCGGACCGTAGGTTCCACATACCGCTGGGCGGAGTTTCCTTCGGCATCCTCCGTTTCGGTATTCACAACCTTGCAGTCAAGGATCAGATTATACACCTTTTCACTGGTTGCCAGAACCGTCCCGTTCCGGTCGGTTATATCCCCCCGCCGGAATGCGATCGTGCGGCTGTCGTATTGCTGCTGGGCCTGCGTCATGACGATCCGCCTGTATTTTTCCCCGTCCGTCGCATTAATGACGGAAATGCGGACCGCTAAACCGACTAAAGCCAGTATGACCAGTGTAAAGAGGCCTACCAGCTTTTTCTTGATCCTTGTATTCTGTTTACGGTACGTTCTCGTACTGTCTGACATAGCTCTCGTCGTCCGCGTTATAATAGCGGATCTGTGACTCCGTTGCGTAATGCAGACCCAATTCGTTCAAAGCCGTCTCTTTGACGGTTTCCATATCCAATGAGGCTTGCGCTTCATCCGCATACGCGTCATTTTCCGCTTTCAACCTGCTCAGCGCGCTTTCCATTTCTGCTATCGTTTCATTCTGATGAATGACCTGCGAGCGCAGCTGCAGATAATGGACACACAACAGCAATGTTACCACACAGACCACGGTAAGCACAAGTACATACCCTGCACCCGGTGCGCTGTTCTTTCTTCTTTCCGTTTTCTTTACCCTTCGATCTCTGTCCGTTCTTACAGAATTTACCCTTCCTGTTTCCTGTACGCTCCCGGCAGGCGGTCAGTCCGCTTTCGGAGAATCCGGATTTCTTTTTTCAAACACCCGCAGCTTGGCACTCTTGGCGCGCGGATTCCGCTCGGTCTCTTCTTCTGAAGGCAGGATCGGTTTCCGGGTGATCACCACACCTTTCGGCTTTTTTCCGCAGACGCAGACCGGAAATTCCGGCGGGCATGTACAAGGTGATTCGTTTCTGCGGAAACAGTTTTTCACGATTCTGTCTTCGAGCGAATGGAACGTGATGACGCAGAGCCTGCCGCCGTCACTGAGCAGATCGATGCAGGGATCCAGAGATTCCTCCAGCGTATCCAGTTCTCCGTTCACTTCGATACGGATCGCCTGAAAAGTACGCTTGGCCGGATGGCCCCCTGTACGTCTAGCTTTTGCGGGAATCGAGGACCGGATGATCTCCGTCAGCTCCCCCGTTGTCCGGATCGGACTCTTTTCACGTGCCGAACAGATATGCGCGGCTATCCTGCCGGCATATCGTTCCTCCCCGTAGGCACGTATGATCTGATACAGTTTTTCTTCTCCGTAGGTATTCACGACCTCATAAGCGGAAAGCGCCTGTCTCCTGTCCATTCGCATGTCCAGCGGCGCGTCCTCCCGGTAGGTGAACCCACGGTCAGCGTTATCCAGCTGATAAGAAGATACTCCGAGATCCAACAGGATGCCGTCTGCCTGCCGGATCCCCTCTCCGGCAAGCAATGCGGGCAATTCGCGATAGCTGCCCCGCAGAATCGTTACACGGTCCTTATACAAGATAAGACGATCCGTGGCTGCAGCTATCGCCTCTTCATCCCGGTCGATCCCGACAAGTCTTCCCCTGCCGGACAACCGTTCGCAGACCTTCACCGCGTGTCCGGCACCCCCTATCGTGCCATCCACGTACGTCCCCTCTTCTTTGATGTTCAGCGCTTCGATGCACTCTTCCCGCAATACCGATTCGTGTCTGAATTCCATGTGCAGCCTCAGAAGATACTCCCCATATCCTGAAGACCCTGCGCTATGGCGTCCATATCACTGAAGTCGATGTTGCTGGTCCAGCGCTCTTTGCTCCATACCTCGATATGATCCAGGCTCCCCGCAAGGATCACATCTTTTGTCAGATCCGCATATTCCCGCAGCGTTGCCGGTACGAGAATTCTCCCCTGCTTATCCACGTCGCAGCACGCAGCGCCACTGACAAAGAATCGGGTGAAGGCTCTTGCCTCTTTGCTTACAAGCGGCAGTGCGGCCAGCTTCTGTTCGAATTTTTCCCAGTTTTCCCGGGAATAAATGAAAAGACAGCCATCCATCCCTCTGGTCACGACGAAACTCTCCCCCAGTTCCTCCCTGAACCTGGACGGGATGATCAGTCTGCCCTTGGCATCCACTGTATGGCTGTATTCTCCCATGAACATACGCTGTTACCCCTCGAAAAGGAAAGCTCCCCATTTGCTTCCACTTTTCACCACAATCTACCACTTGCATTCATTTTAGACAACTTTTTTGGACTTTGCAAGCCTTTTTTCGGCGAATAATTCAATAAAAAATGTGCCGTCCGGAAGGGACGGCACATCTTGTGTCTACAGCCTTTTCAGGTACTATATCTGAGAATTCTGTTTTCTTTAATATATAACGACAGCGTATTTTCCGATCTGGTCATAGATCCTCTTAAACGCCTCGGCATCGCGTTCCACCAGCCCCACAAGCGGATCGCTGACCAGATATACTTTTTTCTCCTTATCGTAACCATACAGGACAACACAGTGCTCTGCCCTGTACCATTCATATGTCTGACCCTGATACGAATAGGTGCCGCCCGCCTTGGCCGGATCTGCCATATACATGGACGACCAGATGATCGCCGGCGTGCCCTTGTCGATGTAGTCACACAGTTCCTCAATATCCGCACCGGTTATATTGTACCCTTTCCGGCCATCCTTCTTTTCGTCCAGGAACTTGTTGGCCGCGGCAGCAATGGCAGGCGGGAAACACCCGGCTCCCCTGGTTGAGAAAGGATCTCCCACATAGGAAGTAGCCATATCGGTGCCCTTCTCGAGATAATTCTTCATGATCTCCGTTTTCTCAAGCTCATATCCCATACTGTTCAGGACGATCGTCAGCGCAACCGATTCACATCCGGTGGGAAGTTCCGGTGTCTGCAGGATCTCGGGCACCTTGACATAGACGCGTTTTCCCTCCGTTACCACTTTCCCTTTTCCTTCCGGAATCTTCGAAAGATCCGGAAGCAGTTCAAAGCGTGCGGATGCTATGCCGATCTCCGTTTCCTTTTCGGCTTCTTTTTCTTCTGAAGTCGACGCAGCTTCTGTTTCCTTTCCGGCTTCTTTTTCTTCCGAAGTCGACGTGGCTTCTGTTTCCTTCCCGGCTTCTTTTTCTTCCGAAGTCGACGTGGCTTCTGTTTCCTTCCCGGCTTCCTTCTCCTCTGAAGTCGACGTAGCTTCTGTTTCCTTCCCGTCTTCTTTTTCTTCCGAAGTCGACGCAGCTTCTGTTTCCTTCCCGGCTTCCTTCTCCTCTGAAGTCGACGCAGCTTCTGTTTCCTTCCCAGCTTCTTCTTCTGAAGTCGACGTAGCTTCTGTTTCCTTCCCGGCTTCTTCTTCTGAAGTCGACGTGGCTTCCTCTGCTTCCGTCTCCGGTCCGCCATACACGGCATAGGCATTGGCTATAAAGTCCCCTCTGCCCGCAAAATCATCCA
>JAIKYQ010000186.1 GCA_024683035.1 Eubacterium sp.
CAATTTGGAAGAATATTGTCTGGAATTCTGTTCAAATTGGCTTCGCTATAGTCCTGACGCTGAAAAATATAGGAAAGACGGAATTCTTTGTTACACGGAAAGGGACTTTATTGATTACCTTAATGCGTATGTTTTCCCGGATTGCGAATCCAAGATAGTTGAAAATCTGGGTTGGACAAATTTAGGGGATAATCTGCCAGAAAGATATAAGAATTACCCTTACTTCAATTTCTGAGAGGCAAATTCCGATTTGTCGGGATGTCGCTAAATCCGGTTGTATAACAGAATGATTGATTATGCAGAAAAGCTCTCGACCGTAAAAAGTCGGGAGCTTTTCTTTGCCCTGATACATAGGAAGGAGGTGAGTACCCTATGTCGAAAAAGAACAATTCAGAATCTCTCAAATCACTTCAGGCCGAACTTGAGGAGGCCGAGCGCCAGAAGAAGTACTACGAACAGCAGGAAAAGATCCTTCGCCGGAAGGTGATCCCGAAGCTGACCCGCGCTGAGCGGACCAACCGTCTTTGCACTCGGGCCGGTATACTGGAGTCGTTCCTTGTCCATCCGGAGCTGCTGTCAAACGATCAGGTCATGGATCTTTTGAAGATCGCGTTCAGGCAAAAGGAGGTAAACGAGGCCCTGAATGAAATGCTGGAAACCGTAACGGAAGAAACATGCTGAAATGACCCTAACTTGTTAGGGCGCAACTATACCCCACATATGTGTGGCGTTGCGCTCTGCCGAGAGCTCCCGGCCGGAGGCTCGATGCAATCGTAACTGTCAGCCCCAGAATGGGCCGCCAGTCCGATTGACATCCCAAGAAGAACTTTGTTCCCCTTGCGCCGCTTCGCGGCTATCCCCATTTCCGGGATACCTTCCCGGATCATAACTTCATATCCATGAACCTGACCGATAGCGTAACAGCCACCGGTCTATTTTTATGCCCGCACGGAAAGGAGGAATCAAATGCCGTGTCCTGATTTTGATGTGAGTATCGTTCAGAGAAGCGAAAACATGTCGGCAGTCAACTCGTCCGCTTATCTTTCTGCCAGCAAGCTCTTCTGTGAGTATGACCAGGAGCATAAGGACTATCGCTCCAAACAGAATGAGCTTTTTCATGAAGAGGTGATGCTGCCGGTGAACGCGCCGCCGGAGTATGCAGACAGAGAAAAACTGTGGAATTCAGTCGAGGCGGTTGAGACACAATGGAACTCCCAGCTTGCCAGAAAAATGCGATTTGCTCTTCCCAGGGAGGTCCCCAGGGAACAGTATGTCGAGATGGTCCGGCAGTACTGCCAGGAACAGTTTGTCAGCCGTGGGATGTGCGTGGATTTTGCAATTCACGATCCACACCCGCCAGGCCACAATCCGCATGTTCATCTTCTGCTGACTTTGAGATCCCTGGATGAGGAAGGCCGCTGGATGCCGAAAGCGAAAAAAGAGTATGTTCTCGATGAGGCTGGAAACAGGATCCGGGATGCCTCCGGCCGATGGAAAAGCCGGAAGATCATGACCAACGACTGGAACAATCTCGGAAACTGCGAAGCCTGGCGCCATGCCTGGGAAACGATTCAGAATGAATACCTGGAACGGAACGGCAGGCCGGAACGAGTCAGCCTTCAGTCCTACGAACGCCAGGGAATCGACAGGATCCCGATGGTCCACATGGGACCGGCTGTTGCCCACATGGAAGAGAAGGGCATCCGCACAAATATCGGGGATCTGAACCGTGATATCAAAGCGGCAAACAGTTTGATGGCGAAGATCCGGAATGCGCTGGCTGCCCTTCAGACATGGATCGCCGGTCTGCAGGAAAAGAAGAAGATCTTCATGGAAGAAATGGCCAAGCTGAAAGAGCCGACACTTTCCGATCTGCTCCTGGACTACTATCAGATCCGAAGCGAGGAACGTGACAGCTGGTCCTCCCGCGCCAGGCTGAAAGGCACGGTTGCCGATTATGAGAAGATCTCGAATGCGGCAGCTTACCTCCGGGAGCACGGTCTGATTTCCCTGGATGACCTTCATGGTCATATTGATAAGCTGGAAGGACGATACCATTCACTGAGCCGCGAGATGCGAAGCTCCCAGAAGAGGATGAATGATATCGTATCCATTCAGTCCGCTTATGAGACTATGAAAAAACTGCAGCCGGTGCAGGATGCCTGGCAGAAGAAAAACTTCAGGTCCGCAAAAGAGAAATACCATAAAGATCACAGTGAAGAGCTGGACTCCTATCGTAAAGCTGTACGACTGCTCATGAAGGTCAACGGCGGGAAGACGGTCGATCATGCGGCCCTGAAAGCGGAATCCAAAGAGCTTGCCGCCGTGATCAACACCCGGACCGGTGAACTGGAAAGTGTGAAGGAAGAACTGAAGCAGCTCCAGTCGATCCAGTACTATATCAGCCGGGTCCTTCCGGAGGAAAAAGCACCGGAGAAGGTTTCCATCTCTGACCGCTTAGCAGACGGCCGTCTTCAGACCGACAGGGCTGCCGGTAATGAGGCAGAGCAGCCGGAACGAAAACAGAATATCGAACACTGAGAGCATCTTATTTTTCGAGAACTACGGAACATAGGATGCTCTTTTTTTGTGCCCTGATATCGGGATCATGTTAGCAAAATGATAACTTGATCGGATTGCATTTTTGCACTCTCCTTCCGGATCCGGTCTCCGGAATTGCAATTTCGCCTTATTTTTCAGCTCTTCGGATTTTCATCCGTATAAGTAATCAGAACAGAATAAACGCCGGATATCTCACCGGCATCACTGTCACCGTGACTGGTTCCTTTGACCACTCACGGTGATGCTATTTCACGAAAGGAGTATTTGAATGTACTACACGAAAGAACAGATCGACCGCGCCAATGCGGTCAGCCTTGAAAGTTTCCTTGCTCATAACGGGGAGACCCTGGTGAGAAGCGGAAATGAACACCGTTGGAAAGCACACGATTCTCTTACGATCCGGGGGAGCAAGTGGTTCCGTCACAGCGAAGGAAAAGGCGGCGGCCCCATCGACTTTGTTATGGAGTTTTATGGCAAGACCTTCCCGGAGGCTGTGGAGATGCTGATCATGGAGAAGGCTGCGGAGCCGGTTGAAACGGTCCCTTCTCCTACGCCGGAGTTCAGGCTTCCGGTTCCGAATGAAACAAATGAAACAGTGAAACAATATCTCACCGAAGTCAGAGGCCTTGATCCCCAGCTGGTAGATGTTTTCCTTGAAGCCGGTGATATTTACGAGGACGCTGATCATCACAACGTTGTCTTTGTCGGTCGGGATCTGAAGAATATCCCGCACTACGCTCACTGCCGGGGAACCACGGAAAAGTTCAGACAGGATGTGGCCGGTTCGGATAAATCCTATGGATTCTGTTACCAGGGCACCGGCAGTACACTGTTCGTTTTCGAGGCTCCGATAGACATGCTGTCCTTCATAAACCTTTACCGAAAGGACTGGAAGACACGCAGTTATCTTTCTCTCGGAGGCGTTTCCGGAAAAGCCCTGGAACGCTGTCTTGCGGAGCATCCGAATGTCAGCAGAGTTTATCTTTGCCTTGATAATGACCAGGCCGGAAACTCTGCCTGCGAACGGCTGGCCAACGAAATAGAAGGCATCGTAACTACAAGGGTGAAACCGCCCTTAAAGGACTGGAACGAGGTCCTTCTTCACAGGTCGGAACTTCAGGAACTGAAAGTCGAAATGGAGGATCTGACAAAGTATGTCAATACCCTGGGCATTGTAGAAATGCTTCGTATGAGCGACGTGATCCAGACCGAAGTTTCTTTTCTCTGGAAGCCCTATATCCCCTTCGGGAAGCTGACGATCCTTCAGGGCAATCCCGGTGAAGGAAAAACGTACTTTGCCATGCAGCTCTGCGCTGCCTGCACAAACCGGGTACAGCTTCCGGGCATGGAAATCATGGAGCCGTTCAATGTGATCTATCAGACTGCGGAGGATGGCCTCGGAGATACCGTTAAGCCCAGGCTGATAGAGGCCGGCGCTGATCTGGACAGGGTTCTGGTCATTGTGGAAAACGATGCAAATCCGCTGACACTCTCCGATGACAGGATAGAGAGAGCCATCCGGCAGAACCAGGCGAAGCTCCTGATCATTGATCCGATGCAGGCATTCTTAGGCGCAAAGGTGGACATGAACCGTGCGAATGAGGTCAGGCCCATCTTCCGAAAACTCGGAGATATTGCCCAGAGGACCGGCTGTGCGATCCTGCTGATCGGGCATCTTAATAAGGCGGCAGGAATGCAGAGCACTTACAGAGGTCTTGGCTCGATAGATTTCACTGCAAGTGTCCGGAGCCTGCTCTTTATCGGAAAGGTGAAGGACGATCCGAATCTCCGAGTCCTGACCCATGAAAAGAGCTCTCTTGCGCCTCCCGGTCCTTCCCTGGCATTCATCCTGGGTGATGAGGACGGATTCCGCTGGATGGGCGAATACGACATCACAGCCGATGAGATGCTTTCCGGATCGGAAGGCAAGCATGAATCCAAGACGGATGCAGCGAGGAACCTGATCCTGGCCATGACTGCCGGAGGAAAGCACGTCCTCAGTGAAGACATCGACCGTGAGGCGATCGTCAAGGGGATCTCTCCCAGGACGGTGCGTGATGCAAAGAAGGAAATGAGTGACATCCTGAAGAGCCGATTCATTTCCGGACACAAGAAAGAATACTGGATCGAAGATCCAAAAACAGAAACAGAATAATCCTGGCTGAAGTGGCAGAAAGAAATCGGAGTGGCAGAAATCATGGCACTCTTTTTTCTGCCACTTTGCCACTTCAACCATTACGAAGGAGGTAATGCTGCCTATGGCGAGGAAAAAGAACGATACCACCCTGAAGGTGGTCAGCGTGTTTGACGGTGAACAGACTGCGCAGGACGTTTTCATCGGCCTGATTGCAGATCAATACCGTATAGCGAAATCGCAAGATACACTTGCGGAAAAAAGTAAAACCGATTATAATGATGACGAGGTTCCCGAATTGCGAAACCTGTCTGGACTGGCGGGGTGAACAATATGGAATACTCTTTTGAAGAAATGAGCGCAATGCTTGCCGGAACCTACCGGGCCGCGATCTACTGCCGACTCTCAAAAGACGATGAGCTGCAGGGCGAGAGCGCCAGTATTGCCAACCAGCGCGAAATGCTGGAAAACTACTGCAAACAGCAGGGATGGGAGGTTGTTGCGGTATATCAGGACGATGGCTATACCGGGCTGAACACAGATCGTCCTGACTTGAAGCGGTTATTAAAAGCTGTAGAGAAAAAGGTGATCAACCTGGTCGTGACCAAGGATCTGTCCCGACTGAGCCGTAACTATCTGGATGCCGGAAGGCTGATCGAGGACTTCTTCCCCAGGCACGGTGTCCGGTATGTCGCTGTCAATGACTCCGTGGATACGCTCAGAGATAACAATGAGATCGCACCGTTCAAGAACGTCCTGAACGAGATGTACTCCAAGGATATCTCCAAGAAGGTGCATTCCTCTTATCTTCTGAAAGCCACGAAAGGACAGTTCACTGGATGCCTGGCTCCCTTCGGATACCAGAAGGATCCCGGTGATAAGAACCATCTGATTATTGACCCGGAAACGGCTCCGATCGTAAAGAAGATCTTTGAGTATGCCAGAAATGGGCATGGTCCGAACTGGATCCGGAGACAGCTTGAGGTGAACCAGGTGGCCTGCCCCACATGGTGGAACCGGCAGCGAGGCCTTCGGGACCATTACACCAAGTGGGAGCTTGATGATCCGGATAACGGCCGCTTTATCTGGGACTTCACGGTGATTAAGGATCTGCTGGTCAATCCGGTCTATATCGGGGCGATAGCATCCCAGAAGAAGCTGTACAAGTTCAAGATCGGGACGATCGCCGAGAGAAAGCCGGAGGACTGGATCATTGTCGAGGGAATGCATGAGGCCATTGTGGATCAGGACACCTTCGATATCGTCCAAGAGAAGCTGAAGAGCAGGCAGAGGCCCAGGGATGACGGCAACTACAGTCTCTTCGCCGGCCTGATCAAGTGCGGCGAATGCCGGAAGGCGCTGACCATCCGCAGGACAAATGCGAAGCATCCGCAGATGATCTACTCCTGCAAGACCTACAATGCCTTCGGAAAGCACCACTGCACGCAGCACAGGATCGAATATGACAGGCTTTACAAGCTGGTCCTTGATGAGATCCGGCAGCTTGCAAGGAAGGCCTTGGCCGATAAGGACGGTGCTGCCGAACAGCTAGCTGAGAGCTGTTCAGCCGAGCAGAAAGCGCAGTCTGAAACACTGGCCCGGCAGATCATGAAGAACAAAGAGCGCCTTGAGATCCTTGAGAAGATGATTTCCCGACTCTATGAGGATATGATCTCCGGGAAGATCTCCGAGGCAAACTTCGAAGTCATGATCAAAAAGGCCCAGGATGAGCAGGCCGAGGTCCGCAAGGCTATCGAACAGGACCAGGAGCTTCTGAAGCAGTCCATGCAGTCAACGGAGAATGCCCGGAAATGGCTTGAAATGGTTCAGGATTATGTCCAGATCGATGAGCTGACACCGGAGATCCTGCACCGGCTGATCAAAGAGATCGTGGTCCATGAGGCTATCGATCCCGATGGCCACCGCAATATTTCCATCGAAATTCATTACAACCTGAGGCCCATCGAAGGGCACAGGGATCTCTAATCTCATACAATTCAATACTTTCCCCTTACAACAAATCTGGCATAAACGCCATTTATACAGAGGGGCATGAACCGCCGCCGGTCATAGGCAAAAGTCGATTGTTCCAACTATGTTGGCATAAGACAGCTGATGGCAGGTGGCGGTGTCGCCCTCATCGGCATCACCCTGGTACCTCTTCTTTCCGGTTTGTTCGGCTGATCGGTCCGGAAGGGGGTGCGGGACTTGTCCCGCATCTACATAGCCTGACATCCTTGCGGTGTTATCGGGCCTTGATACAATGAATACAGAATACCCGCAGTCCCGGACTGCTTACGATATGGAGGTCTGTTATGTTTTTACTCAAGTTATTTGCGAAGATCCTTCTTCTGCCTGTCCTTTTGATACTCGGCATCCTTCGCCTGCTTGTAAAGATCGGTATCAATCTTTCTTCTGTAGTCCTTGGCGGACTTATGCTGATCGTTTTCGGATGCATCATCTATGCTATCGTGCAGCAGATGTGGAGCTCAATGTTTGTACTACTCGCCATGGAAGCGGCACTTGTACTGGTCACAGCCGGTGCCGGCGCGTTTGAGT
>JAIKYQ010000040.1 GCA_024683035.1 Eubacterium sp.
AGCAGCCACGGGAAACCGGGACTGAGAAACTACCAAGCACCGTACGAAGCCGAATCAGAACAAGGGTGAACCATACCCTTTCAAAGATTCGATTTCGACGGTGCTTTTTCTTTTGCTCTGCTTACGGGAACTGCATACCTGTCCGCTTCGTACGGAGACGGAGTCTTCTCCTGCTCTGCGGAAAGGACGGGAAATGTACTTCAACCAGGTGGAATTTGGACAGAGGATCAAAGAAGAACGCAACAGGATAGGACTTACCCAGGAGGAGCTTGCACTGAGGCTCAATATCGGTCACGAGCATATGAACAAGATCGAGCGCGGCAAACGCGGGTGCTCCATTGACATACTCCTGGAACTTTCGGAAGTCTTCGGCGTAAGCACCGATTATCTTCTTACGGGCAAAAGGACCGGAGATGCATCGATCCGTGATTCGGTAGAGAACGTCATGGATGAACTATCCTCTCTTCTCGCAAGAATCGACGGCAGGTTGGCCTAAGAGGGCGGGTGAGTTGGCCTACGAGGTCATAAAAAAACATCCATTTTCCCGATAGACTGATACTCGTAACAACCGAGTTGTTACGACCTGAGAAATCGGAACGCACCTTTAAAACTGAATATACATTCATCAGGTACGCACCTGTGATGAGGAGCCACAACAGCGGGGAACGCCATGACGGTCTTTCGGGACATGAGCGGGAACTGGCCTGTAAGTGTCGGACAGCTTCCGGCACACAGCTTTGAGGCATCACAGAATAATGAGACTTCCGTCTGGGCAAAGGCCCATGCGGCTCGGTGAGAACCACGGAGGGGTGAAAGGCCCATGGATCCGGTAAGCTGCCGGACGCCTGAATGATTTCCCGGCGGAGCATCCGCTTCGCTGCTTCTGGGGGTGCCGAGGACAAATACGGAAGGATCATACACATTGAAAAGAATGCGGGCTGACCAGCCATGCGCCGGTTTTGCCCGCTTATACATAGGAGGTAAAAGATCATGAAAAGATGCCACATCAGAATATCGACCCGAAACAAGCCCCAAACGCTTAAGTCACAGTATACATTTGGAGGCATAAGTGCGGGATCGCAGAAACCCACACCGGGAGAAAGACTGGAAGCCCTGATCGCGGACCAGGATGAAATCGCGGTCACATTTGAAGAACTTGTAAACAGCTACGGGTTTGCGCTTGACTTCAAGCGCCACGGTGGATGGGGAAAGATCTGCTGTATCTCCACAGCATTTACAGGATATCTTCGGGCCGGCGACGAGCTTTTCGAAAAGGCCCTGCTGGTGCTCCAGCTGGCTTGGAAAGGACATCCTGATTCATTGCGGCATGAGGTGCTGGATTGTGTTCTTCGCTTTATAGAGATCTATGATGAGGAGATTGATCCGGATCGGCTGATTTTCCAGCTTTGCCAGGTGGATCCTGTCAGGATCTGGGAGGAAGGGAGGAAAGCAGGGAACCGTTTTTCAGGATATCGGCGTTATTTGTATCAGATCTATCGACAGTATATCGGTATGGATCCGGAATACTATCTTCCCAAGAAATTCTGAAACTGTGGGAGGTGGACAATTGAAATATAAGGGAAAAGAAATGAGACCTGACTGGATCTACAGGCGCGGGGATATCTACCTCGCAAACCTGAATCCCTTCAAGGGCTCCGAACAGGGAGGTACAAGACCGGTCCTGGTCCTGCAGAACAATGACGGCAATTACTACTGCCCGATCCTGATCGTTGCGCCGATCACAACGAAGCTGAAGAAGCTGAACATGCCGACACACTGCTATTTCGAAAAAGTCCGGGGACTGGCGGAACCTTCGATGGTTTCCCTGGAACAGATCAAGACGATCGATAAATGCCGGATCGAGAAGTATCTCGGCAAGATGACCCAGGAACAGATGACGAAGGTTGAGGATGCAATACGGGAAAGCCTCGGAATGGAGATTCCGGAATGTGTGGAGGCCCCGTGATCATATACAGGAGGTAATGACGATGATGGAAGCTTGTGTTGAATACGATTTCCCGGAGGGGGCTGCTCCGGAGATGCCGGAAAAACGATGCTATACGGTCGATGACCTGATGCTGATTCTGGAATGCGGACGGCGCACGGTTTACGATCTGCTGAAAAAGAATGAGTTCCGATATATCAAGCTTGGAGGAAGCGGCTACCGCATCTCCCGCAAGAGTTTCGATGAGTGGCTTGATAAACAGAGCTGCTGACTTTAGAACACCTTGTCAAGGATGTCATTCCCAGAAATTAATCGAATCGACATCCTAAAAGTCAGAGCGATGATCCGCTACTCTGTAGCCAGGCCGAAGGGCCTGGCTACATTTACATACAGGAGGTTGAAAGCATGACCAGACGCCCCAAAACAACCATGTCGGTCCGGGAGATGGGAAACCTGCTTGGACTGAAGAAGGTCGATTCGTACTGGTTGGTCCACAAAGGTTTTTTCGAGACCATCCTTGTGGGCGGAAAGATGCGGGTCGTGATCGAGAGCTT
>JAIKYQ010000086.1 GCA_024683035.1 Eubacterium sp.
CTTCACCATTGCTCATGAGATCGCGCATTTGCCTCCATCCCTAACCACCGTATAAATGCAGTCTTATCACTGCTGTTATATCCGGCTTTTTCGTAAAATCGAAGAGACTCCGTTATCCGTTTCACATGAAGGCGGTCACCCTGACCAGGGTTTCTTTTGCTCTTCAAGGCGATCTGATCAAACGTTTCCTTCCGCTTGGACTGACCAGCCTGTTTTCGCAGATCTCCCTGGCGGCTGCCATGGCTGCCATCAACAATATGATCCGGAAATATGGCACCATGGATCCCGTGTTTGGTCTTTTGATAAACCCGCCTCCATAGAGGCGGGGGACATCCCCGGCTGAGTTATCCGCACAGTAAAAAGAAAAGCCCGGGGAGATTGTCCCCGGGGTAAATCAGCCTATTTCAGATTGTTGCTCCTGTCATACCGCTTCCCGCCCCAGTAGATCCGGGTGGCGACTTCAGCCATGTCGGGCAGTTCGACGCCTTCCATCACATATTTCAGGAAGGTCTCAAACCCGGCCCGGTCGACGATATAGCCGATGTGTTCTTTGCCTTCAATCGCTTCTTTATCAATATATTCCTCGGCAAATGCATAGCAGTTTTTAACGATCTTCAGGATGCTTTCCTCATCAGCCCATTTGATGAAATCCTCGGCAAGGCGGGGGTTCTGCTTGCCGGTGCGGCCCAGCAGTACAAGACGGAAATAATGCTCTTTGCTTCTGGTCCAGGCGCGGGTCGGGCAGTACGTTACGCAGACACCGCAGCCGATGCAAAGATCCGTATCCCGCTCGATCTTGCCGTTTACGACTTTCAGTGCGCCTACGGAACGTTTCTGACAGTATTTTACACACTGTTCACAGCCGACACAGCGATCCGGATCATACTGCGGTTCGGTCATGCCGATGATCCCGAAGTCATTCATGCGGACCTTGGCACAGTCGTTGGAGCAGCCGGTAAACGCGACTTTCATATGCAGATTATTCGGGAAGATGTGCTTATCCATCTTCTGCGCGAAAGCCGTCGTATCATAACAGCCGAAAGGGCAGAGCCGCTTGCCCGGACAGGCCACGATATTGCGGGTCCCTGCCGCAGGATATCCGCCGTTATACTCTTCCTGATTGACGCCGGACTCATCAATAATGAGCTGCAGCTCGCGGTTGACGGCATCCATATCTTCCAGTCTGATCCCGGGGATCTCCACACCCTGCCGATTTGTGACAAAGATTGTTCCGTTGCCGTATTTTTCCGCAATCTCGGTAACTCGCAGCATGGCCTTCGCACTGATGACGCCGCCGGGAATACGCACCCGTGACGCGGTTTCGTCCCGCACTTTAGAATAGCGGAACGCGTTTTTTTTCAGTTTTTTCAGATTTACATCAATACCCATGAACTTATTCTCCTCCGTGTCCGTCCATCCAAACGCGTTTTCAGTCGATCATGTCTTTGCTGACAGTATAGTTGAATACCGGGCCGTCCAGGCAGATATACTTCTCTCCGACGCGGCAGTGACCGCACTTGCCCAGACCGCAGCACATCTTTCTCTCCTGAGAGACCCAAATGTTTTCTTCCCGGAATCCCTTCTCCAGAAGTCCCATGACAGAGAACCGCATCATCGGAGGCGGACCGACAACGACCGCCTGCGCCTTTGCCGTATCACGGATCGGAACTTCGGGGATAAACTTCGTGACCAGACCGATATTTCCTTCGTATCCCTCGGGAGCTCCGTCGACCGTGAGGATCAGATCCAGTTTTTTATCCCAGCGTTTCAGATCATCCCGGAAGAGCATGTCGTCCGGACTGCGGAATCCCACGATGACATGTTTGTCACCGGCATCTTTTGTCCCGGCCAATGCATCGATGACGCCCCGGACCGGAGATACGCCGGTGCCTCCCGCAACGACAAGGACCTCACCCTCTTCATACAGAGAAGTGTCAAACCCGTTTCCGTACGGCCCGCGCATCAGAAGGCTCTGACCCGTATAGTGCTCAAAGACTTCATTTGTGACACGGCCGACCCGCCGGATCGTGAGATCCACAGAGTGATCGCCGATCCCGCTGACAGAGATCGGAGCTTCGCCGTATTTTGGTATGGATACTTCAAAAAACTGTCCGGGTTTTACATCTCCGGAGTATTCCATGCGGAAGGTGTATTCCTTCTGTGTATGCCTGATGACTTCCAGAATTCTGGAGGAAAACGGCACATAAGGATTATCCTGAATATTCATAGACACATTCGTTTTTTCCATCTTCAATTCACCTCCCCTTCTTTCATTTCTTCTACTGCCTTGTTTACTTTATTGATACAGGCAGAAAAGGAGATATATTCCGGACAGATCCTGTCACAGCGGCCGCATCCGACACACATCTGATAGCCAAACCGCTTCTTGAAATCCAGGATCTTATGAAGCACTTTAAACCGCATACGCTCACCTTTCGTACGGCGGTACTCACCTCCGCCGGCCACATTGGTATAGCCGTCCACCATACAGGACGCCCCGACTCTGCGGCGTTCGCCGACTTTCCCGTTATCGGTGTAAAAAACATCCTGCATGGTATAGCAGGTGCAGGTGGGACAGGCAAAATTGCAGCGGCCGCACCCGATGCAGCGTGCACTGTACTCATCCCACACAGAGTTTTTGTAAATACCGGACGGGATCTCATCCGGGATCGTGACATGCACAGCATTCTCCGTCACATATTTCGGCTCAACACGCTGCTCTGCTGCGCTGTTTTTTTCGAACAGTTCTGCAAGAGACTCCTCCGGAACATCACAGGCAAACCCGCCGTCTTCTGTTCTGTCCACAGAAAACCAGTATCCGTCCGCCGTCCGGTTCGTTCCCATATCGACGCAGAAACAGTCTTCACCCGACTTCGGGCAACCCAGCAGCACAAAATGGACACGCTCCCTGATCTCTTTGTAGAAAGGATCGGCAAATGTATTATCCAGATAGATCTGGTCAAGTCGTTTTACTGCATGCATATCACAGCTTTTCACAAAGATGATCGCTTCACGCGCATCCCGGTCTGCCGTTTTGACCTCACTTTCCGTAAAAAAGAACAGCGTCTCAGAAAGCGGTGTCAGGATCTCCTTAAAAGCATAATCCGATTTCTGATCCAGTTCCATCTCTTCTACAGAATTCACAAAATCATAGCGGATGACGTCGGTGTCGGTAAACCGGCCTTCCCCGGTTTTACGCACAGGCGCGTAAAGCCTGTATGTCCTCCCCAGTTCGGACAGGACCTTGTCAAAACCTTCTCTTGTCAGAATGTAGCCCATTCAAACCCCTCCGTTTCTAACAATCCTTTATTCAAACCTCTCTGCTTCCTGTGTGTCACTGTCTTTCCTGTTTCTTCAGCAGCATACGCAGGAACATAAGCATCACATAACCCACCAGCATCGTGGTTACAAAAATCTGCAGTCCGGACAGCTGTGTCACGGCATTGGCCAGCCCTTCCTTTCCTGCAGCCGTCAGTGCGCCTGCCATTTTCTGCGAGGCAACAACACCGATCGCCATCGGGAATGTCAGCCCGGCAAAACCCGGATAGAACCGGAATGAAAAGAAGTCCGGCAGTTTAAAAAGGATAAAAGCCAGCGATGCCAGCACGCAGATGTACATAAACGTCAGCAGTGCACGATTCGGCGACTCATAGACATTGATCAGGCTGACAACGCAGAGACTGCAGGGAGCCAACAGAACCGCCATTGTATGATAAGCTGCACTTTTTATCTCGACTTTTACCAGACGCCGGAGCATGAACGGCAGAAGAAGAATGTAAATGATACAGCCGTAGACCGTGATCACCTGCAGGATCGGCGCGGCATTCATCTTTCCTCCGGTCACACAGGCCACCATCCATCCGTTATACGTCACAAACCAGCTGGGCATCATATTGACAGGATCTTTCTTCAGGATCACCTTTCCGAAAGTGTGCTTCACCGTAAATACGATAATGTGCACGCAGTGGATTAGGACAGCGATGAACCAGATGATCCGTCCGAACTCCCATCCCATCTCAAAGTAAAAACTGCCCAGCACCATCAGCACCATGCTGGATGCACCGTAGAGGCTGGCCGGGATCGTCTGCTCATACTCCTGCCGGCATGTTCCGGGGTAACGGATGATCTTGATGATATAGCAGATGATAAAGACCGTTCCGCACACCATGATCAGATACCGAAGCCAGGAAAACCCGAGACCTCCATAGACATTTCCCATCGTGAGAAAACTCAGGAATGTCGCAATGACGGGAACCGGTATTTTTTCGACTCTTTCCATATTCCCTCCCGTCTTACTCATAATAGAATTCATAGGAATCACTGTGCATATGGAAGAAGTCGGAGTAATCGATGTCAAACAGCGGCTTTCTGACTCTGCGGACATCGATCTGACGGGCGATCAGCTGCTGCAGGACTCCTCCGTATGCAAGATCTCCCTGAAGCAGTGCTCCGATGATCTTTCCATCCCTGTGGACGATTTTTTTGTACACATCTCCCTTGCGATATGTCTCGACCCTTACGGTCTCATCTGCCGGATCGGGATTGACCTCGCCCAGAGACATCGTAGAGATGTCCAGGAACCGCATGGTAGACTTGCTGGCAAAGAAATCGGACATTTTTTCCGGCACACCGGCCATATTGGCCGCTGCGATCATTCCCTCTTTCACGGCGACCGGCCATATGGGCGAAAGGCCCGATACATCGCCTGCGCCAAAAATATCCGGATCATTCGTCCGGCCCGTCTCATCATACACAAGGCCGGTCCGGGAAAGCTCCAGGCCGGATTCCTGCAGAAACTCCACATTGGAACGAACGCCTGCCGTGACCACAAAGAAATCGCAGGGGATCACCGTTCCGTCGCTGAGGACGACCGCCGTGATCTCATGATCGTCATTGATCTGCACTTCATCGACGCCGACTCCGTAATGCTGTTCCACACCATGTGCCGCAAAAGCATCGATATACGCCTGTGCAGCCTCGTGATCAAGCTGTTTATTGAGGAGCCATCCGGCAAAATCACACAGGACTGTCTTCACACCGAGATGCAGGAGCCCTGTCGCACAGTCGATGCCGACAAGACCGCTTCCGAGAATGACGATGTGTTTTTTCGTCTTCACTGCTTCCTTCAAAACTTCGATATCATCGATATTGCGGAAACCTATCATATTCGGAGATCCCGCCATATTTTTGATCGGCGGAAAGAACGTATGGGAGCCGGTAGCGATCAGCAGCTTATCGTAGCTTTCTCTTGTGCCGTCCCCGAGTATGACTTCTTTTGCCGCCCGGTCCAGCCCGACTGCCTCCAGGCCTTTCTTCCATGTGACGCGGTACAGCGTCTCAAAATCTTTCTCTACAAACCGCAGACGATCGATGCTTCTCATACCTGAAAGATATTCATGCAGGATACAGCGTGAATAGATCTCGCTGTCTTTCGAGATCAGCACGATCTCTGCCTCCCTGTCATATTTCCGAAGCTCCCGGATGCCATTGACACCTGCCGCGGACGAACCGATCACAACATATTTTTTCATAGGCTCTCCTCCAGTGTAATGGCGTGCATGGGGCACTTTTCCACGCACATGGGATCTGCAGTCTTTCCATCCTCACTCCTGTGGACACACATGTTGCACTTCATGATCTCCCGGAAATGCACACTGTCCGGTTTCAGAACACCGAACGGGCAGGACATGACACACATATAGCAGCTGGCGCACTGTTCCTTATCATACGTGACGTATCCTGTCACGGGATCTTTCTTCATGGCGCCGGTCATGCATGTATAGACACATTCCGGCCGGCTGCAGTGCCGGCAGAATATGGGCGCCGGCTTTGTCTCACTGTCGATCACGACACGGTTCCGCGCGTCGCCGCTCTCGGTCTGGTGACTGACCACGCAGGCAGTCACACACGTTAGACATCCGATACAGCGGCTGCGGTCAATTTTTATCCTGTACATAATCCCTGACCTCCTCTTTCAGATCATCTGTACGTCATATCTTTTCAAACCGGCAGACCGCCCCTTTGTAATTGGGCTCCCGGGAATACTTGTCATAGTTTGACGGGGTCAGCTTATTGCACTCTATATAGTGGATCGGTGCATACAGCTGATCATACGGGACATTGTCCGTCACTTTGACAAAGAAATCGGCATTCTGACCGTTGACTGAGAATACACGAATGCGGTCCATCTCATGGACGTCATTTTCTTCCGCCATTTTCCTGTTCATAAAAAGATATGCCTTCTTCGGAGAAACATCCTCCACGAACCGGACCTCTTTGGTACGGCTTTGGGTGTGCCACTGCCCTACGGTGCCGCGGCCCGTATTGAAGACAAGCGGGAATTCTTCTGACGGGACATACGGATTCTCCAGAGGTTCCTCAAACAGGAAATTAGCTCTTCCGTCCGGCGTATAGAAGATCCCGTCAGAATAGAGACGGCGCTGCTCTTCGGAAAACTCCGCCTCCCTCCCTTCCGGGTACGGCCACTGCCGCCCGTGGGAATCTGTCAGGTCGTCCCATTTCACGCCGGAAAAATCGCACGGTCTTCCCCGCGAGATCTCACGAAGCATGTTAAAGCACTGCTCCGGAGTCTCCCAGCGCTCGATCGCCTTTCCCATTCCGAGCGCTTTCGCGACACCGAGAATACACTCATAATCGGAAATCTCATTTTCTCCCCTTGGCAGAACGGGACGCATGGCCGAAAGGCGGCGTTCGAGGTTGATATATGTGCCCGCTTTCTTGATTCCCGGGACGACAGGAAAATAGACAGTCGCTTCTTCCGCGCTTTCGATCGTATCGTAAATGTCCTGCACGACAAAAAGATCCAGCTTTTTCGCCGCCTCGGCAAACGTCTCATTGTTCGTCCAGCTGTGACGCGGATTTGTACAGAGGATCCAGAGTCCTTTGATCTCTCCGGCGTTGATCCCTTCAATGATCCTGTTATAGGGGATCGTCGGCTTTTTTGCCATTTGTTCCGGATCAATCCCGATGATGCCGGCGATCCGTCCGCTTTCTTCTGCGTCTGCAAAGTCTCCCCCGCCGAACAGACAGGTCGTGTTGGAGAACAGGCGTGAACCCATCGCGTTGCACTGTCCCGTGATCGAATTGCCGCCGGTTCCCGGTCTGCCGATATTACCGGTCATCAGTGCCAGATTCATGACTGCTCTCGCTGTAGTCACGGCTTCGTATCCCTGGTTGACGCCCATCGTCCACCAGAAGGACACCGCCTTTCCATCATGAATGATCTTCGCCAGTTCCATGATCCGTTCTTCATCGATACCGCTCTCCGCTGCGCCGCGTGAAAGAGGAAACGCACTGACGAATCGGGCAAACTCCTCAAAATGATTCGTATGTTTCGCAATGAAATCCCAGTCGATCCAGTCTTTCTCTATCAGGATGTTAGCGACCGTATACAGCAGCACCAGATCCGACCGCGGACGAATCTGGTAATGATGATCTGCGTTCATGGCCGTTTCCGAGCGCCGGGGATCGATCACGACGATCTTATGTCCCGGGACCTGATTATTGCGCACACGTCCCCACACGATCGGATGCGCTACAACAGGATTCGCCCCGATAAAGATAAGCGTGTCAGACAGCTCCAGATCCTGCAGTGTATACCCCGGGGCGTCATATCCCAGCGTTCCCTTATGCGCAACGGCGGCTGAAGCCATGCACAGGCGCGTGTTTCCGTCCACATTTGTCTGCAGATAGTTGCGCATTACATGACCGAAGATTGCAAACTCTTCCAGCGTGAGCTGCCCCGTACTGATGCCGGCGACACTTTCCCGTCCGTACTTTTTCTGCAGCCCGGTGATCTTTTCGGCAACATGATCCCAGGCTTCTTCCCAGGGCACTTCCTTCATGCTCCCATCTTCCTGTCTGATTTTAGGCAGTGCGTCCGGCTTGACAGTCGTCTGCTGCTTGCTCAGAGACAGACCCTTAATACAGCTGAAACCTTCATTCACGGGATAGCCTTTGGTCGGCAGGGTTCGCACGATCTTCCCGTCCTCCACGTAAAAATCGAGATTACAGTCAATCGCACAGAAATTGCAGGTTGATTGTACTTTTCGCATATGCACTTTCCTCTCAATAGATGATTGACTCGCTAAAAGGTGTGTAATAAAGAAGTGGTAAATATAGGAAGAAGTATACTATAAGAAAGAAATAGCCTCTGTTGCACACGCAACATTTTTGATATAATATCTGCTGAAATCTAACAAAAGTTCGAGACGAAAGGACACAGGATATGTCTGCAGCGAATACCATAGATTTTTCCGGTCTCCCGCTGTTTAACAGGATCGATGCCAGAGACTGCTTCCTTCTTTTTGACTGCCTTGGGTGCCGGATCCGCCGGTATAAAAAAGACGATTACATCCGGATGGACGGCGAAATGAATTCTACTGTAGGAACTGTACTGGAAGGAAGCGTACTGACGTATACGGAAGACATCTGGGGAAAACGCACGCTCATTTCCTTCATAACAGAAGGAGATGTGTTCGGTGAAAATATAGCCTTCATGGGAAATGGAATGGAAAAACCGGATCTCGTTTACAAATCCGCCTCTTCCACACTGATCCTTTTTATTTCTGCAGGCAGAATAACGCATCCCTGTAAGAACGCCTGCACGTTCCATCATTTGCTGACCCAGAATATGTTTGCCCTGATCAGCGCCAAAAACCGGTCTCTGATGAAAAAAATCGATGTGATCTCACGGGGATCGGTCCGTGAAAAGATCCTGGCCTATCTGTCAATGGAAGCTCTCCGCAGTGGGAGCAGCACCTTTCGCATACCACTGCGCCGGTCAGAAATGGCAGAATATCTCTGCATCAACCGCAGCGCAATGACACGTGAACTTGCCTCACTGAAAAAAGAAGGGATCATTGACTACGATAAAAATCTGTTCATCATCCCCTCTCCTGAAGAAACTCTTTAACCTCCCATTTTAATCGTCTTTAAAACCTGCATATTCAGCATGAAAATGGGGTGGATTGCAGTCATCATGCATCATGGAGGATATTCGAATCTGTCGGAAGCGTATGGTGCAGTAGTCAGCTGGATCGCAGCGAATGGATATGAGATCACAGGAGCGCCTTTTGATCTTTATATCAGGACACAGTTTGATTCGCTGTCGCCGGAAGACTGGGAAACCGAAGTCTATTTTCCGGTCAGGATAAAATGATTTTTCCTGACAGTGATCAGACCGTCCCGCCGCATCTTTCCAAGTTCCTTGGATAAGGCACTCCGCTCCAGATTCAGATAATCTGCCAGCTGCTGACGGTCAAAAGGAATATCAAATTCATGACTGCCCTTTTGAAGAGAGACGGTATTCAGATAAGAAAGGACTCTGCCGCGGATCGTTTTCGGCGCGGTGTGAAAGCTCCTTCCGGAAAGCGACAGATTCTTATGTGCGGAGATGCGTAGAAGGTTTGATACAAAAGTCATAAGCCAGGGGCCGGGTAAATTAAAAGGCCCCTGCATACTGCCGATCCTTAAAAAGAGGATGCGGCAGTTTTCGTTTGCCACAACGTCCACCAGCATAGGTTCAACGGGAAGGTAGGCATAGGTCTCCGCAAAGAACTGGCCTTTTCCGATATGGCTTAAGATTGTGCGATTCCCCCATATGTCATTGTTTTCTATCGTAACGCTGCCCTCCAGAACCAGACCCATGCGGTCGGTCGTTAAGCCGGCATGCAGAATGACGGCTCCCTTCTTATACTGCTTTTTTTCCGCATGAAAGAAGGCCAGAGCAGCGGAGATCTCATCCGCGGTCAGCCCATGAAAAAGCATGGATCTCTGCAGGATTTCCAAATGCATATTATTAGCCATAAGAACCTCATTTTTTACAAAATGTGGTTATTACCACATACATATCGTAATGATCATACTATGATACATACAGAAAGACAAGGAGGTGGAAGCAGCGATGCTCAGAAAGATCATTCATATAGACGAGGAAAAATGCAATGGCTGCGGTCTGTGTGCCGAAGCCTGCCATGAAGGTGCGATCGATATCATTGACGGCAAGGCAAAACTTGTCCGTGAAAATTTCTGCGACGGTTTTGGCGACTGTCTGCCGAAATGCCCGACCGGCGCGATCACTTTCGAAAAAAGGGAAGCCCCGGAGTATGACGAGGCTGCAGTAAAACGGGCAAAGGGCGCTGCACGTCCGGCGGAGGGGCGTTCAGTGCCGACCGAAGTGGAAAGGAGAAAGAAAGCAATGAACGAGATGAACCACGAACACCACGAAGAAGGCTGTCCCGGATCCCGGATGATGCAGTTTCGGAGAGAAGAAATCATGCAGGAAGAACAGCCGGTCCTGGCCGGAAGACCGGTCTCGCGGCTGGCACAGTGGCCCTGCCAGATCAAGCTGGTTCCGACACAGGCTCCCTTCTTTGACGGAGCAAAGCTGCTGATCGCGGCGGACTGTACGGCTTATGCCTATGCCAACATGCATGAGGACTTCATGCGCGGCAATGTCACGATCATCGGATGCCCAAAACTGGATGGAGTCGATTATACGGAGAAGCTGACCGCGATCATCCGGGATAACGACATTAAAAGCGTTACGATCGTACGGATGGAAGTTCCCTGCTGCGGCGGACTGCAGAGAGCAGCAGAGAATGCGCTCAGAAACAGTGGGAAATTTATCCCCTGGCAGGTGGTGACGATCTCCAGAGACGGACAGATCCTGGATTGAAGAAAGAAGAAAAGGATATCCCGATGCGGCCGGCGGCAGTGTGATTTACTCTTGAAAATTTGAACTATTCTGTTTACATTATAGGCGGCAGAGAAGATAAATACCGGTATCCGCAGATGTGGAAAGACGGTTCTGTTCACGGAAAAGGCCTTGGAAATACAGCAGACGGGGGAAAGCATGGATATTCAGCAATATTACATAGAGAGCGGGCAGGGAGATCCGATCATTCTTCTCCACGGGAACGGTGAAAACAGTACCTATTTCCGGGGTCAGATGGATGATTTTGCCCGCACGTTTCATATCTATGCGATAGACACCAGGGGGCACGGAAAAACACCCAGAGGCAGCAAGCCCTTTACGATCAGGCAGTTTGCGGAGGATCTGCTGGGATTTATGGATGCGCATCAGCTTAAAAAGGCACATCTGCTCGGCTTTTCAGACGGCGGGAATATTGCGATGGTCTTTGCCATGCAGCACCCGGACCGGGTCGACAGGCTGATCCTGAACGGGGCAAATCTGGATCCGGATGGGGTAAAGCGATCCACACAGATTCCGATCGAGATAGGATATCGGATCGCAAAAAGGTTTGCCGGCAAGAGTGAGGCTGCAAAGCGGAACACAGAAATGCTGGGATTGATGGTGAATGATCCCGATATCAGACCGGAAGAACTGAAGGCCATTCGTGCAAAGACACTGGTCATTGCCGGCACAAGAGATATGATCCGGGAGTCACATACACGTCTGATCGCGGACAGCATCCCGCACAGCAGGCTGGTCTTCATCAAGGGCGATCACTTTATAGCTGCTAAGAATCCGGAAGAATTCAACCGGGCAGTTCTTGCCTTTCTAAAAGAATAAAGTGCTTTAATGAACAAGAACACAAATGAAAATTATTTTGACGAGGCGATGCTGGATGAACGGATGAATGACTGGTTCGAAGCAGAGGCAGAAGAAGCGGCCTGATCTGTCCAGACCTGCTTTCTGTACGCGGAAGGCGAGATCCCCGTCTGCTTTTTAAAGCAGCGGAAAAAACTGCTGTCGTCGTGAAACCCGACCGCGTCCGCAATATCATGGATCTGAAGGGACTGGTTTTTCAGAAGCTCGCAGGAACGCCGGATCCGGATGCCGGCAACGAATTCGCTGAAAGTAGACCCCGTGTTTTTTTTGATAATACGCTGGAGATGTCCGCGGCTGTAGCTGAATTTTCTGCAGACATCGTCCAGCGTAACGGTACGGTAATTCTCTTCTGCATAGAAGAGAATTTTTTTCATGTTGATCGACCGCTGATGCGCTGCGGCATCCTGAATGCTGGAGATGTGTTTCTGGAGCAGATGGATGCAGAGCCATTCAAACTCGACATTAGCGATGCGGGAAGTGTAGGAATCCACCGACTCAAATTCCAGGAACAGATCGTAGATGTGCCGTTTCAGCATTTCGTCATCGGCCGTTTTCAGCAGGATATAGGTATCCTGAAGATCATGGAAGAGAACATGGGAAAAGAACGTGGAGAGGATATCATCATGTTGGAGCAGTGAATGAAAGGCCGTGTCGAATGTTCTGGCCCGTGCCATGATAAAGAACAGCAGCGCGTCGTCGCTGAAGGTGACGTCGTAATGGGCGGTTCCCGGAGCCAGAAGAAACAGGTCGCCGGCTTCCATGGTATACGTCTTTCCGTCGATCACTTCGGTCGTCGTTCCCTCCATAAGATAGACGAATTCCAGATACTCATGCGTATGGCTCTTGATCGGCATGTAGCGGGCCTGCCGGAGGACCATCACGTCAAAACCTTCCGGAATGATGTCATCTTCCGGAAAACGTTTGACATCTTTGCTGAAAAAGGAAAGCTTGTCCTTCCGGAAGGCGTCCAGATCAAACGTCTTGAGATAGCCGTCCGTGCAGTTTCCTGCATCCAGCGAATCGAGACGGAGATGATGTTCATAACAGTATTTGCAGATCTTTTCGGTATCTGTAAAATCCATACGGATCGCCATAGGCTGTCACCCTGCTCCCCACAGTACACAGAAATTGTCGGATATATTCAGCATAGCATACGTATTCTGTTTGTAAACCTGCTTTTTTGGGAAAAATATCGCAATATGCATGAAAATAAGCCTGAATTTTTGCTCTTTTGGAGAAATGCGGCAAAAATGTCACAATTTGCAATCTACTGTGTCATGTACGGCTCTTCTCTTTATTTGAGATTCAGGTAGAATGGAATTATCAGAAAACTATAGGAATCGTATGTAGGATCAGGGAGGGAAAAAATGAGTAATAAAGATACTGCCTTGGCGCAGCCGCTGAAGATCGGCAGAAAAATCGCGAAGAACCGTTTTGCCATCCAGCCCATGGAATGTGCAGATTCCAGACCCGACGGGGGATTTTCGGAAAGAAGTATCGAGAGATACTCCAATCTCTTTGCCGGAAGCGCAGGTGTGATCGTTTTCGAATCGATCACGCTTCAGAGAGATTTCATCGCGAGGACCAACCAGATTTCGCTGAATATCAATGACAAGAAGAGTATCCAGGAGTGGGCGGACTTCATCAAAAAGATGAAAGAGATCAACCCCGATCCGCTGCTCATCGTGCAGCTGACGCATTCCGGTGAGATCTCCGGCGGCGGTGAGGGACGCCGCATGTGTGTAAAGCCGCTGTACGGATTTGAAGGGGAACTCATCACCGACGAATATGCCGACGACGTGATCAAGACCTGGGCGGAAGCCTCGAAGATCCTGTATGACTGCGGCGCGGACGGCGTGGACCTGAAGTTCTGCCACGGCTATCTCGGATCCCAGATCCTGCGTCCGTACAACGACAGAGACTGGAAATACGGCGGAAGCTGGGAAAACAGAAAGAGCTTTGCTATCAACATGTACGATGCCGTCAGAAAAGCGGTCAACGATCCGAATTTCATCGTGGGATCCAAGATTTCGATGTGGGAAGGCATCCCGGGAGGCCAGGGCAGCGCAGGCCCCGACACACCGATCATCGATCTGACAGAGTCCATCGACCTCTGCAAGAGCATCGTCGAGCATGGCGCCGATTTCATTCTGCAGTCCACCGGGACACCGGTGCATACCTGTGCGCTTCATATGCCCGACCGGCGCAAAGCGGACGATACCTACATCCACATGACCATGGCCAAGATCGTGAAAGAGAACGTACCGAAAGAGACCTGCGTGATCGGCAGTGCCTATTCCGTTCTCAACAGAGGCAAAAACACGCTGAAAGCGGTCCAGCCGGAATGGAACAGCCTGATCCACTGGGGCAACTACAATATCGAACACGGCTATGTCGACATGATCGCGCTGGGCAGACAGTCGCTGGCAGATCCGAAGCTGCCCGCAAAGTATCTGGCCGACAAAGAAGACGAGATCAACTGGTGCGTAGCCTGCGATTCCTGTGCAGAACTCCTGACACAGCAGGAAAATGTCGGCTGTGTCGTTTACAACAAGCCGTATGCAGAAGTACTGAAAGAGTGCAGGAAGAACAAGGGAAGGATTACCGAAACACAGATCGGCGGATGACGCGATCCTTTCCGCTGATGCCGGAAAAAGATATGGAAGGTGTCGGGTACCATACAGACAGAAGGTATGGTGCCCGGCACCTTTTTTATACTGGTCAAGACAGCGGTATCCGATGTAAAATAGTTACAACTCTTTTATGCCGGAAAGGAGCACCATGCAGATCAGAAAGACCAGGGAAAAGGATTTTGCCCGACTCATGGAGATCTATGCGTATGCGCGTGATTTCATGAAGCAGCACGGCAACCCGGATCAATGGGGGCCGACGAACTGGCCGCCGGAGGCGCTGATCCGGGAGGACATAAAAAACGGAAACAGTTATGTATGCGTAAACGACAGCGGTCAGGTATGCGGCACGTTCTATTTTATCGCGGGAAAAGATATAGAGCCGACCTACCGGGTGATCACGGACGGGGCATGGCTGGATGACAGCCCGTACGGGGTCGTGCACCGGATAGCGGCAGACGGATCGGAAAAAGGGATCGGTACGTTTTGTCTGAACTGGGCGTATGAGCAGTGCAGCCATCTGCGTATGGATACGCACGGCGACAACACCGTAATGCAGAACCTGCTGAAAAAACTCGGATTCGTCCACTGCGGCACCATCTATGTGGAAGAAGATGATTTTCCGAGGCTTGCCTATGAGAAATCAGCAAAGGCTTGCTTTTGAGAAATCAGCAAACAGCCGTACGGAAAACAACTACAGGCGGAGGGCATCTGTTTGAATAAAAAAATCTTGTACGTGTTTCTGGGTGCCGGCGCGATCCTGCTCGGCATTCTCTGTCTTTTTGACAAGGGTCTCCCGGTGATCCTCTGCGGGATCGGGCTGCTGATCTACGGGATCGGACAGTTCCTGCACTGGAAAGAACGGAAAAAAGCAGGGGCAGCCGGCGTCTGGGCTCTGGCCGGCACGATCCTGGCCATCGCATTCGGCGTGTTTCTTTTGATCGGGAGCCGGCTGGGAAGCTTTGCGATCCATATTCTTCTGATCAGCCTTTCGATCTGGCTGATCGCGCAGGGAGTGCTGGAAGTGCTGGGCGCTGTGATGTACCGGAAAGCCATGACCACGGCTGACCTCGGCGTACAGGCTCCCGGATCCGCTGCTTCCATGGTCCTGGGGGCCGTGATGATCGCGGTCGGTATTCTCGGCCTGATCTTCCCGGTGGTGGCGGTCTATGCCGTCCGGATCTGGATCGTGGCGGAGCTGTTCATGTCGGGGATCCGGATGATCTGGATGGCCCGATCCGCCGGGGAGCTGGAGGAGAGCAACGGATGAAGAACGGGAAAAGAGCTGTTGTATTAAGCGGCGGCGGAACAAAAGGCGCCTATGAGATCGGAGTCTGGAAAGCACTCCGGGAGCTTTCCGTGGAGTATCAGATCGTAACCGGGACGTCCATCGGTTCTATCAACGGCGCTATGATGGCGATGGGGGACTTTGAGAAGGCAGAACAGGTCTGGCACCATATGGTGATGGGAGACCTGATGCAGGAGCCGCCGCAGGAAAAGGGTGTTCTGCAGACGCTGGCCGATATGTTCTTTCAGCCAAAAGAAGTCCGCCGGAAAAAACTGATCGACGGGGCGGTGGACAATTCTCCGTTTCTGGATTTTGTGAAGGATCATGTGGATGAAGAAGCCGTGCGCTCTTCCGAAGTGGACTATGGCCTGGTAACGGTGCGCGCCCGCGACCGGAAGCCGTTTATGCTTCCGAAGGCCGAGATCCCGCAGGGACTGATGAAAGATTATATCATCGCATCCTCTTCGGTGTATCCGGTGTTTCCGATGCACATGATCCGGGGCGAATACTTCATCGACGGCATGTATCACGACAACCTTCCGATCAAACTGGCAGAATCGATGGGGGCCGAGGAACTGATCGTGGTAGACCTTCATCAGAAACCGCAGCATCCGGAATATGCCGGGCGGGCCAACGTCCTGTATCTGACGCCGAGCGAAGACCTGGGCGGGATCCTGGCTTTTGACCGGAAAAAGATCGAAGAAAACATCGAGATGGGATATCGGGACATGCTCCGGAAGTTTTCGGTCGGGCGCACGTTCTGAAGCCGGCGGAAGGTTTGGACACGGAGAGACCGGCCGCATTATATAAAAGAAGACAGGATATGACGGACTATATTGCAACGTATACAGGTATCCATATGGTGCCGACGGACCCGAAGATCGAAGATTTCCGGATCGAGGACATAGCACACGCACTTTCTCTGATCTGCCGGGGAAACGGGCAGGTACAGTCTTTCTGGTCGGTCGGGGAGCACTGTATCGCCTGTGCCAAAGAGGCGGCTGCGAGGAGACTGCCGGACCGGCTGGTACTCGCCTGCCTGCTGCATGATGCCGCAGAGTGCTATCTTTCGGATGTTCCGCGTCCGTTCAAGAAAAAACTGCCGGCGTATCAGGAAGCAGAAGACCGGATCCTGTCCCTGGTGTATCAGCGTTTTCTGGGTTCGGAGCTGACAGAAGAAGAGGCCGCCGTTCTGAAAGGGATCGACGACGATCTGCTCTGGTATGATCTGGAAATACTTCTGAATGAAAAGCAGACCGGGAACAGGCCTGCACTGCATTTCGAACTGTCTTATGCCGTACGGCCATTTGCCGCCGTAGAGCAGGAATATCTGGAGCTGTATGAACGATATAAAGTCTGAGCTGATCCGTCAGCAGATCCGGTTTTTCGGCTGGGTGCAGGGAGTCGGATTCCGCTACCGCGCGCGGCATGCGGCCGACTATGTCGGGGCAACCGGCTGGGTGCGGAACGAATATGACGGTTCGGTTACCATGGAAATACAGGGAACGCAGACACAGATCGACCAGGTCATACAGGCCATCGAGCGGGGCCGGTATGTGAAGATCGAAAACATGGCTGTCAAAAAACTGCCTCCGGTAACCGGCGAATACGGCTTCCGGGTAAGATAAGAGAGCGCAGCTCAGAGCAGGGATTCGTCATACTGCGCGCGGCTGCCGCCGATAAATTTCGGGCGGACCCGTGCGGCTGTGAGATGAGCCTCACCTATGGCGGTAAGGGACAGGCGGACAGGAACCGCCACTTTCTTTACATGCATGCCGATCAACGTATCGCCGATATCGAGGCCGGCATCGGCCTGGATTTCTTCCAGCGCAACCGGCTCCCGGAAGGTTTTCCAGGCGGTCGTGGCAAAAGAGCCGCCGGCTTTTGGCTGTGGAACGACATTCACGATCTCCCGGCTGCCGGCTGCTTCTTTTTCCAGAATGATGGCCCGGTTCAGATGTTCACAGCACTGCGCCGCCAGATAGATGCCCCGTTTCTGCGTCACCTGGTAGATCCCGGCAAAAACCGCTTCTGCCGTTTCGAGACTGGAGTTGCTGCCGATCCGGCTGCCGCAGACTTCGGAAGAGGAGCATCCGACCACCAGGATCTGCCCTTCGTGCAGTTTTGCTTTTTCACATAATTCTTCTGCCGCCGCGGCGGCCTGTCTGGTAAGTTCTTCGTTCATGACCATCCTCGATATCTAAAAGTCTAAAAGCGTGACAGGGCGGAGTCGGGTTTGGACTCCTGCAGGGGCGGCAGGCCCCGGTCCTGATTTCCGAAAAACCGGGTAAAGATAGTGTGGATCCCGAATCTCCAGCACAGGATCATGCCGCATACGGCACCGAGCGATGCCTGCGCGATCTCATAGGGCAGTTTGATCATGGCATATTCCAATGTACTGTAAATAAAGATCTTTCCGAGTGTATAGCCCGTGACCATGATCACGGCACCGATGGATACGCCGATCCCGGACGCCAGCTTCGGGTGCTGTTTCATGGTATGGTGGGCGATCTGCGAGATCACCACTGCCTGCAGGCCGTGGGTGACCAGTGAGACAAACATCGGCAGCGGATAGAACAGCATATCGCCGAGGAACGAGCCGATGCCGCCGACGACAAACGCTTCGAAGGGATTCAGCAGGATCGCCGCGAGGCAGATGACGACGTCACACAGGTACAAATGCCCGCCGGGAACGGGAATCCCGAACGAGGACATGGCAATGTTCAGGGCCATAAAAACGGCTGTGATCGTGATCCGCGAGGCGGAGAGATGTTTTTGCTGCACCATGGGTCTTTCCTTTCAAAACGGCTTTACACAGGCTGGAGGAAAGCGTATCATGGAACTGGCTATACAGAAATAACCAATTTAGGAAAGAATGATATAACCAGATGAACTATGCGATCGAGAAAACAGCGCAGGCACCGGCCTATATCCAGCTGTACCGTCATTTCGTAAATGATATCATGGCGGGAGTCTATCCCTATGGAAGCCGGATCCCGTCCAAGCGGGTCATAGCCGAAGAAACGGGAGTCAGCGTGATCACGGCGGAGCATGCCATTACGCTTCTGAGCGAAGAAGGCTATGTCCAGAGCAGGGAGAGAAGCGGCGTTTATGTGATCTACCGGGACGAGGATTTTCTGGGAGAAGCGGGAAAGCAGGAAGAACCGTCGTTTACCGCGGAAAACGAGCGGCACCTGGACGGAGAATTCCCGTTTTCCGTTCTGGCGAAAACTATGCGCAGAGTGCTGCTGGATTACGGGGAAAAGATCCTGGTAAAGTCTCCTAATCACGGGTGCCCGGAGCTGCGCAGTGAGATCTGCCATTATCTGGCCCGCAGCAGGGGGATGATCCTGGAACCGTCGCAGGTCATCATCGGATCCGGCGCCGAGTATCTGTACGGCCTGATCGCCCAGTTGATGGGGAAAGACAGGCTGTTCGCGCTTGAAAATCCTTCCTATAAAAAAATCCGGAATGTCTATGAAGCGATGGGGATCACCTGTGACATGCTGACGCTGGCAGCAGACGGCATTGCTTCGCAGGATCTGGAGCGCACAAAAGCGCAGGTCCTGCATGTGACGCCGTTTCACAGTTTCCCTTCCGGGGTCACGGCCGGGATATCAAAAAAACGGGAGTATCTGCGCTGGGCGAAACGGCGGGGCGGCATCCTGATCGAGGACAACTACGATTCAGAGCTGACGGTGTCCCGCAAGATGGAAGAACCGCTGTTTTCCATGGACACCGACGGGAACGTGATCTATCTCAACACGTTTTCCCGCACGCTGGCGCTTTCCATGCGGATCGGGTATATGCTTCTCCCGGTACGGCTGGTGGAGGATTTCAACCGGAAACTGGGGTTCTATTCCTGCACGGTTCCGATCTTTGACCAGTATGTGCTGACAGAGCTGTTAAAGAGCGGCGATTTCGAGCGGCATATCAATCGCGTCAGAAGAAAAAAAAGACAGTTGGGAATTTGCTAAACAAGTGTGTGAATCCGTCGGATAAATATAGTATACTAATGAATACAGCAAGCGGAGAGACCTGTATATTGCCGGACAAACAGGAAGCAATGCGGGAGGAAAGAAATGGAAGACAATAGAATAATGGATGTATTGAATGAGATCAAGACACTGGTAGACGAAAGCAACGGCACGATGGAAGATCTGGGCAAACAGCTGTCCGAAGCGGTCCAGAATGCAGATCTGGAAGCAGCGAAGAAGCTGCTGGAGGAGAAGATCACCCCGGTCAAAGAACTGAATGCCAAGCTGGGGGCATGGATCGGCCAGCTGGAAGAACTGGAGAAGGGCGCCGAATAAGACCGAAACAGTCCGGAGTGAGGAGAGGATCCTCACTTCGGATTATTTACACACATCCACCCATCCGGCGTGTTCACAGGCCTGTTCCAGTTCTGCTATGGTAAGACGGACGGCGCTGTGGTCAGAACCTGCCGCCGGATATACCGTGTCGTGCTGTTTCAGGCTTTCATCCAGATAGACGGTCACGCCTTCGTTGATGCCAAACGGGCAGACGCCGCCGATATCGTGTCCGATCAGAGCCTCTACCTGATCGCCGGGGATCATTTTTGCTTTGCAGCCGAACCGGCTTTTATATTTTTTGTTGTCGATCCGCGCCAGGCCTTCAGCCAGGATCAGCACGGGTGTTTCGCCCTGCAGGAAAGACAGGGTTTTGGCGATCATACCGGGTTCGCAGCCAAGCGCTTCGGCCGCTTCGGCTACCGTGGCACTGCTGTGCTCCGGAATGATGATATGACCGGCAAAGCCTTTGGTTTCCAGACAGGCAGCTGCTTTTTCAAGTGACATGGCTGGATCTCCTTTTCTGAGAGGTTTTTCTAAAGATGAACATTACCGTATATCTCGGAGCAAACGAAGGAAAAGAACCGCACCTGAAACAGGCAGTCCGGGAGCTGGGCACCTGGATCGGGGAAAGCGGCCATACACTGATCTATGGCGGATCGAAGTGCGGGCTCATGGGCGAACTGGCCGAAAGCGTGCTGCTGGCCGGTGGAGATGTCATCGGCGTCGAACCCCGCTTTTTCGTGGAAGAAGGGTTTGTGTACGACGACATTACCGAACTGATCGTAACCGAGACCATGTCGGAACGCAAAACGACGATGATCCGGCTGGGCGATGCCTTTATCGCGTTTCCGGGCGGCACAGGCACCCTGGAGGAAATAGCGGAGATCATGTCGCAGGCAGCACTGGGGTTTCTGGATGCCCCGTGCATCATCTATAACCTGAACGGCTACTATAACGACCTCAAAGCCCTGCTTTTGCATATGGCCGAGATGGAATTGTCTTCCGAAGAACGGCAGCAGGGTATTCATTTCGTATCCGGTCTGCAGGAGATCACAGATCTGCTCCAACGACGATCCGGCGGCTGAGCTGTTTCCGTTCCGTATCCTGTTTATTCCCAGAATTCGCGGTTTCCGGTAGCCTGCGTCATCGCCTGACGCAGCTCCATCATAGATGTATAATTGGGCAGCAGGAAGACCGGATGGCCTTCTTCTTTCAGCTGCTCTACCAGCGCGTGGTAATCGGATACCCGCTCCATACGTTCTTCGGAAGCGCCGGCTTTCCGGAGACGCGCATACAGTTCTTCCCGGCAGTCCCCGGCCGCATAGATCTTTTTCAGATGCGGATCGGCGCAGAGTTTTTCATAATCGGCAGACTCGATCCAGGAAATATCGTGGCCGTCGCCGGTCCGGTTGTTCAGGCAGAGAACGGCGGAATAATCTTCGCCGGTACCGGTCACGTAGGAAAACGCCTGGTTGCAGCCGGCCGGATTTTTGACCAGGATCATCTGCACCCGGTTTCCGTTCAGGGAAAAGGTTTCCAGGCGGCCGAAAGACGACTGCACGCTGGAAAGCGAATCGATCGCTTCCTGTGCAGGCAGGCCGAGGGCCTTGGTGGCGGCGATGGCGGCCGCGGCATTGTAGATATTGTACACGGCGGGCAGGGAGATCCGTACTTTCTGGATGACCCCGTCGCACTGCAGATGGATGGTGCTGCCGTCCGTCCCTTTTTTGTCTACGGAGATGACGGCCACATCCGGATCCTTCCTCCTGTAGCCGCAGCGGGGGCAGCGGAAGCCGCCCAGATGGGCATACGTATGGTAATCGTAGGCATATTCTCCGCCGCATTCCGGACAGGCGCCCGCATCGGCCAGATCGACATTTCCCTGGGTACCGACACTGGCTTCCAGTCCGTACCACACGACTTTGTTCGGTGTGCTGCGCGCCAGGGAAGCCGAAAGCGGTTCGTCCGCATTCAGGACCAGGACCGATTCCGGACTCCGCTCCACGCCGGTCCGGATTTCCTGCAGCACATTCTGTACGCCGCCGTACCGGTCCACCTGGTCGCTGAACAGGTTCGTTACGACGATGACTTTCGGGCGGATATAGGGAACCACCAGTTTCAGGGCAGCTTCGTCACATTCCAGGACTGCGTACGGATACTGGGGCTTGCCCAGCCAGTCGGCAGCGGCGATCAGGTCGGCTGCCATGCCGTGCAGCATATTGGCGCCGGATTTATTCAGCAGGCATTCGTGTCCGCCGGAGGTCAGTGCATGCTCGATCATGTTGCAGCTGGTTGTCTTGCCGTTGGTGCCGGTAACCACGACGATCTCCATACCTTCCGAGACGGCGGCCAGGATGTTTTTGGCAGCCTTCATGGCTACGATGCCGGGTATGGCCGTGCCGCCGCGGCCTGTTTTCCGCAGGATGGCGCGGGTCATCTTACAGGACGCAACAGAGAGTATGGTCTGGGCGGTGTTTGGTTTTTTCATCATATAGAATCCTCGCTTCTGTGCAGACTGCACCTTCTCATTGTAGCATTTACCGGCTGATAGGAAAATATTTTTTTCTGTTGTATAGCGGGGCGGCTTTATCATATAATGGAAACGGTATTCTAAAATCAAAGAAAAACGAGATAAGGATAAATCTGCATGAAAAAAGCGACAGCGATCAGCATACTTCTGGCGGCAACGATTCTGTTCGGTGCCTGCGGAGATAAACAGGAGACCGCGGCAGTGTCCTCTTCATCAGCGGCGGCAGCCCGTTCGGAAGTAACTACTGATAAAGAGGGAAGCGCAGCAGCGGATGCAAATACAGCAGTAGATGGAAGCGCTTCAATAGATGTAAGCACTTCAGCGGATACAAGCACTTCAGCGGATGGAAGCACAGCAGCAGAGGCAGCCGGAGCCGGCCAGACGGCAGCAGGCGGAGCCGGCCAGACGGCAGCAGGCGGAAACGGCCAGACGACAGCAGGCGGAAATGGCCAGACGACAGCCGGCGGAAGCGGTGAATCGGCCGCGACCACACGGAAGGTCACCAAACCGCTGAAGATCGACGAAGCATACAGGCTGGAAACAGAAGAAGAACTTTATTCCAGAACGATCCAGGGCGTCTACCTGCTTACGGATCTGCAGGACAAGAAAATTGAAAACAGCAAGGAGAAGATTGCTGCGAAAGAAGCAGAAGGGAAGCCGATGTATGTGGAATTCTTCGGAAACGGCACCCTCCGGGAGCATATTTTCGACGACTCGGTCGGCGGCACCTGGGATATGGAAAAGCTGCGGATCGGCGCGGACACGATCCCCTATACGCTGAAGGGCGATACGCTGACCATGACCGACAAGGATGTGGTCATGACATTTTCCCGGACAACACAGGAAAAGATCGATCAGATACAGGCCCCTCCGCAGAAAGAAACAGCTTCCGCGGCGGACACAGACGCAGACGAAATAGACACACTGATCGCCGAGAACGATTTTCATATGGGGGTCATCGGATACGACAAACAGAATCCGTATGGCTTTGGCGTCCGGGTACGCTGTGAAAACTATTCCTATCAGAATCTTCGCTTTTCCATTACGGATGCCGTGGTGAACGACTGCATGTTCGAGCCTTCCATGGAAGAGGACGGTCAGCTGAAGGATCACTGGTATATAGAAGTACCGGCCGGGGAAACTGTTGTGGATGAGATCATCTTCCGGTCAGACAAGGCGGAAGAATACGGAATCAGTGAAGTTGAAAAGATCGCGTTCAGAATGAGTGTGATGGATCTGGATTATTTCCGGGATTATCCGAATGAAGAAGACGCCGAGATCTATGTGACCGACAAGGCGGCGCAGGAGGGCGTAAAGCCGGCGGAACGGCGGAAGACCACCAAAGAAAAAACCATTGCGGACGACAGCAAGTTTACGTTTGTCATTCTCGGAGGGGAAGAACAGCCGGACGGCAGCTATGTCTTAAAGGCGTATATCGAGAACAAATCCTATATGGATCTGATGTTCTCCTGGGACGATGCCTATGTCAACGGCATTCTGCTGGATCCGTTCTGGAACAAGGAAGTCCTGAGCGGCAGCCGGTGCTACGATGACATCATATTCCGGGCGGAAGACCTGAAGGCAAACGGAGTGGGCTATGTGTCCAGCATCAAGTTCACCATGAGCGTATGCAACAGCAGAGACTGGCTGTCGTATAATATTTATTCCGAAACATCGGATTACAGGCCGTAAAAAGGCAGACGAAAACCGAAAACTGTACGGGATAAAAAGGAACAGACAGATATTAGCGTAATAATTAAGAGAATACAGGAGGAAAACATGAACGTAACTATCAGAGAAATGGAAAAACGCCGCAGCATCCGGAAATACAAAGCAGAGCTGCCGGCAAAAGAAGATCTGGACCTGATCGTGGAAGCCGGCCTGTATGCAGCCAGTGGGATGGGCAGACAGAGCCCGATCATTCTGGTCGTGACCCAGAAAGAGATGCGGGACAAGCTGGCGGAAGCCAACCGCAGGATCCTGGGAGCACCCGAAGGAGTCGATCCTTTCTATGGCGCGCCGGCTGTACTGGTCGTTTTGGCAAACAAGGCAGACCCCACCGGGATCTATGACGGCTCCCTGGTCATGGGCAACATGATGCTGGCAGCACATACTCTGAAGCTGGGCAGCTGCTGGATCCACCGTGCCAAAGAAGAGTTTGAAACGGACGAATACAAACAGCTGCTGCAGGATCTGGGAGTGGAAGGCGAATACGAAGGCATCGGCCACTGCATCATCGGCTATGCCGACGAAGAGCCGGAAGCCGCACCTCGTAAGGAGGGCAGGGTCTTCTATATTTCGTAAACGGACAGCCAAAAGGAGTTGTCGCACTTAGTGCGGCAGCTCCTTTTTGATACCCTCTATTCTTTGTAGATCCATTTCTGAAGTACGCTGAACAGTCCTTCCGGCTGGAAAGGCTTTGCCAGATGCGCGTTCATACCGGCGGCCAGACAGTCCTCCACATCTTCGTCATAGGCATTAGCGCTTATGGCAATGATCGGTATGGTCCTGTAATAATCCCCTTCCAGCGCACGGATCGCCCGTGCCGCTTCGTAGCCGTTCATCACCGGCATCTGTATATCCATCAGAACAGCATCATAATACCCGGGCCCCTGTGCCTGTATTTTCCGGACGCCGATCTGTCCGTTTTCCGCAAGATCCGTTTTTATGCCGTACTGTGTCAGGATCATATCGGCAATCTCGGCATTGATCACGTTGTCTTCCACCAGCAGTACCCGGCATCCGGAAAGCATTCCCCCGGTGCCTGCCAGGGAGGCATCTTCCTCGGAGACAGGATCGCTGCAGGTTTCCAGATCCAGCTCGACCGTGAACTCCGAACCCTCTCCGGGCTTGCTTTTTACGGAGATGGTGCCGCTCATCAGTTCTACGATCCTTGCGGTGATCGCCAGGCCGAGACCGGAGCTGCCGTATCGGTTGGTCGTGGAGGAATCTTCCTGGGCAAAGGTATCGAACAGTCTCGGCAGGAATTCTTTACTCATGCCGATTCCGGTGTCCGCAATGGTGAACCGGAGCACCGTCTGGTGCTTATACTGTGCCGTCCGTTCGACCGTCAGTTCCACCTTGCCGCCTACCGGGGTAAACTTCACGGCATTGCCCAGTATGTTGATCAGGATCTGCCGCAGTTTCATTTTGTCGCCGACGTAATAATCGTCTACTTCCCCGCGGATGTAGCAATGATATTCCAGCCCCTTGTCCGCGCACTGTCCGCTGACCATGGTATTGATCATGTCCAGGAGCTCCGGGAAGGCGAACTCTTCATTTTTGATGATCAGCCGCCCGGCTTCGATGCGGGACATATCCAGGATGTCGTTGATGAGATTCAGCAGGTGTTCCGCGGAAGCACCGATCTTCTCCAGATAGCCTCTGGTCTTTTCCGGGGTCTCGGGGTCGTTGATCGCAATGTTGTCCAGACCGATGATGGCGTTCATCGGCGTCCGGATTTCATGGCTCATATTGGACAGGAAAGCGGTCTTGGCCCGGTTGGCCTGCTCTGCCGTCTCCAGCGCGTCGCTGAGCGCCTGCCGCTGTTCCAGTGCTTTTCTGGTCTCGGCATCCACGTCCACAAAACAGGCCCCGACCGTGTGTACCACATGATCCTCGCGTTCATCCGGATGATGGACGCCGGCGAACTTCACGGCTTCCCAGGACTCCCGGCCGTCTGCCTGGATCATATACTGAAAGGAGATCACCAGATTGTCTTTCAGCCCTTCCCGGATGGCATCCGGCTGGACGAATTCCAGGAACGCTTCACGGTAGGGCTCCAGAACATGCTGATCGCAGTAGGCGGTGACGGCTTCCAGATAGGAAAAACGGTCACCGGCCTTAAAGCCGGAAAAGTCTGACCGGGCCTGATAACAGATGCCGGTATCATTGTCCAGCTCCAGATAGTACACGCTCCGGTAGTCGGAAGACAGCGCCTTGATCATCAGCACCTGCCGCTCACCCTGTTGTTTCTGTGCCAGGAGTTCATCCTGCAGGGCAAGCCGCTGTTCCATTTCCTCCTGCTTAACCCTGGTTTCTGCTTCCGCCGCCTCTTTATCCGCCAGGATCCTTGCGTTTTTCCGGGTCTGCCGGATGATATAGGCAAACATGATGACCAGGCCAGGATGGTCAGGATCGACTGGAGAGCACTCCGGAACAGGATCCCCTTTGAAATGGAACTGATCTTTTCACTGATGAGTGATTCACGGATCAGGTAGGTCAGCAGCCAGTCCGTCCCTTCCACAGGCACATAGGTCAGCGTCTCCAGCATATCGTTGTACCGGAATGACACCTCCCCCCCGGTTTCCCGCTTCAAAGTCCGCGGCCACCTTTTCCGCGGAATATCCTTTTTCAAAGTCCGCGTGTGCCAGGGCATCCATCAGGTTGGTCTCACTGGCAGAACCGCCGAGAACGGCATTGCTTAACGGGAACCCGTCCCGCGTATAGATATTGCAGAAGGTGGCATCATCCTCACCGGACTGCATGGATACGCCTTTCAGCATCTGCGCCATATCGATCTCCATGAAGCAGACGATCAGCGTATCATCCAGGAACGGCCTATGCCCGATCGGGATCGCGATCACCACCTTTTTTTCGGCTTCTTCCGTATTCAGTATGGAAATCTGCGGTTCCGCCATCGTCTGATAGTCAAAGGAGTACCGGCTGATCTCGTCTCTCGGGCCGAGGGACGTATAGATCATCCCGCTTTCCCCGACAAACGCGAACTTATCCAGATGATACAGCGCTTTCATGCGCTTCTGATAAGCCTGGCAGTGCGCCTCATCGCTCAGATCCTCGTCCGTCATCAGGTCTACGGCAGTCTGGATGGTCTCGATGCTGCTCTGCAGATTGGAAGCAACGACCTGTTCCCGTCGTCCGGCCAGCTCATCCAGATATAAAAGGCTGACGGTCCGGACAGCGGAGTCCGTATCCCGGTTGGCCTCATGCCCCATCCAGACGGTACCGGCGATCAAAATGATGAGTACGATGGCAGCGCCGAGGATCGTTGCCCGCGCGGTGCTTTCATCCCTTGTCTTCACTCTGCAAGTCCTCCTGCGGCTTTTTCTCAATACACGGCAAAACCGCGTTGTTTCATCTGCTCCATGCGGTGCATGGCGATGTCGGCATCATGGAACACGTCTCCCTGCGGGTCTTCGCGGTCGGAGAACGCTACACCGACGCTCAGAGATACCGGGATCTGCCCGTCCTGTGCATCCAGCAGGGTATGGTTGATCTGTTCGATCTTTTCATAAACCTGCTTATGCAGGATGCTTGTCATACGCGACATGATGATCACAAACTCCGCCTCCTGCAGGCGGAATATATTATCCACAGAACGGAAGCTTCCCTTCAGTACGCCGGCAACCCGCCGTCTCTACGCCTTCCGCGATCGTCGGAAGACAAAGGGCTTTCGCCAGCCCGATGACAGCTTCCAGGAGCCGCGTATCCTTCCGTTCGCGGAATGCATTGCGGATAAACTGCATATCCAGCTTCAGTGCATCAAAGGGCAGCGTCCCGATCATATTCAGAGAGGAATACCCTGCCCCGAAGTCATCCATTTCGATATGAAAGCCTTTATCCCGCAGGTCTTTTACCACGGCAATGATCTGCCCGGAGTTTTCCGTATAGGCCGATTCCGTAATCTCCAGCAGCAGTTCCTCTGTCTGCAGTCCGTATTCCGCGACGATCGCTTCCAGTGTTTCCGGAAGATGCGGATCGTACAGATCGATCCGGGAAATATTGATGGATACCGGGACAGTGCGGCCCAGGCTTTCCTTCCATGACCGGATCCGGGATGCTGCTTCCCGCCATACATACTCGTCCAGTTCCCGGATCAGGCCGTTTTTTTCAAACAGGGGCACAAAAATGCCGGGGCTCACCATGCCCAGTTCCGGATGTTTCCAGCGTACCAGCGCCTCGGCACTGTGCAGCAGGGGTTCAGGGGAACGCACATCGAACTTCGGCTGGAAATGAACCTCGAACTGTTTCTCGCGGATGGCGCTGCGGAATCCTTCCAGCAGCTGCTCCGTAAATACTTCTTCTTTGTGCAGGGAATCGTCGTACACGGCAACCGTTTGGGAAAAACTGTCCCGGATCGAATCCGCGGCAAGTTTGGCACGGTCGAATCGGTGTTCTATGCCGATGCGTTTATCCACGTTGGAATACACGCCGATCCGGAGACGGACGTGGTTGTTTTCTTTGATCCTGACGGAGGCCTGCTGCAGGATCTGGTCGTAATCGGTCCGGTGCGGGCAATAGATCAGAAACGTGTCTGCTTCTCTGCGGCAGACGATCCCTTCGGAATCCGCAACGGCTGCCAGCAGCTGCTCCGCGATTTTTTTCAATACCGCGTCCCCGACAGAGCGGCCGTATCGTTCATTGAGGATATGAAAACGATGGATGTCCAGCAGGACCGCGTCGGTTGCCGTATCTTTGTGATAGGTATCAAACTGGGCCGCATACCGGTAAAAGTATTCCCGGTTGTAAAGCCCGGTCAGCTGGTCCCGCTCCGTCCAGCGGATGATGTCCCGGTCTTCCGACAACTCGATCGTCCGCAGGATCCGGGCAAGGATGACCTTCGGCTGCGGATACGGTTTTGGTATAAAATCGATGGCGCCCAGAGTCAGGCATTCCACTTCTGCTTCCTGATCGGCGGTCATGACGATGACAGGCAGCATGGCCGTGCGTCCGTCAGACCGGATCTGCCGCAGGATATCCTGCCCCTTCATGTCCGGCAGATTCAGATCCAGCAGAACAAGGCTCAGCGTGTCTGCGCCGGCGTTCAGCTGCTCCTGCGCCGCGGCCCCTGTTTCCGCAAATACCAGGTTATACTGCTCCTGCAGGATGAGCCGCAGCAGTTCGCGGTTGACCAGCTCGTCTTCGATGATCAGGATCGTGCGCTTACCGTTTGATGAATGAAATTTCAGATTTTTTCGGGCATGACCTTCTCCTTGTCAAGCGCTGCCGGCAGCGCTTTTGAGTCTCCTGTGATTACCTGTAATTATATGAGAAATCAATGGTTTTGTGCAGTATGGAAACCTGTTGCAGCCTGTTCCCGTGTGCCGGCATTTCATGAAAAATGTATTTCATACAGGCGTGTCAGGTGATATACTTATAATAACGCTGAAATGACCGGACATAGATAGATCGGCCGGCAGACACAGGACCGGTTTTCGGCAGGCTGCACCCATACGGATTCGAACAGAAGACCGGCAGAATATTGACGGTTTTTGTGACTTATATGTTGTTATGATATTCATAATGAAGTAAAGGAAAAAGGCCGCAACGGCTTTGCATTTTATGATGGGAAAGGAGAGTGAGAAAATGCTGACGATCGAGGCATTGAAGGCGCTTGGCGCAGATACGGACGACGGACTGACAAGATGCATGAATAACGAACAGTTTTATCTGAGACTTGTGGGAATGGCACTGGGAGACGAGGGATATGCGGCACTGCGCACCGCGGTAGAAGCAGGGGATCTGCAGGCCGGCTTTGAACGTGCGCACGCGCTGAAAGGCATGCTTGCCAATGTCTCTCTTACCAATCTGCTGGCTCCCATCCTGGAGATGACAGAGGCCCTGCGCCACGGAGAGCAGATCGATTATGCGCCGCTTCTGGACAGCATGGACAAAGAGCTCGCCGCTCTGAGAGGACTGCAGGATTAATCGGATCCCCTTTTGCGGGGACAGCGTTTAACCGATGCCTGGCTGCGCAGCCGGGATATATATTTCAGGGGAGAAGATTTCTATATTCAGGGGAGAAAAAAATGAATCTGAAAAACCTATCTGTGCCGGATGCAGGGGAGCTGAAGAACCGGTGGACAAGGCTGTTTGCAAAACACAAACTGCCGCTGATCCTGGCGGCTGTGATCGTTGTTGCGGCGATCGTTATTGCGGTGATCATAGGCGGACAGCCCACGATGATCGATCCGGCTGCCTATACGGACGTGCGTTTCGAGGGGTATGACGGTACCGGGTCGGCGTACATTCAGTTCGATGAAAATGCCTATCTGTATGATGTCGCCACGGCGATGGCCAAAAAGCGCATCATCAGCCGGAAGATCATGAAGGATCTGACGCCGGAAACACTCAGCAGTCAGATCAACTCCAACTGGGAAGACGGCGCCAGGATCACACTGGCCGGCGACACACTGCAGTGTCAGCTGGACAGGAAGCAGGATCTTTCCAACGGGGATACGGTCACGGCAACTTTCCAGTACAACAATGCGGAAGCGGAAAAATACGGGATCCGTTTCCAGGGAAAAGAAAAGAGCTTTACCGTGGACGGGCTGAGTCAGCTGGCGACATTTGATGCGTTTGCCGGCCTGGACGTGACGATCACCGGGCCCGACGGGTACGGGCAGGTCTATCTTACGAAGACCGGCACGGAAGATTACTTCACCCAGCTGGATTTTGACGTGGATCATTCCGGTGAGCTGCACAACGGGGATACGATCACGGTATCGGTCACGAACCGCGTGGGCGAAAATGATTTCTCGGATTTTGCCAAAACCTACGGTACGATCCCGGCTGAAACGACGCGGAACTACACCGTGGAAGGGCTGACGGAGACTGAGACATTCGATGCGTTTGCGGATCTTTCGTTTACGCTCGAAGGCGTGGAGCCGTTTGGGACGATCCTGGTGGTCAATGAAGATGAAGAGAACGGGATCTGGTTTGAAACAGACCGGTATGACGGGCTCAGCAACGGCGACCGGGTGACGGTCTGGGCCCGATCTGCCTACGGGCCGACCTTTGATCAGACCTATGCCGATATTTTCGGACAGGTACCGGAAGCAACGGAGCGGATCCTGGAGATTGCCGGACTGCCGACGTATCTGAAATCGCTGGACGATCTGTCACAGGAGCAGCTGGTGCCTATCCTGAAGATGGCAGAGGACAGTCTGAACGATTACGTCGACACGAACTGGTACCCAGGGTACGACAACCTGAAGAGTATGGCCTTTACCGGTCAGAAGTACCTGCTGTCGGCAAAAGATGACGAATATACCTGGCTGCAGGATCAGCTGTTCCTCCTGTATGAGATCCAGGTCGAAGCGGTGAACGGGGCTGAGAGCACGGAAGAGACGTTCTACACCTATGTCCGCTTCAGCAATGTGGTGAAAAACACGGACGGCATCATCACGGCAGATCCGGAAATGGCGGATCTTCCGATGGCGGTCTGTGATCCCGGCGGGGTGGGGCATTATTATGCCGGGTATGATTCCCTGGATCAGCTGGTGGCCGATATGATCACCAGTCAGGAAGGAAGCTATGTGATCGAATCGGATTCTTCCAGATCCGGTGAAGAGGAAACAGAAGAAGCCGGCGCCGCAGAAATCACGGCGGAAGAAACCGCCGGAGCACCGGAGCCGGATGAAGCTTCCGGAGAACAGACGCAGGATACGGCTTCCGAAGAACCGACGCCGGAGACAGCCGAAGGCGGAGATACGGCGGGAGGAACTGCCGGTGAACCCGCGCTGGAAGCAGTCGGGGTCGGAGAAGACGCATAGGAAACGGAAGGATCGATTCTTTACACGCGCACTGTAGTGTGGTAAAGTAGTAGCTAACTACAAAATGCGTTAGTGGAAGGAGATACAAACATGAAAAGATTAACAGCAATGGTACTTGGTGCCGCTCTGACGGCTGCGACGGTCTTCGGTTCTGTTGTGCTGGCAGGCGCAGAAGAAGCAAAAGTGTATAAAGTCGCGATCGACCAGGCATTTGCTCCGTTCTCGATCCTGCAGGACGACGGCTCCTACATCGGCATCGATCTGGATATCATCCAGGCGATCGCGGATGCGGAAGGTTTTGAAGTGGAGATCATGCCGATGGATTTCTCGGCGATCATCCCGTCTCTGGCCAGCGGCACGATCGATGCCGGCATGGGCTGCATGACGATCACCGATGAACGGAAAGAAACCGTGGATTTCTCGGATCCGTATTATGAAGACGGACAGGCGCTGGTCACCCGCGAGGACGACACGATCGCAAGCCTGGAAGACCTGAAGGGCAGAAAACTGGCGATCAAGCTGGGAACCATGGGTGCCCAGTGGGGAGAAGATCACGCAGAGGAATACGGTTTCGAAGTGGTCACGCTGGAGGATTCTGCTTCGATCGCTCTGGCCGTGGAAAACGGGCAGGCCGATGCGATGATCGATGACTATCCGGTTGTCAGCTACAAGATCAAGATCGGTGAAATGGAAGGCATGAAGGTCGCCGTGGAAACGATCGACGAAGTCGGCGATATCGGCATCTCCGTCAAGAAGGGCGAGAATCAGGAGCTGCTGCAGATGATCAACGACGGGCTGGCAAAGATCAAAGAAGACGGCACGTACGAAGAGATCCTGGCAAACTATGAATAATACCGGTGCGCCGGCACAGAAACCGCGCTGATGTATCAGCAGGCGGTTTCTCCTGATGAACTTTACGAACATCATTCAGCGGCATCCGTAACGGACTGCCGCTGAATATTTGAAACAGAAATCCCGCTTATGCGGATCGGCCGGCCGCCGCTCTATTTGCGGAAGCTGCCGGCAGGGGACAGGATATGGCTGAATATTTTAGTATGTTTGGACAGTATCTCCCGCTTCTTCTGGGAGGACTGAGGTTAACGATCCTGATCGCGATCTTCGGTATCATTATCGCGGTCGTTCTCGGCGTGGTTGTCTGCATCATGCAGCTGTGCCATATCGGGATCCTGAACAAAATAGCAACGCTGTATATCACGATCATCCGCGGCATGCCGCTGATGATCCTGGCGCTGTTCTTGTATTTCGGCGTGATCAAGAATGCGCTGCCGCTGGTGGCATCCGCCTCTTTGATCCTGGGACTGAATGCCAGTGCCTATCTGGCGGAGATCTTCCGCGGCGGCATCCAGGCGATCGACGAAGGACAGATCGAAGCCGCCCGTTCGCTGGGACTTTCCAGCGCCAAGACCATGCGGCTGGTCGTTTTTCCGCAGGCCATCAAGATCATGATCCCGTCCCTGATGAATCAGTTTATCACCTCGCTGAAAGATACGGCTATATTGTCCGCCATATCGGTCAACGAACTGACCATGACGTCAAAAACGATCATCGCCCGTAACTTCAAAGCCTTTGAAGTGTATTCGTATGCGGCGATCATGTACATCATCCTGATCACGGTTCTGACGATCATTTCCAAGAAGGTCGAAAAGAAGCTGGCCTATGACCGGCGGTAAAGGCGGAGGAGGTCCGCAGGAATGGCAGAAATCATCAAGGTTTCCAATTTAAAAAAGCAGTTTGGCGATCTGGAGGTCCTGACGGATATTTCGTTTTCGGTAGAAGAAGGCGAAGTCATCTGCATCATCGGCCCTTCCGGTTCCGGCAAATCCACGCTGCTGCGCTGTCTGAACCGCCTGGAGGAATACCAGGGCGGCAAGATCGAAGTGCTGGGGCATGACGTGGCGCATGTACCGGATATCAATGTATTCCGGGAAGACATCGGCATGGTGTTCCAGAGCTTCAACCTGTTTCCGAACTATACGGTCCTCCGGAATGTAACGCTCGCGCCGGTGGCACTGGGCATGATGAACAAAGAGGAAGCCCAGAAAAAAGCGGAAGAGCTGCTGGAGATGGTCGGCCTCTCCGATAAACGGGACGTATATCCGGTCACCCTTTCCGGCGGGCAGAAACAGCGTGTAGCTATCGCCCGCGGTCTGGCGATGAACCCCAAGATCATGCTGTTTGATGAGCCGACATCGGCTCTGGATCCGGAAATGGTCGATGAAGTGCTGGATGTAATCCGCAGACTGGCGGCAGAAGGCATGACGATGGTCGTTGTGACACACGAAATGGCTTTTGCACGTGACGTAGCCGACCGGGTCATCTTTATGGAAGGCGGCTATATCGTGGAAGAAGATACGCCGGCCAGGATGTTCGCCCATCCGAAAACAGAGCGCTGCGCGAAATTCCTGTCCTCTGTCCTGCCGGAAGCACCGGTGGCACTGGAGGCAGAGGAATAACACCGCTTCGCGATAAGGGGTAACCGGCAAGGTATAAAGCATGTTATAATCGGGAAGGGAAACTTCCCGATTTTTTCAGATATAAAGACTGTCTCGATAACAGGACAGGGAGAGGAAATACTATGCGTCTGGATAAATATTTGAAGATTTCTCGATTGATCAAAAGAAGGACCGTGGCAAATGAAGCCTGTGATGCCGGCCGTGTGCTGCTGAACGGGAAGACGGCGCGGGCTTCTGCGTCCGTAAAAGTCGGGGATATCATAGAGATCCAGTTCGGCACCCGCACCGTAAAGGTGGAGGTGCTGGATGTACAGGAAACGGTCCGGAAAGAAGGAGCACAAGAGCTGTTCCGGTATTTGTGAAAACGGCCAGAAGACGAGGGGATATATGCGTCGAAGCAGGAAAAACCGAAGGATGATCCTGATCCTGATCATTTTTGTGGGCCTTTTAATGTGCATAACTGTGGCGGCCGGTCACCGGCAGCAGGTAAAACTGCGTGCCGGCGAGGAACGCATTCGCAGCCTGCAGCAGGAAATGGAACAGGAACAGGCCCGTACGGAGGAGATCCGCGAATTAAAAGAATACGTACAGAGTGATGAGTACATCGAGCAGATCGCCAAGGACAAGCTGGGTCTGATCAGCGATGACGATATCATTTTCAAAGAGTCCGGGAGATAAGGATTTTACGGAAGCAGAAAGAGGACAGGAGAAATCATGCAGGGACTGGCACTGGCGAAAGCCTATTACGAGACATACGGAGAACCGATGCTGCGGGAGCAGTTTCCGGAGCTGCTGCCTTATCTGGCGGTCGGTCTGACCGGCAGCGGATCGGAATGCTTTGGCTATGATGATGAGGTTTCACAGGATCATGATTTCGAACCGGGTTTCTGTCTGTTTCTGCCGGGCGAGGAAACCGTGGACCGGCGGACGGCGTTTCAGCTGGAGAGGGCATACGCGAAGCTTCCGAAAGAATTCAGAGGTTTTTCCCGGCCGCTGCTGCAGCCGGTAGGCGGTGCCCGGCGGGGCGTGCTGCGGACAGAGGACTTTTTCCGGGAAAAGACAGGCACGGCGGACGGAGATCTGACAGCGGAACAGTGGCTGTCCGTACCCTCCTATATGCTGGCAGAAGCAGTCAACGGCGAGATCTGGGCAGATGCATACGGGGAAGTAACCCGGGTCCGGGAAAAACTGGCGGCGTATCCGGAAGATATCCGCAGGAAAAAGCTGGCAGGACAGCTGCTGCTGATGGCACAGTCCGGCCAGTACAATTACCTGCGCTGTATCCGGCACCAGGAAGCAGCAGCGGCACAGCTGGCTGTGGCGGAATTTGTAAAAAGCACCATGGAAGCCGTTTTCCTTTTGAATAAAGCCTATATGCCTTATTACAAATGGAGCTTCCGGGCGATGCGCGCTTTGCCGAAGCTGGCATTGGAAGCGGAACTGCTGGAATACCTGCTGACAACGGACAACGAGCCGGCGACGGCAGAAGAAAAATACGATGTGATCGAAGGGATGGCCGCGGATGTGATCGAGGAACTGCAGGAGCAGGAGCTGACCGAAGCGATCTGCGGAGATCTGGAGAAACATGCCTATTCCGTCAATGACAGAGTGGAAGATGCCGGGCTGCGGAATCTGCATATCCTGGCAGGGGTATGAATACGTGGCAAAGCGTTTCCGCCATGCTTTGGCCGACGAGAAATACCGTAATATCGGATTGTCAAAGAAAGATAAAAAAGGAAGTACAGATGAAACTGCATGGTTTGCAAAAAATGACACTGCTGGATTTCCCCGGCCATGTTGCCTGCACGGTCTTTCTGGGCGGGTGTGATTTCCGATGCCCGTTCTGTCACAATTACGAGCTGGCTGACGGCACGGCGAAACCGGTCATGGAAGAAGAGGAGTTCTTTGCTTTTCTGGAAAAAAGAAACGGGCTGCTGGACGGTGTAGCCATCACGGGGGGAGAACCCTGCCTGCAAAAAGAACTGCCGGCATTTCTGCAAAAAATCAAGAGCCGGGGTTTTCTGACAAAGCTGGATACCAACGGGACCCATCCGCAGCTTCTGCGGCAGATCCTGGAAGAAGGGCTGGCCGACTATGTGGCCATGGATATCAAGAACAGTCCGGCCCGCTATGCAGAGACAGCAGGACTGCGGTTTGCGGAAAGCATGGCAGAACCATCTGATCGGGTATTGGATCAGAAAACAGCTAAAGAGCAGGAGGTCCTGGCAGCGGTGCGGGAAAGCGTTGCTTTGCTGCTGCAGGGAAAGGCGGCCTACGAGTTCCGCACAACCGTTGTGAAAGAGTTCCATACGGAAGCGGATTTTGAAGAGATCGGCCGCTGGATCGCCGGGGCACAGGCCTACTATCTGCAGTGTTTTACAGACCGGGATTCGGTTCCGTACGGAAATCTGCATGCCCCGTCCGTTGAAGAACTGGAAGAGTACCGCCGTATCGTATCTCAATACGTCAACAACGTAGAGCTTCGCGGAGTCTGATTTCAGCGTTACGGACGGCACGGCTCCTTGTCTGACGAGTTGCCAAAGGGACAGAGAATTCTGAAAATGAATCTGAAATTACAGCAGAGTCTAACAGTTAAAAGAGTCTAAAAGCACAAGATATTGTTTTTTGCCAAAACCGCCGCACAAGATATTGACATCTCTTTCCTCTGCGTGGTACATTAGGTTTGCACATCACGGGACTGCCTGAACGGCAGTCACATGTATGTCCGGGAAGTCTTACGGGCAGGGAAACAGTCCGGGCGCTCCCCGAAAGCAAGTTACCGTCAAATGAGGAGGGGGTTCAGTAATGTATCGGGTTATTAAGAGAGATGGCAAAGTCGTGGACTTTGCGATCGATAAGATCAGCGACGCCATAACCAAGGCTTTTGTGGCCATTGATAAGCAGTATCATCCCAGCGTGATCGAGCTGATCGCGCTGCATGTCACATCTGATTTCGAAAACAAGATCCAGGATGAAAAAGTCAGTGTGGAAGATATCCAGGACAGCGTGGAAAAAGTGCTGTCCGAGTCCGGCTATGCCGATGTGGCAAAAGCCTATATCCTGTACCGCCGGCAGCGTGAAAAAGTCCGGAATATCAACTCCACCCTTCTGAACTATAAAGAGCTTGTCAACAACTATCTGAAGATCAACGACTGGCGCGTGAAGGAAAACTCCACGGTCACCTATTCCGTCGGCGGCCTGATCCTGTCCAATTCCGGCGCGATCACAGCCAACTACTGGCTGTCGGAGGTCTATGATGATGATATTGCCGAAGCGCACCGCAGCGCCGCGATCCATCTGCATGACCTGTCCATGCTGACCGGCTACTGCGCCGGCTGGAGCCTGAAGCAGCTGATCCAGGAAGGGCTGGGCGGTGTGCCGGGCAAGATCACTTCTTCGCCGGCCAATCATCTGTCCACGCTCTGCAACCAGATGGTCAATTTCCTGGGGATCATGCAGAACGAATGGGCCGGTGCGCAGGCATTCTCTTCGTTTGATACCTATCTGGCGCCGTTCGTCAAAGTGGACAATCTGAGCCAGAAGGAAGTCAAGCAGTGTGTGCAGTCGTTCGTCTACGGCGTCAACACGCCGAGCCGCTGGGGCACACAGGCGCCGTTCTCCAATATCACGCTGGACTGGACCGTCCCGAACGATCTGAAAAATCTGCCGGCCATCATCGGCGGCAGGGAGATGGATTTCACGTACGGTGACTGCCAGAAGGAAATGGATATGGTTAACAAGGCCTTCATTGAGATCATGATCGAAGGCGATGCCAACGGCCGCGGCTTCCAGTATCCGATCCCGACCTATTCCATTACCCGTGACTTCAACTGGGAAGAGACGGAGAACAACAAGCTGCTGTTCGAAATGACGGCCAAATACGGCACACCGTATTTCTCCAACTATATCAATTC
>JAIKYQ010000192.1 GCA_024683035.1 Eubacterium sp.
AGATCCATATCGAAAGGAACCGTGGCGCTGAAGTTATTGTTCTGATTCTGCTTCCTCTGCCAGTTGGTGATGTTCGTCTCCACCCCGAGGAGTTTGTTCTCCACATATTGAACGGCTTCATCCGTTGGGATGGGGATGAAATCAATGGACAGCATCATGCTCCTGCTCATCTTTGTGATTTCTGACACCATTTCGTCCTTGATGAAGTTCGCGTATCCTTTCAGAAAGAGAACTCGGGCAAATCTGCCCCCAAGCCGGAGATGGTCCGACTGTATCTCCATGCTGTCCGGACAGACGTAGTCGCGGAAGTCGTACCCCAGACGTGCTGCTTCCCGGATATCAAAGTCAGGCGCGTTCTCCTCCTCCGGATCATAGAAATCATGCAGGATCCGGAGCCGTTCTGCAGCGTCCAGAGCCCTGCATTTCGCTCCCAGGGCTGCAAAGCGAGTGACGAGATTTGTCTCTGTTCTGGCAAAGAACGCTCTGGCCTCCTCGACGTTCGGCTTTCCGACCGTAATGGTCACATATTTCTCCTGAATGATGCCGTCGGCGTTGGTTGCCTTTTCCAGCAGCATCTCATTGTATTCGTCACGGTACTCGTCCAGTCCGTCTCCTCTGTGCTGCATCAGGACAGTCTCTTCAAAATCCGCGCGCCTCATATGATGATTGCTGATCGTAAGTTTGATACACACGCCGCTGTCCATACTGTTCAAAAGTTCCTCGTAGGTCTTGAATATAGTATCTTTGTCCTCGTCACTCGCCACACTGTAGTTGATATCCGTGAATCTCCAGCTTTTGGAATACTTGTTCCCAACCAGAAAAATGCCGTCCGGCCAGATCCTGCGGATCGGGATGATATCCTGTACCGCCTTTGGGACCTTGTACTTCTCCTTATCCGTTTTTATTACGTTTCTTATAGTTTTCAGCATCCGCCTTATACGCCTCCTTCTCGCGTGCTGTAATCGAATCCTTCAGCGCATCGTAATAGTAATTCTTCGAGCCGAAGACAAGCCTTTTCGGCTCAATAATCTCTGACCTTACCCAAGCCCACAGAAATCTCTCCGCCGGCATGCCGTTGTATGTGAGGAACCCCAGTGCTGCGAACGGAGCTGCGCCTAGGATACACATCCAGGATACGGTCTCCAGATTGAAATGCCTTCTCAGCAGAAAGTAAAGAACGATCGCCACACCGACGGCCAGCAGAGAAAAAACGAACTGCCGCAGGGACAGTCCGAAAAACACGGATTCCGTATACTGCCGGATCTCCCGGTTGATCTTTACTTCCACGGATCAGCGCTCCTCTCCCCGGTTTCTGCCCCGGGTCAGCTCCGCTGCGACCTGAAGCATCTGCAGATCTGCTCGGAAATGAAGGACCTTGTTCCCCAGCTGTTCTTCGGGAAGGACCTCCGCCTCGTTGACCTCCTTTACCATCATAAGCAGATCCTTCGCCGGGATCTGTCCGTGATCCGGAAGGATCAGGACCTCGTGGATGGAACTGGGCAGTACGAAATAGTCGCCGTCTACAATCTCGCTGATCCGGCTGGTTATGTCTGGATAATAGAGAACGGACGCTCCCAGACGCCCGTCCATGTTCGTAAGAACCAGAAAATCCTTTTCCTTGCCGCACTCGTCCTCGGTGAACAGGTTCTCCGGCGGCCCAAACAGGGCGCTGCGCATCGTACTGAGTTTTGGCGCCATGTTTTCAACCGAATTCTCCATCGCGTCCTGTACCAGCGTTCTCTCGTCCATTCCAAGTGCCGCAGCCGCCACCTTCGGAACGTTCGCTATTCCTCCCTCGGCTATCTCGTCCGGAAGTTCCATATAGACTACCAGTGCAAAACCACAGCCCACAGGCTCATAGACCGCCCTCTCCAGATCTTCCTCGTGTGTTCTCATATCCATCAGCCGGATGCGCAGCCTGTCTTTTATCTCCTCATATGAATCGATCTTCATGGTTGACATAATATTCCTTCTGCTCCTTTCCCGAATGCTTGTCACCGTTGTCCCGGCGATTCCTCTCCAACATAAACTCCCAGTCCTTGTCTTCAACTTCACGAACGTCCAAAGTCGTGATCTGTACTATGTCTTTTGCTTTGAAATAGTGAAAACCAGTCGCTGGATCTCCGACACAGAACACCGATTCCGGATTTGCATACTGATATCTGTTGATAAGTGCCCTCGGTCCGGTCAAATCATACGGCTCCATGACATTAACCTTTTCTCCGTTCCTTAGATGGATCAAATAATCCTGTAATACCATATTGTCCTCAATCCTTTCTTTTTTATTACTTATTTTCCCTCTTAAAGTCCCATCATTTCCCGTATGATCCTGTCTGCCATCTTGATGCACCCGACCAGGATCAGCATGTTAAAAATGAGTTCTCCGACGTAGCTCCATACCATCGTTACCGGCGCCGCGTTCGGATCGATCGACGGCGGACTGCCGGCGAACACGGAGAAGATAATGCAGGCCAGAACGATAATAGCTCCCTCTAGGCAAACGGCCGCGTAGCTCTTCAGAAAGCTTTTCCCGATGCTTTGGGTCGGTTCTCCGGCAAAGGCTGCCAGAGGGACAGGCGCTATGGCGGTGTACATGTACAGCTTGAAGAATCGCCCGTAGACATTCAGGATCATGATGAACGACAGCACCCAGATAAACAGACCGCCGATCAGCGTTACCGCCCACAGTGGTATGGATTCGAAGAACTTACAACTCTCGATCGCTGTTACGATCTCCTGCGGCAGTATTGTCTCCGTTGCTGCTCCGAATCCGGCGGAATTCATGATCGTCCTAATCACGCCCTGGATGATTTTCATAAAGGCAAGCATCAGCTCCATCCCGTAGGTAATAACGGCTTTCGACAGGGCAAACCGGATGAAGAGCTTTATCGCATGCTCCGGCTTCTTCAATTCAGCGAAGGACCCGCAGGTCTTCATGACTCCGACAACAAAAAAGAGCACCAGCAGAGCATAACCGACAGCCTGCAGGCTTCCGTGGATGCTCTCAATGATGCTCCAGATGGCGCCGTCCTTGAACTCCTGAGGAGACTGTGTGATCAGTCTCCATATTTCCGACAGCTTACTGTTCCAGACTTCCAGTGCCCGTTCCAGATTCTGTACGATCCAGTTATCTGACATGCATGCACCTCCCCTCCCACAGATTCTTTTTCATAGATTCAGCCAGTGATCAGGCTGAGGATTTCTTTCGCAAAAGTGATGACCACGCCGCCGGCAAGCGTGAGAAAACCGTTGGAACGCTGGGACGGGTCGTGGCTCTGAAAAGACAGGCCGATCTGTACAACGCCCCAGCCAAGGATGATGAGTCCTACAGCGCGGATCAGGCCGAAGATGAAGTTGCTCAGGTTGTTGACGACCGTGATCGGGTCGCCCTCTGCTGCAAAAGCGTTTACACTGAGGCAAAGCAGCATCGACATCGCGAGGACCAGCATGCTATAGATGCGGAATCCCTTCCCCGTTCTCCGAGTGGTTGTGTTCTTACTTTTGGTTTTCCTGTTCATTGTAGAATTCCTCCGTTTTCTTGTTGATGATTTCTTCCAGTTCTTCTTCCGTAAAGATGAGATAGTCTTTCTTTATATCTGCGGGCACCTCTTCTCCTCCCGGGGTCTTTACAAGGGTGACGGATGCGATACTGAGCAGATCCTCGCCGTGCCGATACGGCTCCGCCCCTCCGTCCGTGGTCAGGGCGACATTCGGATGTTTGAGGATGTCATACTTCTGATCCATGATCGGCCGTTCACCGCGAATAAAAAGAAGCGCGTATCTGTTATCCAGCATACGCACTTCATCCGGAGTCATGAGCTCACGACCGGTAAGCTGCCAGTTTGTGGAGTAGCTTCCGTTCCGTCCTTTGGACTGCCCGTAGGTATTCAGATC
>JAIKYQ010000155.1 GCA_024683035.1 Eubacterium sp.
AGGAATGCCCACTTTAAATGAGAACCCGTTTACAGACGCTTTGATTATATGGCCCACGATTACCGGTAAGTATGAGTTTGGAGCCTTATTATATGACGAAGATGGTACTGGGTATTCGATCTATATCGATGCCAAGGGCAAAGCTTTATCAAAGGAAGACGAGGACGTTGTTTTACGCCACAGCGAAAACATAAAAAATTCTGCTGATAAAGGCAGATGAAAAATGGGGCATTATTAACTAAAAGAGAAAATGTCTTCAATATACAAATTTCTTTCCTCTAGATTTTCTTCCTCTCGTGGAATATAATAAAAGGTTGTTAGGCAAGTCTAACTAACTACGGCAGTCCTTACTGTGACTGTGGATACAAAATGAAAAGAGGATAGTAGAATGATCAAAACGACAATGAAAATAGATGGTATGATGTGCGGGATGTGTGAGGCCCACGTATGCGGCGCGATCCGTAAAGCTGTTCCGACAGCCAGAAAGGTCGTCGCTTCCAAAAGTAAAAAAGAAGCCTCCTTCCTGACAGAGGAAACTGTTGATATCGACAGTCTGAAAACTGCCATCGATGCGACAGGATACAGCTGTCTTGACGTCGAATCGTCGCCCTATAAAAAGAAAGGTTTGTTCGGATGGAGATGAAAACAGTGATCTGGGGGCTTTTGATCCCCTTTATAGGAACGGCAGGCGGAGCTGCCTGTGTGTTCTTTCTGAAGAACGATCTGAGAGCCAGCGTGCAGCGAGCTCTGACCGGGTTCGCGGCAGGCGTAATGGTAGCAGCGTCTATCTGGAGTCTGATCATCCCTGCGATTGAACAGTCGGCTGAGAGAGGCAGATGGGCATTCCTTCCGGCATTTATTGGTTTTTGGCTGGGCATTCTTTTCCTTCTTCTGCTGGATCACATCATACCGCATTTGCATAGGAGTATCGACCGGGCGGATCAGACAGAAGGCCCTAAAGTGCAGCTGAATCGAACTTTGATGATGGTCCTCGCCGTAACGCTTCATAACATTCCGGAGGGTATGGCAGTAGGTGTTGTCTACGCCGGATTGTTGTCCGGTTCAGCCAATATCACGGCAGGCGGTGCGCTGGCCCTGGCATTAGGAATTGCGATCCAGAACTTTCCGGAAGGCGCGATCATTTCCATGCCGCTCTTTGCGGAGGGGAAAAGCAAACCAAAGTCTTTCTGGCTGGGCGTTCTGTCCGGAGCAGTGGAGCCGGTTTTTGGTGGAATTACCGTACTGATCGCCAGTCTGGTGGTTCCTGCCATGCCCTATCTTTTATCCTTTGCGGCCGGTGCCATGTTGTACGTGGTCGTGGAAGAGCTGATACCGGAGATGTCTTCCGGGAAACATTCCAATATCGGTGTCTTGTTCTTTGCCGTCGGCTTCAGCCTGATGATGGCGCTGGACGTGGCGCTTGGATGCTGACGATCACTGCATTATGGCAGGATTGCGGATCCTGTTGCCGGGGAGTCCTGCTGTTCTTCTATTTCACAACCGCAAAAGACTGTGCCCCGATCGTAAGCGATCCGTTTTCCAATGAAACATTTCCAATTGCAAACAGTACGTCTGTCGGGGCTGCCTCTGCCGGCAGCGGGGCTTTCTGTGCTTCGCCTGAGGGATTTACGACACACAGAAGACTGCCGCGTCTATAGACAAAAGGCCAGGCGGGATCGCTGCAGACCACCTGGAAGCCGGCGTCTGCCTGCAGGTCTTCCTCCTGATGGCGCAGAGCGAGGATCCTGCGCACCGTGTTCAGAAGCGAGTCGGGATCTTCTTCCTGGGCCGCAACCGTCGGTGCCTCATCGGAGGGGTCGACCGGAAGATAGAGGTCCCCGGCTTTCCCGGAGGAAAAACCGAGATTGGCGCTGTTGTCCCACTGCATGGGCGTTCTGGACCCGGTCCGGAAGTAGCCGCCCTCTTTGGTGGGGATGTCCAGATACTTCATGCCGATCTCGTCGCCGTAATACAGGAACGGCACGCCGGGCATGGTAAACAGGAAAGCATAGGCGAGCTTGAGTTCCGCTGTATCCAGATTGTAGCCCGGACGTATCGTATCGTGATTGCAGGTCAGAAGAGAGATATATCCCCAGTCTTTTGTATCTTCATACCAGGCAAGATACTGATCCAGAAAACGGTTCATATCGCCGCCGGCATCTTTTTTGAAGTAACTGTGGTCTTCCGCGTTCCGATCACCGTTTCTGCTGCCGCCGTGGTTGCAGTAGTCGCGCATCAGTGTGGAATAGCCGCCACCCGGTACATTCAGACAGAAGTCCATGTCGTAACCTGCGCGCAGCGCCAGCGGAGGATTGCTCCACTCCGCAACCATGGCCGCGTCAGAAAATTCCAGATCGAGCATACGGCGTACATCTCTCCAGATCGCGCTTGTGCCGCTCTTCTTTTCGTCGTCGTTTTTGACCAGCGAGGAGGCCATGTCCACGCGGAATCCGTCGCAGCCGCGCGAAAGCCAGAAACGCATGATATCTTTTATCGCTTCACGGGTTGCCATGGCCGCAGGGTCGCGGGTGCTCTTCTGCCAGAGCTCCGTCACTTTGTAAAACCCGTAGTTGAGTGCCGGCTGGCACTTGAAAAAGTTCAGAATATAGCAGGCACTGCGTTCGCATTCTCCGCCGATATAAGGAAAACCGGGCGCGCCCTGAAAGCAGGAATCCGTCCAGATATAGCGGTCAGAGTACTCATTTCTGGCTGCCTTCTGGCTTTCACGAAACCAGGGATGCTCCTCGGACGTGTGTCCGGGAACCAGATCCAGGAGGACGCGGATCCCCTTCTTATGTGCTTCGTCAAAAAGCCGGCAGAGGTCCTCGTTGGTGCCGTAGCGCGGCGCCACTTTTTTGTAATCGCGGACATCATAGCCCGCATCCTTAAAGGGAGAGTCGTAGCAGGGATTGATCCAGATCGCGTTGCATCCGAGGCTTTTTACATAATCCAGCTTTTCGATAATCCCGTTTATATCTCCGATCCCATCCGCGTTCGTATCCTTGAAGGACTGCGGATAAACCTCATAAAAAACAGTATCTTTCAGCCATTTTGCTGCCATGTTTTGTCCCCCGTATAGATCCCGTTTTCAGCCCTGCCACTCTTCTATGGCTTTGCCGATATCATGGCGGTAATACTTGTTGTCAAAGTCCACCCACTCCACCGCCTTATAGGCATTGGCCCTGGCTTCCTTCAGATCCTTTCCGAGTGCCGTGATCCCCAGGACCCTGCCCCCGTTCGTCACGATCTCGCCCTTTCCGTTAAAGGCGCTTCCGGCATGGAACACAAAGTATCTGTCCTGCCCC
>JAIKYQ010000204.1 GCA_024683035.1 Eubacterium sp.
CAGGATGATCCCGGCATGCCGTACGGCGCTGTCTGCCCCGAGCAGTTTAGGGCCGACGGCCCCGACTTCATCCTGATGGTGCAGCAGATACAGCATGGAAGAAAGCGCTCCTTCCTCTTCATCCATACACCGCGCCGAAAGAATGCAGAGATACTCCCCTTTGGCCTGTTCCGCTGCCGCGTTGATGAACGCAGACAGATTATCGGTGTCCTTCTGCTCCGGAGAACCCGGTATACATTTGATCTGGGTCTCCGATTCCAGTTCTTCCAGACCTTCTTTTCCGATCCCGCGGCTCAGTTGCCGGTTGCCGGACCAGTCTGTCAGCAAAACCTCATAGCGCAGCTCCGGCTCTTTTTCACCCAGCAGTCTTTTCATGTTCCGGATACTTTTCCGCGTCAGCGCATCCGGTATCACAACAGACAGCAGCGGATTCTCTTCTTTCCCGTCTTCATAGATCGTCTGAAAATATCCGAAATCCTCCAGCATGGCCGTTCTGGCCGGTATGCCGGTCCGCTCGTAATGAGACTGCAGCGCCCGGGCGCCGGCATCATAGGCATATTGCTTGGCTTTGGGATTTCCGGCCGTAGAAGTACTGTTGATCCGCCAATGGTACAGAACCTTCGGGATATGGACAACACGGTCTGTCTTCTCCAGACAGCGAAGGATAAAATCATAATCCTGTGACCCGTTGTATTCATCCCGGAACAGTCCTGCCTCCTCAGCAATCGTTCTGCGCACCACAAACATGTGGGTGATATAGTTGCAGCTGTGCAGCAGCGGCCAGTTCAGGGCCGGTTTGCAGACGGGATCAAAGAAGCGCCTGCCCGTCTCATCTGTCTTGTCCTCATCTGTATAGAACACATCGATCTGCGGATCCTTTTCCAGCTGTTCCGCACAGGCAGCCAGCGCGTCCGCCTCAAACAGATCGTCATGATCTCCCAGCACAATAAAAGTGCCTTTTGCTATGGAAAAGGCCTGATTTGTGTTGAGCGAGATCCCCAGCGGGCCCGGCCTGTCTGCAACATACCGGATCCGCGGATCTTTCTCCCTGTACGGATCAAGTATCCGCTGCAGCCGGGAGCTGTCTTTACTCCCGTCGGAAAAGCATACCTCCCAGCCGGGAAAGGTCTGTTCCTTAAGCGAGCGGATCAGCTCATCCAGAAAATGCTCATCCGTCTCATACAGGGGAACCAGTACGCTGAACAGCGGTGTCTGGGCATCGGTAAAAGCTTCCGGCCATTCCCGTTCTCCCCGGCCGGCTTTCTGCTGCCTTTCCTGCAGCATCTGCAAGCCGTATTGTTTCTGCCGTGCTTCTCGCAGACGTATCCCCTTCCAGCTGGCTGTCGGGTTTTTCAAAACCCGGCAGGCTCTTTGCACCGTATCTGCCAGGCCGTAATTCTTGGTGTTCTCTATTGCTTTTCTCAGATAATACGGCACCCTCGTTTACCTCTTCCCGTGGTTTCGGTTTCCGCCAAAGTATTCATACAACCGTGTCAGCTGCCTGACCCCGCCCCGCTGCATCTGTGCTTCCAGGAACTGCAGGCAGTATACGGCCGTGTCTGTTTCAGTCAGCGAGATGATCTGCCAGGAAACCGTCAGTTCTTTTCCGGCCAGTCCCGCTGTTTCGATACGGATCTGCGGTTCTCTGCCATAAAAGCCGAACCGGTCTCTGTCAAGTTTTAGTCCGTCCTGCGGCTGCCAGGGGATATCCCGTCCTTCCCGATCCTGTATACGGATACCTGCCAGAATTCCCGTACCTGCAAAAGGCTGTATGTATAGTTCTGAAACATCTGATGCAACCGTTACGGCAGTATGGACCTGCTTTTTCCCCCTCAGGTTTTCTTTTCGGATACAAACCCCGTCCAAAAAGACCCGCATCCAGGTGCGGCCGGCCTCCCAGTCCACCAGTTCCCGGGTTTCCTCCAGCGAAAACCGGCCGGGAGACTCTTCCAGATAGCTGTCGTCGATCGTCCGTTTTCCACCCAGCAGCCACTGCTGGAAGTGCTGTTCCATAACCGCATACAATGCCCGTTCCTCTTCTGTAAAACCGTAACGGGTATACAGGCCCTCCGGATCTGTCTGCTCCTCCCCGCGTGCATGCAAGTCATAATAGAGGATCCGGTACAGGACAAACCGCAGCGGTACAGGGAACGGGAACGTCCATTCATAATCGATGACCTGCCTGCCGTCTGCCTGCAGGATATTGTGCGGCAGCAGATCGATATTGCCATCGAGGGATGACGGCATTCCTTCCGGCACAGAAACATCCCCAAACACTTCACAGAACGCCGGTGTCCTGGTAAACGGGCCGCCGGCCAGAAGCTGCACCTGATCCAGATAATCCGCCAATAGGGTATCGGCTTCCGCCTTCTTTCCTTTTTTTCTCAGCTCCTCACGTTCTTCGGCCAGTGTTTTGCCTTCCACCCAGGCAAACCGCATGCCCGCTTCCGTTTTCTCGCAGACATTCGGCATAAGGCCCGCTTTTTCATAGATCGGGCACAGGCGGCGGTACTGCTCGGCCAGCCGGAACACATGCGGTTCTGCCTCTTTTCCGGCAGGCAGCTTTTCCACATACCGGCTTCCGTCCGGTTTTTCCATGATCCGGGTGATGATGGCTCTTTCCGGAGCACGGTCATTGGAACACTTCACATACAAAGGCCGATCCGATACAGGCGCCTTTCGGGATGCCAGCAGCAGATAGGCATTACTGAACAGCGGGAAGTTTCCTTCCTCCAGGATCTGCCCGAAAGCCGTCTGCTCATCAAACAGCGTAACGGCAGGCTGAGTGAAGTTGCGCATGCTGGGTTTCAGTTCTTCCGTCTTCGGCAGCCAGGCATCCGAATAGATTGCCGCCGTATACAGGTGATCCGGATAGGGATAATACGTCTGTACAGAAGAAAAGCCGGCTTTCCTGAACAGCTCGGCACACTGCTGCAAAGACCGGATCCGCATCGTCTGCTGTCCCCACACAGAGGCACCCTGCTCTTCCCTGCATCCGGAAAAGCCGCGCAGTCCGTACGGGTTTTCCACCGCCAGCAGAACCTTCCCTTCCGGTTTTGTCCATAAATCCAACAGTCCGGCCCAGTCTGAAAGTGCCGGCTGATCGACATCCGCCAACAAGACCAGATCGAACTGTTCTGCATCGGAATATTCTGTGACCGTCTGGCAGACATAGCGGATCTTCGCCTGCACTGCGTTTTGCCGGGCGCTTTCTTCGATCCGCTCCGCCTGATCATCCAGACAGACTATCTCTTTCGCATGCGCCGCCAGAAATGCCGTCAGAACCGGACTGCCTGCGCCGACCTCCAGCACTCGTTCCGATCCTGTAAACGACAGGACTCGCAGAATATTCGTTCTCAGTTCCGAAGTTTGATATAGTTCACTCACACATGCTTCCCTTATTGATTCAATGCAGTGTACGGCGAAGCTTCCTGTATGCTCTGCGCAGCAGGCTGTTTTGGCCTGTACTCTCTGCAGCCGGGGATCCCTGGGGTGCCGTCTGCGCCTGCTGCATCCTGATCTGGCGGTCCAATGCTTCCAGCGCCGGCAGATCCACGACACCGGGAGAAAGCTGCCCGTATAGTTTCTGAAGGGGGATGCAGTCTCCGCAGACATATTCCTGAAAAGCCTGCTCCATCGCCTCCCAGACAGGGAGTCTTTGGGGCTCTATTTCCCAAACCTCTGCCCCGGTTTCCTCTGCCCATTCCCGGCCGATGCCGCCTGCAAGAAACGCGTTTCGCGCGTGGTATCGCAGGAATTCCACCGGCACCGGGAAAAAGCATGTCCACTCGTATTCATTCAGATACCAGCCGTCTTCCCGAACGATCACATGGGAAAACAGCAGATCCAGGCCGGCTGTCGGAAGCGCCGGCAGACCCGCCAGTACCGGATGGCTGCCAAAAAAAGTACGAAAATCCTCTGTCTCTGCAAACGGCTGCAGGCCCTTGTCCGGCTGGGTACGCGCGAAGAATTGCCGGATCAGGGAGGCAGCCGCCTCCGGTCCTTTTTCGGCAACTGTCCGGTCGATCTTCTCTTCCAGCGTTTCTCCTGCCAGATACGCCATCCGGACTTTTCCGTTGGAAAAAACACACCGGTTGATCCGAAGCTGTTCCGGATCATAATATGCTTCCAGCTTCTCTCCGCAGCTCACCATTCTCTGTACATGCGGTTCTGCTTCCTGCGAATCCGGCACCTTGCACACATACCGCTGCCCGCTTTTTTCCTCTTGCAGCAGCAGTGTATGC
>JAIKYQ010000007.1 GCA_024683035.1 Eubacterium sp.
AAAGTACTCCAGCATCGGTGTCCAGTTGCCGTCTGCATGGATGACCAGAAGAAGACCGGCGGCATGGAAGCGTTCGATCATGCCTTTCAGACCCGGCCATGCATATTCCTCAAACATATCCGGAGAAAGGAAGGTGGCGGAAGAACGCATGGCGAAACAGCCGACGCGGGTACCGCCGTTTGCTTTGACCATGCCGATGGTCGCTTCGTCGGCAGCTGCCTGATATTTATTGACGATATCCATGATCGGATCCGGGTCGTCCATCAGATCGAACAGGAATTCCGCCATGGAACGGGCCATGGACAGTGTATCAAAGATGGGAGCTGTCGCGGTTTCGAAGATCGGGACAAGGCCGTGGCTGTACATGTAGCCGAGTGTCTTGCCCAGTGTCGCGCCCATCAGGCCGTAACGCTGCATCAGCTGATCGGGGCTGGTGAAAGGCGGGTTCTGGATCTGGCACATATACATGCCCTGCCAGGCCTGCCAGCCCATCTGCAGGATCTTCTGATATTCAGACGGATCATCAAAGAATGGGGTTTCCACAAACTGGTACAGAGCATTGTCATCCAGATCCTTGCCGGGGATCCGGGCGGGCAGTCCCATGACAAAGATCGTATCACGCGGGCACATCGGCATGACGACATCCGGACGGCCTATAATGGCAAAAGCCTTTTCCATGGCTTCCAGCCATTTGTCTTCGCTTTCGATGGTCTCTTTCTGCGAAATGCCGGACAGGGCACCATAAGTCGTGAGCATCATGGGGAATACCGGGATTTCCGTGCGGTCCTGATAGGGTGTCAGGCTCAGCATTTTCATAAACTTTTCCATGGAATTCATAAGGGCAGCCTCCTTTTCATACGATATGCAGTATGTGTGCGGTTTGCCGGACGGCAAAAGGATGTGTCAGATGTATCATATATAGTATATCGTCTTCTTGTAGCATTAAAAATCCTGTGATATAGTGAAATAACTAGAATAACAGAATGTTATATTCCTACAGATTGTAGGAGAAAGGAAGCCGCTTCATGCGCTTGAGTATGCAGATGCTGGCAGACAGGCTGCGGCAGTATGACCCGGAACCGGACATACGGAAGAATGAGAGACATCTGCAGTCGGTCAGGCTGTTTTCGGAGAATCTCCGGTATACGGCTTCTACTGTCTATCTGATGCCTATGGAACAGGGGAAGATCGTGTGTTCCAATGAAAATGACATCCTGGTCCTGCATGCGGATGATACCAATGAGGTATTCAATGAGATCCTGGATATTTTCGAGTATTTTCAGAATGCGGAGGATACGGCAGCGGAGCTGATCGACGGGGGGTGTACGGCAAAAGAACTGCTGGAATACCTGTCTGGTATGACAGGCTATTTTCTGATTCTGGCCGATGCCGGGTTTTATATGCGGGAAACAGCCGGAGCAGAGGAAATAGCCAGAAGCCATGTCGGACTTCATTCGATGATCGGGCAGCACTTGATGCCGGTTGACGTATTGAAGAAGATCAATGCCGAGCCGAAGATCCGGATGCACGGCATAGCGCCGTATCTGACGGAGGTGCCGGGACTGGGAACCGCCTGTGTTGCCAATCTGTTTGCCAACGGGCATCATGAAGGATGGCTGGTTGCCTGTAAGGAAACCTTTGATTTTTCAGATGGAGAGCGGGATCTGCTGGACTGTGCCGCACGGATCATGGAACGCTGGTTCATAAAAAACGAAAGCTCTGAGGAGCAGTCTAAGAAAGCCGGCATGTTTCTGGAGATCCTGCACGGTACGGCGCAGGCGGATGCCGGGGTCCGGGACAGGCTGCGCGCCTTTGGCTGGATGGATGCAGACAGGAAGCAGGTTTTTGTGATCCGGCTGTCTCCGGAGCTGCCGGTCCCGCCTGATACTGCGGCCAGAAGGCTGGAGGTCCTCTTTCCGGATGCTTTCGTACTCCGGGAGGACATGGATCTGGTGCTGCTGGTCAATTATGCCCTGAATCAGGAAAAAGATGTGCGGGACACACTGGAACGGTTTCTGGACGAAATCTCCTGTTTTGCCGGGGAAAGCGGGAGCTTTCAGGATATCCGGAACCTGAAACAGGAAGCGGATACAGCGCGGACGGCTGCGCTGTATGCCGGAAAAACCGGCGTGTCGGGAAAACGCATCTGCAGGTTTGCGGATATGATGCTTCCCTATCTTGGCCGCGTGCTGCGGGAGCATGCCCTGCCGGCATGGGTGCATCCGGCTATACGGCAGCTGGAAGCCTATGACCGTGAACATGAGGCAGAACTGGAACGCACACTGCAGGTGTTCCTTCAGGAGAATTGCAGCCATACCGCGGCGGCCAGGGAACTGTTTATCCATCGGAGTACACTCCTGTACCGGCTGGACAGGATCGGGGAGATCACGGGGGTCGATCTCCGTGATCCGGAAGAGCGATTCCGGCTGCTGCTGTCCATTTACCTGAATCCGGAAAACACATAAGTTCGAGTATCCCGCAAGGTCAGCCGTTTTGCAAAATCAGGCGAAGTGCTTTTGAAAATGATAATGATAGAAGCGGGAATAGATGGTACAATAAAAGAATCTGAAAAGCGTCAGACGAACAGATCGCGCAGGAGCAGATTTGAGAAGGATAAAACAGACAGCATGAGGCCTGAAGAGACAATTCAAAAAGCAACAGAGAAAATCCGGCCGGCAGACCCGGAGGCGATGAAAAGGGCACAGGCACGATGGAACAGCATTGCCAAGCCGTTGCACAGCCTGGGCAAACTGGAAGATCTGGTGATCGCCCTGGCAGGGATCGGGCGGTCGGACCGGGTGAGTATCGATAAAAAGGCCCTGGTGGTCATGTGCGCCGACAACGGCGTCGTGGAAGAAGGCGTCACGCAGACCGGGCAGGAAGTGACGGCGATCGTGGCGGAAAACTTCTGTGACGGCCATACCAGCGCTGCGATCATGTGTAAAGCGGCCGGCGTTGACCTGTATCCGGTGGACGTGGGCATGGCCGTGGATACGCCCCGGGTAGAAAAAAGAAAAACAATGTACGGCACCCGGAACATGACAAAGGGCCCGGCCATGACACGGGAAGAAGCGGAAGCGGCTGTCGCGGCCGGGATAGAGAAGGCGGCAGAATTGAAGAAAGCCGGCTATCAGATCCTGGCTTCCGGCGAAATGGGGATCGGCAATACGACGACCAGTGCGGCCGTGGCATCGGTCCTCCTGGATCTGCCGCCGGATCTGGCGGCCGGCCGTGGTGCCGGCCTGTCGGACGAAGGACTGATCAAAAAAATAGATGCCATCCGGCGGGCGATAGCCCTCAATAAACCGGATCCGGATGATCCGGTCGATGTGCTGGCAAAGGTTGGCGGTCTGGATCTTGCGGCGCTCACCGGTCTGTTCCTGGGCGGGGCGGCAGAAGGCCTGCCTGTTGTGGCGGATGGATTCATCTCCTGCACAGCAGCGCTGGCGGCGGCCAGAATGGTACCGCTGTGCCGGGAATACATGCTGCCTTCGCATATCTCTGACGAACCGGCGGTCATCCGCATCCTGCAGGCACTGGATATGAAGCCGGCTCTGGATGCCGGCATGCATCTGGGAGAAGGAACGGGTGCCGTGGCCCTGTTCCCGTTGCTGGATATGGCTCTGCAGGTGTATAATCAGATGAGTACGTTTGAAGCCATCAACGTAGATGCCTATCAGGAACTGTCATGAAAGAGGAACATGCCATGCAGCCGCAGACCTCCCTCAGCACTCTCTGCTATCTGGAGCGGGAAGGCAGCTATCTGATGCTGCACCGCACGGTAAAAAAGAACGACATCAACAAGGACAAATGGATCGGTGTCGGCGGACATTTTGAAGAGGACGAGAGCCCTGAGGAATGCGTACTCCGCGAGGTAAAGGAAGAAACCGGCTATACACTGACGTCCTGGCGTTTCCGCGGGATCGTGACATTTGTATCGGGAAACGGCGTGACGGAATATATGCATCTGTTTACGGCAGACGGATTCACGGGTGAACAGACGGAATGCGACGAAGGACAGCTGGAATGGGTGCCAATCTGTGAGATCGAAAAGCTGAACATCTGGGAGGGGGATAAGATCTTTCTGCGGCTTCTGGCCGAGGAGGCTCCCTTCTTTTCCCTGAAACTGGTCTATGACGGACAGGACACACTGGTCTCTGCTCTGCTGAACGGCAGAAAACTGGAAACAGGACACCGGCGGTGATAAGTATACAGATATACGGCAACTGAAAAACCTGCAGAAAAGGAGTGAAGAATGAACGCAAAAGAGATTATTGCAAACGGACAGGCGATCTTCGGGATGGAGCTGGGTTCCACAAGGATCAAAGCGGTACTGACAGACGACAGCGGTACGGTACTGGCGATCGGCAGCTATGACTGGGAGAACTCCCTGATCGACGGGATCTGGACTTACAGTCTGGAGCAGATCCACGACGGTGTGAAGGGCTGCTATGCTTCCCTGCGTGAAGAGGTGGAAAAAACGTACGGTGTGACCCTGAAATCATTCAAGGCCATGGGTGTCAGCGCCATGATGCACGGCTATATGCCCTTCGATGCAGACGGAAAGCTGCTGAGCCGTTTCCAGACGTGGCGCAATACCAACACACAGGATGCGGCAGACGCTTTAACGGAACTGTTTGATTTCAATATTCCGCTGCGCTGGACGATTGCCCATGTCTATCAGTGTATGCTGGATAACGAGGAGCATGTGCAGCACTATGCTTTTGTAACGCTTCTGAGTTCGTATCTCCACTATCTGCTGACCGGAGAAAAGGTCGTCGGGATCGACGATGCATCCGGTATGTTCCCCATCGATTCCGACAAACTCGATTTCGATGAGACGATGGTACAGAAATTTGACGCGCTGGCTGCTTCCAAAGGTTATACCTGGAAGCTGCGTGAGATCTTCCCGAAGGTGCTGGTGGCTGGTGAGCAGGCCGGCGTGCTGACAGCCGAAGGGGCAGCGCTTCTGGATGATTCCGGCAATCTGCAGCCGGGGATCCCGTTCTGCCCGCCGGAAGGCGACGCGGGTACCGGGATGGTCGCAACCAATTCCGTGGACAAGAGGACCGGCAACGTTTCCGCCGGGACCAGCTTCTTTGCCATGATCGTGCTGGAGAAGCGCCTCAGCAAGGTCTACCGCGAGATCGATATGGTAACAACCCCGGACGGTTCGCCGGTGGCCATGGCTCATTCCAACAACGGCACAACGGATCTGAACACCTGGGTCGGCCTGTTCCATGAATTTGCCGGACTGCTCGGCGCAGGCGGAAACATGGGAGATACCTTCGAGAAGCTGTATCGCCATTCGCTGACAGGCGATGCGGACTGCGGCGGCATGGTGGCCTTCAACTATGATGCCGGGGAAAGCATGACCGGCGTCAACGAAGGACGTCCGCTGTTTGTGCGTATGCCGGACAGCAAGACCAGCCTGGCCAACTTTATGAAAACACATCTGTATGCGGCGCTCGGCGTAGTCAAGCTGGGTATGGATATCCTGAAGGCGGAAAATGTCAGGATCGACAGCATTCTGGGACACGGCGGCTTCTTCAAAACACCGGAAGTCGGACAGCGTGCTCTGGCAGCGGCGGTCGGCGCGCCGGTCACCGTGATGGATACAGCCAGTGAAGGCGGTGCCTGGGGTATTGCCCTGCTGGCAGCCTATACGGCTGAAAAGCTGAACGGAAGTAAGGAAACACTGGGAGAATTCCTGAACAACCGGATCTTCGCCGGCATGAACGGCACGACACTGGCACCGACGGAAGAAGAAATTGCCGGATTCGAGGTCTTCATGGAGCATTACCGTGCCGCACTGGCGGCGGAAAAAGCAGCTGTCGCCCATATGAAGTGGTAACGGATTGATCACACAGACTGAACTGGAAAACAGACTGGCTGCGGCGGAAGTTATCCGCAGCAGCCGTAAAACACTGGCGATCGAGGTGCGCCCGGACGGAACGATCCGGATCCGGGCGCCCCGTTTTTGTTCTGCCCTGCAGATCCGGCGTTTTGTCCGGCAGAATCAGAACTGGATCCTGAAAAAGCTGGAACAGGCAGAAGAGAGACAGAGTCGGATGAAGACGCCGGCAGGAGCGCCGTTTACAGAGCAGGAACTGCGGATCCTTGCCCGGCAGGCTGCCGAAGTACTGCCGCCCCGGGCTGCGCGCTATGCGGAACAGATGGGTGTCCGGTACGGCAGGATCACGATCCGGGCCCAGAAGACCCGTTGGGGCAGCTGTTCCGCAAAAGGAAATCTCAACTTCAACTGTCTTCTGATGCTGCTGCCGGAAGAGCTGCAGGACTACGTGCTGGTG
>JAIKYQ010000009.1 GCA_024683035.1 Eubacterium sp.
TCCAGATCATGTGTGGCAAGAGCGTTGCCGGCCATCAGACCATCGGCAAATCCGTTTTCGATAAGCGCACTCATCGCATTCCGTGCATCCGCATCAAAGGAAAAAGCCGGACCCATGACCCACAGGATATTCCCGTGTTCTTTTTCATACCGGAGCAGATCAAACAGGCGGTCATAATCCCGAGCATATGACGTCTCCCTGCTCCTTCCCTGGCGGAACACAAAATGATCGTCTATGCCCTCTTCTTCGTTTTCAAATCCGCCGCAGTGCATGTAGATACCTTCTTCAGCTCTTTCTGTCCGGCCGATGATCACCCGGTCGCCTTTTTTCAGATTTCTCGGCTCCACAACCTGCAGGACATCATGATCCCGCAGAACTACACAGGAGTCCATGCGGCTTTCTTCCGCCAGTATCCATCTTCCGCTGATCTTGAAGTATTCCGGATACATAGATGTGCTGTGAAAAAGTTCCGGAGCCACACCGTCTTTAGGCGCATCCATGACTGCTGCATCCGGAGACCGTACAAACATATCCTGTGAAAAATCAGGATGATGATACCTGTGGATCTGAAATGCCATAACAGAGTCCTCCCAAAATCATTTTATCCTTGTATGATCTGTATCATCTCTCGTACGACCAGTTCCATACCTTCAAGAGAGATATGTTCATATGGTCCGTGAAATCCTGCACCGCCGGTTCCAAGGTTCGGACATGGGAGCCCCCGGAAGCTGAGCCTGGAGCCGTCTGTACCGCCGCGAACAGGTGTGATGTGCGGTTCGAGTCCTGTCAGCCGGATGGCTTTTTCAGCCCTTTCAACCAGATGCATATGGTCTTTCAGGATCTCTGCCATATTATAATACGTATCGGATATGGCAGCGGTAACCGTATCTTTCCCGTATTTCTCATTGAGCGTGTCACAAACAGAGAGGAGCAGCCTCTTTCTTTCTTCAAACCGGGTCCTGTCATGATCCCGGATAATATAATGCATGTCGGTTTTCTCCACTTCACCTGAAATATACGTCAGATGAAAGAATCCTTCATATCCTTCTGTAAAGGCAGGCTGTTCCATCTCAGGCAGCATGCCCTGCAGTTCACAGGCAACAGCGGCGCTGTTCACCATGATGTCTTTGGCGCTTCCCGGATGTACATTGATCCCTTTCACTGTGATCTTTGCAGAAGCAGCATTAAAGGTTTCATATTCCAATGTGCCTTCCAGATCCCCGTCTGCCGTATAGGCGAAATCAGCCCCCAGTCTTTGCAGATCCAGCAGATCTGCGCCTGAACCGATCTCTTCATCCGGAGTAAAAGCAATACAAATCCGGCCATGAGAAAAATCCTGCTTTATGATCTCCTCGGCCATCGTCATGATCTCAGCTATACCGGCTTTATCATCGGCTCCGAGGATGGTGGACCCGTCGGAAGTGACCAGAGTGCGGCCCTTCATTTGTTTCAGATGCGGAAAATCCTTCACGCGGATCACAGTCCCGCCTTCAGGAAGAGAAAGATCTTCTCCGTTATAATCCGTATGTACTAATGGAATGACCGGTTTGCCGCAGCAATCCGATACGGTATCCATATGGGCAATGAATCCAATGGAAGGCAAGGATTCACATCCTTCTGAAGCCAGTATGGAACCATACACATAACAATTCTCATCAACATATACATCACGGATGCCTATTGCTTTCATTTCCTTTTCCAGCATATGGGCAAGATCAAACTGACACGGAGTCGACGGAGACGTCCCGCTGTCTGCATTGCTTGGTGTATATACCTTTACATATCTTAAAAAACGTTTCAGCAGTTTCTGTTTCAAAACATCCTCCCCTCAAGAGATATACGTTTCTGGATAAACATGATGCCGGTTTTCTATATAACAGTTTCATTCATACTTTCTCTACAGCCAGGTTTCAACGTTCTCCCGGCGTGAAGATTTCTTTGTTGGTGTTACAGCCGGATACCCTATAACCATACTCTGATCGATGGACTCAAACAGCGTAAGCGCCTTTCGGAAGACAGGAACCGCTTCCTCGGGTGCTCCCCGGAGCTGTATTGTCCGCCCCGCATTGTTCAGGGCTACACCCAGCTTACGCCTGGCTGCCAGATCATCCGGATAAGCTTCGACGATCTGGCTGAGTACTTCTATATCTTTGGAAAGATATGCCTCTGCCTCGTCGTATCTTCCGAGAAGCCGGTATAGTTCCCCTTTTTTGTTATAAGCCCATGACATTGCCGACATAGCCCAGGCTTTTTCATGCTGCATATCCACACAGAAAGAAGTGATCTGGTCACAGACATCGACAGAACTCTCCAGCTGTCTCATCTCAAGAAGCAGATTTGCCAGTCTTGTCAGCGATCTGCCATATGCCGTCCCATTTTCGTCAGAAGGTTCCTCCTTCCAGATCGAAAGCCTCTTGTCGGCAAGCATTCTTTTCCAGTAAAGAGCCTTATCCCGGTCAAGCGCCACCACATCCCCGTAGTAATACATATCCGAAAGCTTCTCGATCGCTTCGGGAAGGCCCTTCCGGGCCGCATCCGTGATGAGTTCCAGAGCCCGGTCCGTATCAATTTCTACATCGATGCCTCCGAGATAGGCCAGCCCGATGAAAAAATCGTGTGCAGTGTCTTTCTCTTTACCCGACAACGCTATGGCCTTGATGGCATTTTGCGGGCGCGTTCCATCTCTGCCGCATTACCAGGATCGATCATGCTGTCGATACGAAGGCCCTTAAAAGAGATCGCCATCTTTTCCCTGTCTGTCTTTACCATTTCAAACGGCAAAATGATCTTCCCGGATCTCACAGCCATAGGGAATTCCGTTTCCATTACATAGTTCGGCTTCCCCTCGTCATTGTACTGCAAAAGGGACGGTGTAACATTCAGAGCAAACAGCGGGCTTTTCGTGAGCGCGTCACGGATCGCATTGTTGAATGACTCGCCCGGAATCAGAAATTCGTCATACCAGATCGCTATATCCCGGCAAAAATCATTTTTATGGATCAGCTTCATCAGCTCATTTGCATATACCCGGTCTTTTTTACGATAGCTCAAGAAAATATAGGTGTCGAACGCACGGCGGATCTTTTCCGCCTACTCATCTCCGATCAGGACCGTTCTGAGGAATTCCGAAAGCCTCTCCTCATATGTCCTTGCCGTACTGTCATGGGACGTCTCATCCACGATATGCCTGTCGCCGCAGATCCTGCTGAATTCCGCTGCAAGCCCGGATTCCACCATCACAGGCAAAACCGGCTTATGATGCTCTGCCGCGTACGCGTAGTCCATGTTCCTGGCTCTGTTTTCCGTCTCCAGAAAAGCCCTCGTTACTGGCAAAACAAACAGCTGCATCCGTTCGAGTTCTTCACAATACGATCCTTCGTCAATAGCTTCATCCGGATCCATATACCATATGGCACAATTCTGCTCATTGAGAATAGCATCGGTGATCCGTTGAAAGTGTTTGCCAAAGTCATCCGGATGGCAAGTAAAATAGACCCTTGCCTTGTTATTCGGCGAAGACATGCCTCTTGTCTTATACTTCATTCCTGAACCTCCGGGATCACATTGTTTCGATCCTGAAAACCGAAGACTGTCGGCTGCTGTTTATATTGTAATAGTATTACTCTTTTGCCGCAACACCAGAGAAACAGAACGACCGGGCTTTAGACAAGTGAAGCAGCAGTGGGACACCCCCTCTGCTGCTTCACAATTCAATATTCTTTTGTCCTCAGTTGGTCTCTCTCAGGTGCTCAACGATGATGTCATTTATCTGACCAACGAGGTTGTCACGGAACATTTGGTATTATTCGTACTCCACTGTTGCCGGGGGTTTTGGTGTGTAATCAAACAGAACGCGGTTGATGCCCGGCACCTCTGTGGTGATCCGCTGTACCAGATGATCGATCAGTTCCGCCGGTAAATGCTCTACGGTAACCTCCATGACATCGGTCGTGTTTATGGCACGGATAATACAGGGCCAGTTGAACGTCCGCTTACCGTCGGTAACACCGGTGGATTTGAAATCCGGAACGACAGTGAAATACTGCCAGACTTTTCCGGCCAGTCCGTTCTTTTCAAACTCCTCACGGAGGATCGCATCGGATTCGCGAACCGCTTCCAGGCGGTCACGTGTAATAGCACCCGGACAGCGAACACCCAGGCCCGGACCCGGGAACGGCTGACGGTATACCATATTGTCCGGAAGGCCAAGCGCCTTTCCGACCACACGCACCTCATCCTTAAACAGGATACGCACCGGCTCGACCAGTTCAAACTGCATATCTTCCGGAAGGCCGCCTGCATTATGATGTGCCTTTATACCGGCTTCGCTTTCCAGTATATCCGGCCAGATCGTTCCCTGTGCAAGAAACTCAATGCCGTCCAGTTTCCGTGCTTCTTCTGCAAAGACTTCTATAAACTCATTCCCGATGATATGTCTTTTGGTTTCGGGATCGTCCACTTCTGCCAGCTTGTCCAGGAAGCGGTCCACCGCATCCACATAAATGAGATTAGCCTTCATCTCATCACGGAATACCTGGATTACCTGTTCCGGTTCTCCTTTGCGCAGCAGGCCGTGGTTCACATGGACACAGGTAAGCTGCTGACCGATCGCCTTGATGAGCAGTGCCGCTACAACGGAAGAATCCACACCGCCGGAAAGTGCCAGTAATACTTTTTTATCGCCTACCTGTTCCCGGACCAGCGCTATCTGCTCCTCAATGTATGCCTGGGCATCTGCTTCTGTTGTAATACGCGCCATGTCATCCGGTCTTCTGATGTCATCCATTGGTCGGTTCCTCCTTATCTTTTTCTGTTACCGATCTTTATTGTGTTACCTGCATTTTCTCTGTTACTTATTTTTATACTGTTACCAATTGTTTCTGTCCATACAGACGAATCCTGTTCCGATTGCGTTGGGGCCTGTGTGACAGGCAATGCTGCAGGAAAGCGGATGGTATAAAAACGGATAACCGGGAAAGGCTGCTTTTACCTTTTCACTCCATCTTTCGATATCCGCCTCGTTGACCAGCGTCCCTGCTGCTCCGACCAGTGTTTTTTTCTTAGGTCTTGACGCAAAACGTGCATTTAGATCATGTCTGGTCGCTTCCAGCATACGCCGCTCTGCAGCCAGTATGCCCCGGACTTTGGCATGCGCATCCAATCTTTCGCCCTGGATCGTCAGAACAGGACGGATCTTAAAGAATGCAGCAAGTGCAGCACCGGCAGCCGTGATCCGGCCGCTCCGTTTCAGATGCTCGATGGAATCTACCGTAATATAGATCGTCGTGTCGAATGCATGCTCTTCCATTCTTTTCTTAATGGTTTCCGCATCGCACCCGTCATCCGCCATTTCCTTGGCATCCAGGATCGATTCATACAGTGTAAGTGAGATTCTGTGATTATCGACGACCTTTACCTTGCCGTTAAAATCTTCAGCCAGACATTCGGCCGTATGATATGAGCTGCTGAGACCGCTGGACATGGGAATATAAACAAGTTCATCGTAGCCCTTGTTCAGCACATGCGTCCAGAGATCATAGACTTCTCCGGGAGAAGGCTGCGAAGTGGAAACCTGCTTTTGGCCGGCCATAGCCTGAAAAACCTCTGTATAGGTCACGTTTTCACCTTCCAGATAGGTTTTCCCCTCTATGATGACCGGCATGGGAAGAACATAAATACCCCTGTCTTCGCCTTCAGCCACAGTCATACTGCTGTTTGTATCTGTTACAATTGCTGTCTTCATCCTACCACCATGTACACAGAATCACGCTTTTATTATACACTATGTATTTTCATGTATACAATACATAAAATCCAATTTACATGGCTGTGTTAATCTGATAAGAAGACAGCCTCTCTTAACCCCCGATCAGAATACCTATGACTGCTGAAATAGCAATAAAGACGATCGGATGCCATTTCTTCAGCGGCGTGAACTGCACACAGATAAACACAGCCGCTGCCAGGATGATCGCAGGCCAGTAAAACAGCTGTGTGCTGCCATCCGGCATCGCATGATTCAGCAGGGCGATCCGGGCAACCTGCAGCATGGCTGCTGTGATCAGAGCAACAGATGCAGCCCGCAGGCCATAAAAGACGGCATCCACTGCTTTAGACTCCCGGAATTTCTGCAGGAACTGCGCTATGATCAGAATGATCACGATCGAAGGAAACACGAGTCCGAGTGTCGCCATAACGGCTCCGGGAATGCCCGCTGTCGTAAACCCGGCATACGTCGCCATGTTTACTCCCATCGGCCCCGGCGTGGATTCGGAAACAGCGATCATATCCGCCAGCTGACCGGAAGTAAACCAGCCGGTTCGTTTCCCCAGCTCAGTCAAAAAGGGAATGGTGGCCAGCCCGCCGCCAACCGAAAACAGACCGATCTTACAGAATTCAAAGAACAGACGCAGATATATCATGCCTTATTTCCTCCTTTCCGATTCCGGATCAGGAAACCCGCCGCCCCGGCAGCGATCACCAAAAAGACCGGAGAGGTGATAACATCCCACAGCATCTTTACTCCGCCGGAAAGAGAAGCCGGCAGCGTCACAAAGTTCCCGAGTGCGGCCAGCAGCAATACGACAACATACAGCACTCTCGTCGGCGTATCTTTAACAGCGCCCCGGAACAGCCGGATGACACTCGAAAGGATCAGCGCCGTCACGCCGGCACGCACGCCGTTGAAAGCATGCGCCACCACTTCCAGATGCATAAAGCTGCGCAGAAATGCGGCAATGATAATAATGATCACCAGGGAAGGAAACACAACACCCAGCGTAGCACATATGCCGCCTAAAACGCCTGCCTCGGATGATCCTACAAAGGTTGCCGTATTCACGGCAATAATACCGGGTGTACACTGCCCTACGGCATAATAATCCGCCAGCTGGTCTTCCGTAGCCCAGCCTTTGTTTTCCACCAGCTCCCGCTGCATGATCGGAAGCATGGCATATCCTCCGCCAAAGGTCATCACCCCGATCTTTGCAAATGTCAGAAACAAATCAGCCATGATTGTCATGCCAAAGTCCTCCTGCAAATCAATTGTCTGTGTTTTTTCTCAATGCCTCGATCATTTGTATCCTTGCCTGATACCTCAACTGTCTGTATCCTTGCTGAATACCTACGCTGCTCATTGTACGATGATTGGGTCTGCTGCGTCAATGACCCTGTCAGACACTTCCGGAATACTGACCATGTAATTCCTGCATATCCGGCGATATAGTATAAAAAGGAAACCGATACTGTCTGACACAATACTGTCTGACACAATACCAGCCAGTTTTAAAACAGAGTATTTCCGGGAGGTACGTATATGGCATTCCGAAATCAGCTTATGCCAAATCCGATCACACGTGCGATCATAGACTCTACGGTAGACCGCAGTCTCCGTGAAATCGACGAGGACCCCAAACGCAGTATCCGCAAGCTTACCGACCTGGGACGCCTGTTCAATAAAGGCCGGTTCACCGATGAGGTCTATGCGCTTGTCCAGGATCTTCTTCACAATGACGACAGTCCCTACTATACAGCTATAGAACGCATTCTGCGGCATACAGAAAAACGTTCGCTGAAAACCTTCGGTATCAACCTTGGATATAACGGGCTGAATATAGGAGGAAAAATTGACCGCAGTACAGCGGAGGGCCGCCCCTACCGGACTCCCTGGCTCATTTCGATCCGGATCAACCCATCCATTCCGAACAGCATGTCCGTTTCAGAAGTAGAAAACATTATTACGCAGGCAAAACCTTTGGGGATTTACTGTTTTTCAATCCGTCTCGAGGGCTCCCTGCTTTCTCTGAACAGCCTGCTCGATATTGTCAATCACAACTCAGACTGTGCTTTCTTTTTCATGCTGCCGGATCAGAAGCTTACCCCGCTGCATCTGGAAAACATGCAGCACTGTTCTTCTGCTTTCTTCCTGCTGCATACAGACAGTCCCTTTACTGCACCCAATACAGAGTCTCTGCGCAAAAGAAAAATCTTTTTCGGCGGCTATGGTTTTTATGACGATCATAGCGCCGCCTCCTGGGCGGAAGACAAACGGATCAAAGAATTTCTGTCTTATGAATTTCCCATTGCCGTACTGGTCGCCGATGATACATGCAGTCCGAAAAACATGACGCGTGTTGCAAAATACTGCCGGACAAGCCGGATGCATCCGCAGCATCCGCTGCTGCTCTTTGATCAGGTCGGTGATATCGCCGCCATAGACAGGATGCGCAGCGAAAAAGAAAGCGGCTGTTATTTTGAAATACTGGAGTCCGGAGATCTCAGGACCTCCCGCGAAATCATAACCGATTTCCGCCATACAGTCTCTCTGGAACAGCTGCTCAGCATCGCTCTTCCAGCTGAAAAAAACCTCTGACAGGCGGCTGAAGACACACGCAGGAAGTCACAGCCCGGAGACCCGTGCACTCAAATTGGAGATGATCAGTTTCAGATTGCTGACAAATACGTCAGGATCCTGCTCGTAACCGCTTTTCAGCCAGCGATGCAGGATGGAAAGAAAAGCATCGGACATGTATCTCTGATTGATATGGATCTGTTCTTCTTCGCTTCCCAGATTCTGCATAAACAGATTCATGATCGGCATGGTAGATTCGTAGAAATAATCCCGGAAGGAATTCTGGCCCTCTATTTCCAGTGCGCAGCAGTAAAACTCCCGGTCCTGGTAAAACAGTTCCGCCAGTGTATGGATCAGGTCCCATCCGTCTTCATATTCGCGTGTGCTGGCCAGAAGGATGAAATCTGTATAGAAGATCCAGTTGACAAGATCATATTTATCTTTGAAGTGATAATAAAAACTCTTGCGATTCATACCGCATCCTTCGCAGATGTCTATCACACTGATCTTGTCAAACGGCTTTTCCCGCATGTTCTTTTTCAAAGAGGCAGATAAAGCCCTTTTGGTAATATTGGCATCCGGCATAGGATCTCTCCCTTCTATCAGAAACACTTTTTCAAATCTGTCCCTAACCAGTATACCATATCTGCCTGCATTTCCAACAAAAACATTTGCAAACAACGCCGTCTATCTGCCTGTACTGCCGAATCCTCCGGATCCGCGGTCCGTCTCATCCAGTTCCGCTGTCTCGGTAAATGCCACAGACAGGAACGGAAGCACGACCAGCTGGGCTATTCTCTCACCGGGCTGCACGGTACGCGGTACGTCCCCGTCATTATGGAGCGCAACCATGACCGGCCCGCGATAATCCGCATCGATGACGCCGACACAGTTCGCCGGGCGCAGTGATTCCCTGGCAGCCAGTCCGCTGCGCGCAAAAACAGCACCGAAATAGCCTTCCGGTATCTCCATCGATAATCCGCAACTGATCATCTCTGTTTTATGCGGAGCAATCTCCAGGCTGTCAGTCAGATCCGCGTGCAGGTCATATCCGGCTGCTGCAGCACTGCCGCGGATCGGCAGGATCGCCGTCTCTGTCAGTTTTTTTACCTTGATCTCCATGTACATTCTCCATTTCGTTTTTAAGAAACTCTTTATTCGAACTAAGAAAGAGTCGCCGCACGCATGTTTCATAACTGAAAAAGAAGAACCGCCGCACGCATGTTTCATAGCTGAAAAAGAAGAACCGCCGCACGCATGTTACAAGAATCATCACACCGTACAGCAGTTCTTCGTTTATCAGTCTGTTATGCCGTTACAGCATGCACAACTTTCACTCAGCCGATCGTATTCATGGCTTTGGCTTCTTTCGGGCAGTCTTTGATAGAGAAGCTCAGACGGCCCATGCGATCCTTGCCCAGGCATTTCACCTTGACGACATCTCCCAGCGTCAGCACATCTTCCACATGATTGATCCGCTCACGGGCAATCTTGGAAATGTGGACCATGCCTTCTTTGCCGGGCGCAAACTCGAGGAACGCACCGAATTCTTTTATGCTGACCACTTTGCCGAGCAGGATCTGTCCCTGCTCAAATTCCATCGTGATCATCTCGATGTACTTCTTCGCCTGTTCGATCATCGATTTATCAGTGCCGCAGATGGAAACAGAACCGTCTTCTTCGATATCGATCTTGACACCGGTGCGGGCAATGATCTCGTTGATAACCTTACCCTGTTTGCCGACCACTTCCCCGATCTTCTCCGGATCGATAGAGATCTGCTCGATCTTCGGTGCGTATTCGTTGACCGTCGGACGGGCACAGGGAATGGCTTTCTCCAGGACCTCTGTCAGGATAAATTCTCTGGCTTCCTTGCAGCGGGAAATGGCTTCTTCCACGATTGGACGGGTCAGCCCGTGGATCTTGATATCCATCTGGATGGCTGTAATGCCGTCATGCGTGCCGGCCACTTTGAAGTCCATGTCGCCGAAGAAATCCTCCAGCCCCTGAATATCGGTCAGCACAATGTAATCGTCATCCGTGTCGCCGGTCACCAGACCACAGGAAATACCGGCCACCGCTTTTTTGACCGGAACACCGGCTGCCATCAGGGCCATAGACGAAGCACAGACAGAAGCCTGCGAAGTGGAACCGTTTGACTCAAAGGTCTCGGATACGGCACGAATAGCATACGGGAATTCTTCTTTTCCGGGCAATACCGGGATCAGGGCACGCTCCGCCAGCGCGCCATGGCCGATCTCACGGCGGCCCGGGCTGCGGTTCGGACGTGCTTCGCCGACCGAATAAGCCGGGAAATTATACTGATGGATATACCGTTTTTCCGTGATGTTCAGATCCAGACCGTCGACACGCTGCGCTTCCGAAAGCGGAGCCAGTGTCACGATGTCGCAGATCTGCGTCTGTCCTCTTGTAAACATGGCAGAACCATGTGTGCGCGGAATGATATCCACCTCGGCGGCAAGCGGGCGGATCTGGCGCATCTGGCGGCCGTCCGGACGTTTCTCATCCCGCAGGATCATCTTTCTGACCGTCTTTTTCTGATACTGGTAAACAGCCTCGCCCAGCACACCGAGCCACTCTTCTTTATCGGCGAACGCTTCTTTCAGCTTTTCTGTAATAGCGGCAATATTGGCATCACGGACCTGTTTTTCATCTGTAAAAACAGCTGCTTCCATTTCTTCGGGCGGCACGATCTCCCGGATCGCGGCAAAGAGTTCTTCCGGAACAGCGCAGCTTTCATAAGTATGCTTTTCTTTTCCGCATTCAGCGACGATCTTATCGATAAAAGCGATGATCTCTTTATTGGTGGAGTCCGCCAGGTAGATGGCTTCGACCATCTTATCCTCCGGAATCTCATTGGCGCCGGCTTCGATCATGATGACCTTATCCCGCGTGGAAGCCACGGTCAGCTGCAGATCAGAAACCACATTCTGGTCCAGGGACGGATTGACGATCAGCTCGCCGTCGATCATGCCGATCTGGGTAGCGGCACACGGTCCGTCAAACGGAATATCAGAAATCGTCGTGGCGATCGAAGATCCCAGCATGGCGACCACTTCCGGATTGCAGGCCGGGTCCACGGAAAGGACCAGATTGTTCAGACATACATCGTTCCTGTAGTCTTTCGGGAACAGCGGGCGCATCGGACGGTCGATGACACGTGAAGTCAGAATGGCATGTTCGGAAGGACGGCCTTCTCTTTTCAGGAATCCACCCGGGATCTTGCCTACGGCATACATCTTTTCTTCATAGTCCACCGACAGCGGGAAGAAATCGATCCCGTCACGCGGCTGTTTAGAGGCAGTAGCCGTGCACAGCAGTGTGGTATTGCCATAGTGCATGAAGGCACAGCCGTTGGCCTGTTTGCCGACACGGCCGATCTCTACTGTCAGCGTACGTCCGGCCAGCTCCATAGAATACGATTTGTATTCATTTTCCAGTTTGGTTGCAAATGTTTTGTTTTCTTCCATTACGTTTTTCTTCTCCTTTATTCTTCTCGGCGAATGCCTTTAAAATTCACAAACAGAGCGGGTATGATTACCCGCTCTGTAAACGCGTTCTTATTATTTACGGATACCCAGTCTCTCGATCAGGGAACGATACCGTTCGATATCGACCTCTTTCAGATAATCCAGCAGGCCTCTCCGCTTACCGACCATCTTCAGCAGCCCGCGGCGGGAATGATGGTCTTTATGATTGGATTTCAAATGCTCTGTGAGCTCACGGATCCGCTCTGTCAGAATGGCGACCTGTACTTCCGGAGATCCGGTATCGCCTTCGGAACGTGCGTATTCCTGAATGATTGCCTGTTTCTTCTCTTTTGTGATCATGTTCTTTTCCTCCTGTTTTTTAAACGCCTCTGATCAGGAAACGGTCGGAGTATCCGGAATCCGAACCAGGGCTGTTGTCAGACCTTAATACTTTATCATAGATCATCGGTATCTGTAAACCCCCGAATCACTTTTTATGATCTGCAGTTTTATCCGGCTTATTTACCGCAGTATCTGCCGTAAAGTCTGGTCATATGCCGGATCCGGCGGGCCAGCCCGGCTGTGTTCTGGTTCGGCAGCATCCGCCACTGCCAGTTTCCGAACATTGTACCCGGTGTGTTCATACGGGCTTCGGTCCCGAGTTCCAGATAGTCCTGCATCTGTGCGATGAACAGATCCGCCACACTGCTCATGCCGCCGCGCAGGATCCCCCATACAAACCCTTCGTGCTCGCTCAGGCCCAGATACTCGATGGCTTTGGCTATATCCTCTGGATTCGCCTGTTTTTTCCATCCGATCAGGGTATCGTTATCATGCGTGCCCGCATAGCATACGCAGTTGCGGATATGTGCATGCGGCAGATAGGTGCTTTCCTCATGTGCATTAAACGCAAACTCCAGTACACGCATGCCCGGGAAGCCGGAGTCATGAATGAACTTTTCCAGATCCGGCGTCACATCTCCCAGATCCTCCGCGATAAAGCTCATCCCGGTAAACCAGTTTTTCAGCACCTGTATCAGATCCATGCCGGGTCCCTTGATCCAGGATCCGTTTTGGGCTGTCTTTTCCCCGTAAGGAACCGCCCAGAAGCTTTCCAGTCCGCGGAAGTGATCGATGCGGAGCAGGTCATACAGCTTTTCCGCACCGCCCACTCTGCGGATCCACCAGCCGTATCCCGTCTGTTTCATATAGTCGTAGTTATACAGGGGGTTGCCCCACAGCTGGCCGTCTTCACAGAAATAATCCGGCGGTACACCGGCAACCTTGACCGGTACATTCTTTTCATCCAGGAGAAAGCTCTCCGGCGAAGACCAGACGTCGGCAGAATCCAGCGCCACATACAGGGGCATGTCCCCGATGATGCCGATCCCTTTATCGTGCGCATAGTCCTTCAATTTTTTCCATTGACTGAAAAACAGATACTGCACAAAAGTATAGAACCATATCTCTTCGGACAGCCTGCCGCGATAGGCGGCAACCGCTTCCGGGCGGTGCATCCGGATCGCCTCATCCGGCCAGTCCATCCAGGACTCTCCGTCAAAATGATCCTTCAGCGCCATAAACAGAGCATAATCAGGAAGCCAGTCTGCGTTCTCCCGGGAAAAGGCCTCTGTTTCGGCCCGATATCGTGCGGCTCCCCGCGCAGCTGCCTTCCGCAGCAGCACGGGACGCTGCTCGTACAGACAGGGATAGGTTACTTTGGAAGGGTTCTTTCCCCAGTCCACGGCGTCCACTTCTTCCTGTGTCAGCAGCCCGTCCTGGATAAGCATATCCAGATCAATGAAAAACGGATTGCCGGCAAAAGCGGACGGTCCCTGATAGGGGGAGTCTCCCTGTGTTGTCGGGTTTACGGGAAGGATCTGCCACCACCGCTGCCCGGCCTCCTGTAAAAAGTCTGCAAACTCATACGCTGCCTTTCCAAACGTACCGATTCCATACGGGGACGGCAACGACGAGATCGGCATCAGAATACCACTGCTTCGTTCCATTCAGTCATACCTCTTTCTATTTTTTCTTATCTTTGGTCCGTCTGGCTGCGCATCTGCTTATGACGCTCTCTCAGTCCCCGGAAAAACTGCTGCAGCAGCAGGCGGCATTCTTCTTCCAGTACGCCGTCTGTGATCGCCACCTGGTGATTGAAGTCCGGGTTCTGCAGCAGATTCAGCACCGAACCGGCGCATCCCGCCTTCGGGTTTCTGGCTCCTATGACCACGGCATCCATACGGGCCTGGACCAGCGCGCCGGCGCACATCTGACAGGGTTCCAGCGTTACATACATGGTACAGCCTTCCAGACGCCAGTCTCCGGTTCTTTTACAGGCCTTCCGGATCGCCGTCAGTTCCGCATGCGCCAGTGTACTGCCGTCCGTATTCCGCCGGTTGTATCCTCTGGCAATGATCTGCCCGTCTTTCACGATCACACAGCCGATCGGTGTTTCGTCCAGCGCTGCCGCCTTCCTGGCCTGGGCCAGCGCTGCACGCATATAAAATTCCGGTGTTTTCTTCTTAGTCTGCATATGCTGCGATCATATCACATTTTTCAGATCCGCGGAGTACCAGATGGGTATCGATGACGATCTTCTGCTTCTCCACCTCTTCTGCTTTCTCAGCAATACAGTATTGCAGCAGCGTCATGGCTTTTGCTCCCATCCGTTCCACATCCCTGTCTACGGCGGAAATGCTTCTGTTGGCATAATGCAGCGTATCGATATCATCAAATCCGATCAGACCGATATCCTTTCCGATACACAGATCCATATCGAGCAGACTTTTCATGCATTCCAGCGTGCCGTAATTATTGCTGGTAAACAACGCCGTCGGGGGATTCTTCTTCCTCAGTATTCTTTTTGTCTGTTCATATACATGCCCGTTCAGCATGAAATCGTATTCCCCGATCAGTTCCTCTTCCACCTGGATACCGTTGTCCCGGAGAGCCTGCACATATCCCATAAACCGCTCATATCCCGGCCGGGACTGCTGCGGTCCCCTGAATATGCCGATACGCCGGTGCCCGATCCGGATCAGGTGCTCTACCGCTGCATACGCGCCGCCGAAATCGTCGCTGAAGACACCGTTGCAGTTCATGCCGCGCAGATCCCTGTCCAACAGGACGATCGCCACATTCATGGCCTCGAGCTCTTTCATCAGCCTGACGGTCTTCTCATCCTGATCCAGAACCGGATTCAGAATGATCCCGTTCAGATTCTGCCCTTTCAGCGCATCCAGGATCTGATGCAGCCGTTCTATGTTTTCTTCCGCATTGAAGAAAAAGGTGTTGTACCCGATATCCCTGGTTACACGCGTGATTCCTGTGAGGACGCGGGCATAGAACGGATTGAAGATATCCGGAACGATGATGCCGATATTGTTTGTCTGACGGCTGCTCAGGCTTCTGGCGATGGCACTGGGCGTATAATGCATTTCAGCGATGGCCTTTTCCACCTTTTTTCTGGTGCTTTCCCGCACCGGGCCGCTCTGGTTGATGACCCTGGAAACGGTGGCCACGGAAACATTCGCCTTTTTGGCAATATCATAGATATTCATGTATCCAACCCGCTCTCTAAAAAAAAGAATCCTTTTTGTATAAAGGATTCTGCCAAGTAAAGTCCTTACAGATCACCAATGCCGGCGGTGGGACTCGAACCCACACGACGTTGCCGCCAACAGATTTTGAGTCTGCCTCGTCTGCCAGTTCCGACACGCCGGCGTGCGCTAAACAGTGTAGCACAGAAAAACTACAAACGCAAACCCGGGAATGCCGATCCTGCTCTTTGACTCCTAGACGAATCTAGGTGGGCAACCTCACATAGGCTTCTGCCTTCCTCTGCAGGGAGGCCTGGCATCTGTCTATAAATATTGGAATCCCTTTTCAAAGCAATTGTAGGTTCAAACACACAGGATGTCGAGCAACCCGGGCATCTTTATTTTACCACGTTCCGTGTCTTTCTGACAATATGATTCCATCAGCAAAATGAGGCCGAAGCGCTCAGGCGTGGAACTGTTTTCTTATCTCTCCTGCCAGATACAGCGATCCGAACGCAAACACCGCCGCACTGCCGTTTCTGCAGGCAGCCACCGCTTCCGGGATACTCTCGGAAACCCGGGCTTCATATCCTTTTTCCTGTATGATGCGCGCCAGCTCGGATCCGGGCAGGGCCCGGTCGGAAGGGGGTGTTACACAGACACAGGACCGGACTACGGGAAGGAGCACATCGAGAACTGCTTCATAGTCCTTATCCGCCAGCATGCCGATCAGCAGGACCGGCCTCTGATCCGGAAGATACAGCTGCAGTGACTCTGCGGCCGCCTCTGCACACTGCAGGTTATGACCGCCGTCCAGGATAAACGGAGGCTCCGGGCGCAGCACTTCAAAACGCGCCGGCCACCTGACCTGTTCCATTCCCTTCCTGACCGCCTCATCCGGGATATGCCATCCCCTCTCCCGGAGCGTCTCTGTCACCGTGAGTGCAACAGCCGCATTCCGAAGCTGATATACCCCGAGCAGAGGCATATGCAGTTCCAGGTCCGGACGCCAGCAGAAATCCTGTCCTCTTAAGGACTGTCCCTTTGCTGCTATCCTGTCAAAATTTGCGACGGTAAGCGGGCAGCCGTTATCCGCACAAATATCCCGGATCACATCCAGCGCTTCCGGCTCGGAGGGATAGGCAACGACCGCAGTTCCCCGCTTGATGATCCCGCCTTTGGTCTTTGCGATCTCTGCCAGTGTCGTCCCCAGATAATCTGTATGATCCAGTCCGATATTGGTGATCACGGCCGTCTCCGGCGCCTCGATCACATTCGTGGAATCAAAACGGCCTCCCATGCCGACTTCGAGTACCACCAGATCGCATGCCAGCTCCGCAAAATACAGCATGCCGATCGCCGTTATGATTTCAAACTGACTGGGATGGTCCTCCATGTCATCCGCTTCCTGCTTCACCCGCTCTGTCAGCCGGCAAAGCGCTTCCTCGCCGATCCACTCACCGCAGACCTGTATACGTTCACGGAAATCTTCTATAAACGGCGACGGATAGAGGCCGGTGCGATAGCCGGCACAGCGCAGAATGGATTCAAGCATGGCACAGGTGGAACCCTTCCCGTTCGTACCGGCTACATGGACGAACTTCAGAGTCTTCTGCGGATTGCCGAGCCTTTGAAGCAGTTCCCTGGTCCGGCCCAGTCCCAGCCGCCACTGACTCCAGGTGGCTGCTTCTATATATGCCACGGCTTCCTGTATGGTCATCACAACCCCCTGTCTTTTGCTGTCATCTTCTTCCGTTATAGGTAATCCGGGAAAGCATCTTCAGAATAGAAGGAGAAATCAGACCCAGCACCAGTCCTTTGATCACGGCCGTCACACAGCGGATTGCCAGCATGCCGGTAATGATCGTCGGATAATAGTATCCGTAGATTTTGGAATCTGCGTAGATCGCACCGGTATTCATGATCCAGATCAGCAGTTCGCCCAGGATAAACAGCAGCAGGATCTGCCTGTTGGTATTGTTGTATCCTGCTTTTTTCGCAAACAGACCGATGATGACGCCGGTAACGACAAAGGGAAGGATCCAGAGCGCCGTCGTCGCTGTAAAGCCAAAGCTGAACATCTGGTACAGGAAAATCCCGACACAGGCCACTGCCGCCCCGTCCGCCGGCCCGTACAACAAGGCTGCGAAGATCACCGGCAGATCCTCCAGAGAGATCTTCATGATATTGCCGATCCGGATGGAAAGAAACCCAAGGACGACCGTCAGGGCTGCCAGGATCCCGTCCAGAGCCAGTCTCTGCGCTTTACTTTGTCTGTGTGTACCGGTATTCATTCTTTTTTGTTACTCCCTGCACTTCTGACTTACTGCAGTTTTTCTTTTACACTGCCGAACACTTTTTCTGCCAGTGCATTGCCGCTGGCCAGCATATCTTCCGTTTCTTTCACCAGTGCTGCCGCCTTCTCGCGGTTCTGTAAGGATTTGGCATTGATAAACACATTTAAGGAAGCAGCATTCAGCGCGCCCTGCAGCAGCGCCGCACCGGCTCCCGCATCACTGACTGCCATCATGGATCCTTTTTCCGCCATTTCTTCCTGCAGTGCCAGACCGCGCAGCGCACACCGCATGATCTCCATCGGCGTACCGCATGCTTTTACCAGCACCTCTTCCATCACGGCATCCTTATATGCGGCTTCTTCCGGCGTATCTTTCGGAAGCCGGTAGGCTGCTGCAAGCGGTTTAAAATCCTCCGCATCCTGCGCGATCAGACCGTACAGCTGTTCATACAGCTGTTCTGCTTCCTTTATCATCCGTTCAATATCCGGCTGGACAGCCGCATATTTTTTCTTTCCGACGGTCAGATTGCCGACCATCGCTCCCAGCGCCACGCCCAATGCGCCGGTCATGGCTGCCGCACCTCCGCCTCCCGGCGTCGGGGCTGAGGATGCGAGTTCTTCGATAAATGCCATACAGGTTTGGTTTTCCATACGATTCAATCCTTTTTAAATGAAAAATGATACAGGCAGGGAACCAGGACGGCCCCGCCGATCAGGTTGCCGATTGTCACCGGCAGAAGATTGCCGGCCAGAAACTGTTTGATACTGATATCCGCTCCCAGAAACATGCCCAGCGGGATATAGGTCATATTGGCAACGCTGTGTTCAAATCCGGCAAACACAAACAGCATAATCGGAAACCAGATGGCCAGGATCTTACCGGACATGTTTTTGGCCCCGGCCTGAAACCAGCAGGCCAGGACGACCAGCACATTGCATAAAATCCCGCGGATGATCAGCGCGCCGGACGCAGCGGACACCTTGGAAAGTGCGACTGCCGCTGCACGTTCTGCCGCATCCCCGGTATACAGCCCGCTTTTGGCCAGCATCCATGCCAGCAGCACACTTCCCAGGAGATTGGCCAGAAATACGACGACCCAGCTGCGGAGCAGGGAACCAGCCGTGATCTTCTTTTGAAACAACGCCAGCGTAAGCAGGTTGTTGCCCGTAAACAGCTCTGCCCCGCACAGGACGACAAGCATCAGTCCTGCCGGAAAAAGAGAGGCTCCGATCAGCTTGCCCAGCATCATTTCAAAACCGGTCTCTCCGACACTGGTAGCCAGAAGGAAGGCATGCGCACCCAGTCCGATATAGACGCCGGCAGCTATTCCGAGGAGGATCATTTTATACAGCGGCAAAGAAGCCTTTTTCACACCGTTTGTGACCCAGATTTCCAGTATTTCCGCCGGTGTGTTGATACCCATATGCATCTCCTCCCGGCCTCAGCCTGCCGCAGCCTTTTCAGCCGCTTCGATCACATGACGGATGAGTACACAGGTAGTAATGCCGCCTACGCCTCCCGGCACCGGCGTGACAGCCTGTACGCAGTCTTTTACCTCATCAAACGCAACATCGCCGGAGATGCTGCCTTTTTCTTCGTCCCAATTGATCCCGACATCGATCACAACCTGCTCCGGATTGGTATAGTCTCTGGTCACACTGTGGAGACGTCCGGCTGCTGCGATCAGGATATCCGCCTTCGATGTGATCTGCGGGACATCGACTGTACGCGTATGGCAGTTCACGACCGTCGCGTTTTCATGCATCAGCATCATGGCAACGGGCCGGCCGATCACCAGAGATCGTCCGATCACGGCCGCTTTCTTTCCGCTGACCGGGATTTCATAATGATGCAGCACCTCCATAACGGCCTGCGCCGTACAGGGCGGGAATCCGGTTTTTGTATTGGTAAAGACACCGGCCAGCGACAGATCCGTACAGCCGTCAATGTCTTTGGAAACCCGCAGCATCTTGCGTGCCTTTTCTTCATCCAGCTGTTTGGGAAGGGGCCGGAAAAGCAGGATGCCGTGGATGCTGTCATCGTCATTCACGCCGCGAAACGCTTTATCAAACTCCTCCTGTGTGACGTCGGCAGGCAGAACCACTTTCTGAACGCGGATCCCGACCAGGCCGGCGCGTTTTTCCACACCGCGTTCATAGGCCAGATCATCCGGCCGCTCTCCGACCCGGAAAATGCACAGGGTCGGTGTGATCCCGTCCGCGGCAAGCTGCCGGACATCCCACTGCATTTGATTTGTCAGGGCTTCTGCAACCTCATTGCCCTTCAATATTCTGGACATACTGCATCCTTTCCGCGCTTAAAACAGACCGCTGATCTTTCCGTTCTCGTCTACATCGATCTTCTCGGCAGCCGGCACTTTCGGCAGCCCGGGCATCGTCATGATATCGCCGGTCAGCGCGACGATGAATCCGGCACCTGCCGAAACCTTCAGGTTCCGGACCGTCACGGTAAATCCTTCCGGCGCCCCAAGCAGTGTCGGATCATCTGAGAAGGAATACTGCGTTTTGGCCATGCAGACCGGCAGATTGCCGAAGCCCATCGCTTCCAGCTGCTCTGCCTGCTTTTTGGCATTCGGAAGCAGCATCAGGTGTTTGGCATGATACACTTTGTGGGCGATGGCACGGATCTTATCCTCGATGGATCCTTCCAGTTCATAAGACTGACGGAACTCGTTCGGCAATTCGCAGAGACGCACCACTTCTTCCGCCAGAGCCATACCGCCTTCCCCGCCCTTTGCCCATACTTCGGACAGTGCCACGTTTACGCCCAGTTCTTTACATTTTTCTTCCACCAGGTCCAGTTCTGCCTTGGTATCGGTCGGGAAGGCATTGATCGCGACCACACAGGGCAGGCCGAATACATCCTTTATGTTGGACACGTGCCGCAGCAGATTCGGGAGCCCTTTTTCCAGCGCTTCCAGATTTTCGCTGTTCAGATCCGCCTTTGCCACACCGCCGTGATATTTCAGTGCGCGGACAGTGGCCACCATGACAACGGCGCTCGGATGCAGATTGGCCATACGGCACTTGATATCCAGGAACTTTTCGGCGCCCAGGTCTGCCGCAAATCCGGCTTCCGTCACCACATAATCGCCGAGTTTCAGCGCCATACGTGTCGCTGTTACAGAATTGCAGCCGTGTGCGATATTGGCAAACGGTCCGCCGTGCACCAGCGCCGGCGTATGCTCCAGCGTCTGCACCAGATTCGGTTTCAGCGCATCCTTCAGCAGGGCTGCCATCGCACCCTCGGCCTTCAGATCGTGTGCTGTGACCGGGCTGCCGCCATAAGTATAGCCGACGACGATCCGGCCCAGGCGAGCCTTCAGATCCACAATATCGGAAGCCAGGCACAGCACGGCCATCACCTCGGATGCCACCGTGATATCGAAACCGTCCTCCCGCGGCACGCCCTGCATCTTTCCGCCCAGGCCGTCCACGATATTCCGGAGCTGACGGTCATTCATGTCCACTGCCCGCTTCCAGGTGATCTGCTTGGGATCGATCCCCAGTGCATTACCCTGCTGGATATGATTGTCCAGCATGGCGGCCAGCAGATTGTTCGCCGCGCCGATGGCATGGAAATCTCCGGTAAAATGCAGATTGATGTCTTCCATCGGCACCACCTGCGCATAGCCGCCGCCGGCCGCGCCGCCTTTGATGCCGAAAACCGGTCCCAGTGACGGCTCACGAAGGGCCACGACCACGTTCTTCCCGATTTTCCTCATGCCGTCTGCCAGTCCTACGCTGGTCGTAGTCTTTCCCTCACCGGCCGGCGTCGGTGTGATCGCGGTGACCAGGATCAGTTTTCCGTCCGGTCTGTCCTGATGCTCCTTCAGATAATTGTAGTCGATCTTTGCCTTATACTGGCCGTACTGCTCGATGTATTTCTCGTCGATTCCCAGTCCCTCGGCGATTTTTGTAATCTTCTCCGGTACATTCTGCTGTGCGATCTCAATATCGGTTAAGTATGCTGCCATAGTTCCCTCCTCTTTTCTTCAGGCTGCCAATCCATATTTCTCTGTATACTGCCCTGTATTACACTACGGGATAACTGCAAATAATATAAACTTATTTTATACTATTATTTGATTCGGAGTACAACCGTGATTTTGCATTTCACGGCTTAGCGCGGAACATTTTAATTTCCACTAAAAAAATCAGAACATATCGTGTATACTGGATATGCAGTATGAACAGACCATCACACAGGCAGGTGACATATGACAAAAGCAGACAGCTATCTCATGGCAGACATCCAGAATGTACTGGAGAACGGATATAAAGACAACGATCCCCGTCCCGTATACGAAGACGGTACGCCCGCCTTTACGATCAGCGTCAACCATGTTATGCGGAAATACGATCTCGGCAGGGGAGAATTTCCCATCTGTACGCTTCGTCCGCAGGCATGGAAAACCGGCATCCGGGAAATACTGGCCATCTATCAGAAGGCCACCAACGTACTTTCAGAAATGGAAGAAATGGGTGTGACCTGGTGGGGTCCGTGGGATATCGGGGACGGTACGATCGGACAGCGCTATGGCGCCACCGTGAAACGCTATGATCTGATCCACCGCCTGATCGAAGATATTGAAAAAGACCCCTATGGCCGGAGAAAGGTGGTCAATCTCTGGCAGGAGTCCGATCTGCGGGAAACTCCCGGGCTTCCGCCCTGTGCATTTCTGACGATCTGGAATGTCCGCGGCGCGTATCTGGACATGTGTATGATCCAGCGCAGCGGGGATATGATGGCCGCTTCCGGCGCCGGCGGCGTCAACGAAATCCAGTATGCCGCCCTGCTTATGATGATCGCACGGGTCACCGGCAAAGAACCCGGTGTCTTTACCCATTTTGTCGCCAATGAACAGATCTATGACCGTCATGAAGAAAACGCCCGCGAGCTTCTGCGCCGCGGAGAAACGGCCGCTGCCGCAGGCGAAGACACGCCGCAGCCGGTGCTGCTGCTCCATAAAGAGCCCGGGTGTTCCTTCGAAGATATCTCAATCGACGACTTCGAGCTGCTCCACTATGACCCCGTCAAACCACAGCTCCGCTTCGATCTGGGGATATGAGCGAGTAACGAGACACATAAGACAGAAAAGAGAGCCCGGAGAAGCTTGCTTAGCCGGGCTCTCTTTTTCTGGGTTATGCGGCGACAGACGAACATCGAGCGCTGTCAGGCGCGAGATGAGCGTCTCGTTACTCCCTGGATTCCCGTGATTCCACACTAGGATATCACTAGGGAAAGTGCCGCAAAGCCGCATAAATACTGAAAAAATCAGGAGTTTGCGATTGCATTTTTGCTAGTTATGTCTTATAATACATAACTAGGAGGGTCTACATATGGCAATCGTAAAACAGCTTGATAGACGCAGCGGCATCACGTATGTTTATGAGTCAACATCCTACTGGGACAGGGAAAAACAGCAGCCCCGTTCCAAAAGGAAACTGATCGGACGTCTCGATCCGGATACCGGTGAAGTCGTACCGACCGACGGCCGCGGGAAACGCCGCAGCCAGCCGAACCTTGATAATCCTGCCAAAAGAGAGCCGGTCCCTGTTATGCGAACAGAACGTCTCTTCTATGGTGCCACATATTTATTCGATCAGATCGGTGTCCAGACTGGTGTAGCCGCAGACCTTAAGACCTGTTTCCCGGCTGCCTACAAGCAGATCCTTTCTATCGCGTACTACCTGATCCTGGAGGATCAGAACCCGTTGTTCCGGTTCCGGAAGTGGGCGAAACTCCACCGGCATCCTTATGGGAAGGATATCCCTTCCCAAAGAAGCTCGGAGATCTTCCAGTCCATTACGGAAGAGGCCAAGATGCACTTCTTCCGTCTGCAGGGCAAACGCCGTGCAGAAAAGGAATACTGGGCTTACGACAGTACGTCGGTCTCCAGCTATTCAGAGACAATGAAGCAGGTCAGATACGGCAAAAACAGAGATAGCGAGAACCTGCCGCAGATCAATCTGGCCCTTCTTTTCGGAGAAGACAGCGGCCTGCCGTTCTACTACCGGAAGCTTGCCGGAAACATCCCTGATGTCAAGACGATCCGTGAGCTGATCCGCGAACTCGACGTACTCGGATACGAGAAGATCAAGCTGGTCATGGACCGGGGATACTACAGCGCAGAGAACATCAATGTCCTGTATAAGGAACATATGAAGTTCCTATGCGGCACATCCACGGCACTCAGTTTTGCCAAAACATTTATCCGTGAGATCGGCACTGCAAAGGATCACTATGAGTACTATAACAGCGATCTGGAGCTGTATATCTTCAGCAAGACGATCGCCTGGGATTATGAGCAGCAACGGCCGTATAAAGGCGACACGATCCGGGAAGAACGGCGTATGTACCTGCACCTGTACTTCAATCCGGATAAGCTCTCGGATGACGGAAAGATCTTCAACAGGAAGCTGGACAAACTGAAAGAGGAGCTCCTGTCCGGAAAGCGCGTACCTGAGCATGAAAAGGACTATAAGAAGTACTTTGTCATCAAAGAGACTCCCAAACGCGGCATCTCACTTTCCTATAAGCAGGATGCGATCGATGCGGCAAGAGAGCGCTACGGCTTCTTTGTTCTGATCAGCAACGAGGTGAAAGACCCTGTTACCGCGCTCAGCCTGTACCGCATGCGTGACATCGTTGAGAAGGCCTTCTGGAACATCAAAGAGCGCCTGAACCTGCGCAGAACCTTAACTTCTTCCGAAAGTTCTCTGGAAGGCAAGCTGTTTGTCGAATTTGTGGCACTTATTTACCTTTCCTACATCAAGAAAAAGATGGAGGAAGCAGGATTGTTTTCAAGGTACACGATGCATGAGCTTCTTGACGAACTCGATGTCATCGAATGCTTCACGGAGCCCGGAAAGGCACCAATTCAGGGCGAAGTCCTGAAGAAGCAGGAAC
>JAIKYQ010000062.1 GCA_024683035.1 Eubacterium sp.
GATGAGTATATCGAGCAGATGGGCATGACAAAAGAACAATTCGACCAGATCAATGAAGCGCAGGTTCGTACGGAATTGCAGAACGAACTGATGATGGATGCACTGGTTGAGGCGGAAGGGATCTCGGAGAAGGATCCGGAATACCAGGAAGAACTGAAGCGTCTGGAAGAAACCTATGGTATGACGGAAGAGGAACTGAATGAAAACTATGGAGAGGACATGGTGAAACGGCACCTGCTCTCTGTTGTTGTGATCAATAAAGTGCTGTCCTATGCGGATATCACAGAGAATATCCTGACAGCGGACGAATGACTCCGGAAACGGCAGAAACAGCTCTGTCCGGAGCAGGCGGGACGGGCCCGGAGGAGGGAACGATCTGGCGGATACAATACAGGCAATAACAGATAAGCTGACGACGCTGCTGCAGATTGGAATTGTGGCGCTTTCGCTGCTGCTGTGTTTCACCGGCTTTCGGATGGTCCGGAAGTGGATTTCTCTGATCAGTTTTGTTGCGGGAGCCTTTTTCGGCTATTCGGCGGCATCTGCGGCTGGCTTGCAGGAAACGTACTGGTTTTTGCCGCTGCTGGTCGCCATAGGCGCAGGGATTTTCGTTTCGCTGGTGGGATACCGGCTGTTCCAGGTGGGGTTGTTTGTTTTCTGCGGAGCTGTGTCGTCCTGGGCTGTTACGGCGCATGTGCTGCCGCCGGTGCTGTCCGGTGTCCATGGGAGTGCCGGCTATTATATACAGATCGTTCTGCAGGCGGCAGTGTTTTTGATCGGCGGTATACTGGCAGTAAAGTTTACACGTACAGCCATCATTCTGATTTCATCGATCGGAGGAGCAAGAATTGCTTCCTCCGGTCTTGCTGCGTTAGTACCGTTGTATTTCCCGGATACCGGACGAACGCTGACTGTGTTTGCCGGGCTGGCACTATGCGGGATCGTGTTCCAGTTTTTGACAACAAGGAAGAATTGAAAGAGAAAGTGCAGGAGCTATTTAATGAATGCAGTCGGAAGCCATTCTGAATATCCAATTAAAGTATATATCGACAGTCATACGGAACAGGTACCGTATCTGCGCTGCTATGCAGAAATCTCACTGGAAAACGTCCGTCACAATATGCTGGAAGTCAGGAAGAGAACACCGGAGGGGGTGAAACTGCTGGCGGTCGTCAAGGCGGATGCCTACGGCCATGGTGCCGTGCAGGTGGCAAAGGCGCTGGAGGACCTGTCGGATTATTATGCGGTGGCGATGCTGGAGGAAGCCGTCCAGCTGCGGGAAGCAGGGATCACACATCCGATCCTGATCCTGGGCTATACGTCTCCTTCGCAGTTTGAAGAATTGCTGCAGCAGGATATCCGTCCCTGTATTTATGACTGGGAGTCGGCACAGGCACTCAGTGAAACAGCGGTCCGCCTGGGCCTGACGGCGCGGCCGCATCTGGCAGTGGATACGGGGATGACACGGATCGGTTTCCAGGTAACAGAAGCCGATGCGGATGTGATGGCGCGGATCGCCGGTCTGCCGCAGCTTGAGATAGAAGGATTGTTTACACATCTTTCCTGCGCGGACATGACCGACAAGACTCACAGTCAGGGACAGTTTGCCCGGTATGCGGACATGCTGGCCATGCTGGAAGCCAGAGGCGTAACTGTGCCGGTATGCCATATCTGTAACAGCGCCGGGGTGATGGAATTTGACGATAACCGGTATGATATGGTCCGGGCCGGTATTGTGCTCTATGGGATCTATCCGTCAGAGGAAGTGGATAAGACCAGAATGGAACTGAAGCCGGCGCTTTCGTGGAAGAGCCATGTGATCTTCGTAAAGGAAGTGGAACCCGGCCGCGGGGTCAGCTACGGAGCCACATATGTGACAGAAAAACCGGTGACACGGATCGCGACTGTTTCCGTCGGATATGCGGATGGCTATCCGCGAGCCCTTTCCAATAAGGGAAGAGTGCTGATACGGGGGCAGGCGGCGCCGATCCTGGGACGTGTCTGCATGGATCAGCTGATGGTCGATGTGACAGATATACCGGATGTACAGATCGAGGATGTCGTGACGTTGATCGGATGGGACGGTGACGAGCACATCCCGGTAGAAGAGGTCGCCGATCCGGCGGGGCGTTTCAATTACGAAATGCTCTGTACGATCTCGGCCCGGGTGCCGCGCGGATACATTTGAATATAAGTTTTAAGACTGGGTAGCAGCCGGCGGCCACATATTTTTACCGCTTGCCTGAACCACTCCGCTGAGCTAACTGCCAACTTCGTTCTTTTCAGAATGCGCGCTTGTAAAAGTATGTGGCCGCCGGCTGTTTTCTACGCTTTGAAAAACAGCATTCCGACTGGAAACAGGTCCCCATAAGCCGACTGTCGGAGCATGGCCGGCCCTTAGCGAGCCTGTCAGGCGAGCTTAGTGCCGCTGCCAATGCGACCAAGCGCGAGCGTGTCGGCGATGGGGTTCTGTATCCGGGAGGAATGCGTCCGTTCAGGAACCTATAGCAACATGAACATGTACACCCAGGCAAGTTACAGCACAACCGTTTTTCTGTACTGGCAGCGGACTGTCCCTTTCAGAAGCAGCGGGCCGTCCGGTTCTGCGCTGATTTCCAGAGTGCCT
>JAIKYQ010000065.1 GCA_024683035.1 Eubacterium sp.
TTCCTTACCGCCAGCGTGCGCACAAGGGCGCAGAGAAGACTTAAAGATCTCGAAGAGCAGGGAGTCAGCGCGGATCTGGATATGATAGAGCGCGACATAGAGGCCAGGGATCTGCAGGACTCGACCAGGGCGGAATCGCCCCTTGTCAGGACCGAGGACGCGGTCTATATTGACACCTCTTCGATGGGCATTGAAGAGGTCACGAACCGCATACTCGATCTGGTGAAGGAGAGAAGAGGCGCCTGAAGATGAAGGTCATAACCGCAAATACTGCCGGATTCTGCTTCGGAGTCAGGAGAGCCGTAGATCTCGTACTCGAGCAGTGCAGTGCGGCCGGAGGGGACGTCTATACGTACGGCCCGATAATACACAACGAGCAGGTGGTCGCCGGCCTTGAAAAGAAGGGCGTGCGCGTCATCGAGGATCTCGCGGATCTGGATACCATAAAAGAGGGCACCATAATCATCAGGTCTCACGGGGTATCGAGGGCGGAGCAGGAGATCATGGATCGGTCGTCTCTGAACGTGGTGGACGCAACGTGCCCGTACGTGAAGAAGATCCACAGGATAGTGGAGAAGGCGGGAGACGAGGGCAGGACAGTCATCATAGCCGGAGACCCCGGACATCCCGAGGTGAGGGGCATCGTCGGCTGGACGACCGGAAGGGCTATAGTGGTGAATTCCGCGGCTGAAGCAGCCTCTGTGCAGCTCGAAAAAGGCGAGCAGATAATGCTCGTGGCGCAGACTACATTTCAAGCTGCCAAATTTGAAGATATTGTTGAAATTTACAGAAAAAGGGGTTATTATGATTTCGTTATAAACACCGTCTGCAGCGCTACTGACGAGCGCCAGGCGGAGGCGCGCGACCTTGCGCGTCAGGTAGATGTTATGATCGTCGTTGGAGGCAGGCACAGTTCGAATACCAGAAAGCTGTATGAGATCTGCCAAGAGCACTGCGAGAGCACGTACCTCATTGAGACACTGGATGACTTGGATTTGAAGCCTTTTCAATCTTTCTTGTGCGTAGGTATTACGGCTGGGGCATCTACCCCTAATAGCATAATTGAGGAGGTTACAGATTATGTCAGAACAAAGCTTTGAGGAAATGCTGAATGCTTCGGTCAAGACCGTCCGGAGCGGAGAGGTGGTCGAAGGTACTGTTTTTGATGTGAAGCCGGATCAGATCATTCTGAATATCGGTACGAAGGCAGACGGTATCCTGACAAGAGATGAATATTCAAACGATTCATCTGTCGATCTGACCACGGTTGCCAAACCAGGCGATACGATGGAGGTGAAAGTCCTCAAGGTCAATGACAGCGAAGGTCAGGTGCTTCTTACCTACAAACGCCTTGCTGCCGAAAAAGGAAACAAGAAACTGGAAGAAGCCTTTGAAAAGGGTGAAGTCCTGAAAGCAAAGGTTGTGCGTGTTCTTACCGGCGGACTGAGTGTGCTGGTGGACGGTGCCCGTGTGTTTATCCCGGCCAGTCTTGTATCCGATACGTTCGAAAAAGATCTGAACAAATATCTCGATCAGGAGATCGAGTTTAAGATCATCGAGTTCAGCCCGCGCCGCCGCCGCATTATCGGCGACCGGAAGCAGCTTGTTTCCGAAGTGAAGAAAAAAGCCCAGGAAGAACTGCTCGGCCGCATTGCTGCCGGCGATACCGTGGACGGCGTAGTCAAGAATATCACCGATTTCGGTGCCTTCATCGATCTGGGCGGGGCAGACGGACTGCTGCACATCTCCGAAATGTCCTGGGGACGCGTGGATAATCCGAGAAGCATCCTGAAGGTCGGGGATGAGATCCGTGTCCTTGTCAAGGAGATCAAGGGCGACCGTATTGCACTGAGCATGAAATTCCCGGAGAAGAATCCGTGGCAGACTGCTTCCGAAAAATATGCCGCTGGTACGGTTGTTACAGGCCGCGTGGCCCGCATGACGGACTTTGGTGCCTTTGTGGAACTGGAGCCGGGTGTGGATGCTCTCCTGCATGTTTCCCAGATTTCCCGTGACCATGTGGACAAACCTTCGGATGTCCTGAGCGTGGGTCAGGAAATTGAAGCAAAGGTCGTGGATTTCAACGGCGTTGACCGTAAGATCTCCCTTTCCATGAAAGTACTGCAGCCGGAAGCGGCAGCACCGGCGGAAGCGGAGAAAGCACCTGTTGAGGAAGCTCCTGTAGAAGAAGCACCGGTGGAAGAAGCTCCTGCAGAAGAAGCACCGGCTGCCGAGACACCTTCCGAGGAGACAGCGGAAGGCTGATCTGTATCGTGACTATGTAAAAGCAGTTCCTGCAAATCAGGCAGGAACTGCTTTTTTTCGGCTCTTTGTCAATAGTTGGGGTAAAGGAAGCCGGCGCATTTAAAAGGCAGCAGTAAGACAACGATGCAGCAGAAGCCGGCATTCTTCCTGATTCATGGACAGGACATCGTCCGCGCGCAGCCAGGCTGTTTTATCTTTGCAGGATTCCAGAAAACAAGAAATTCCGTCCGGTACGGCAGAAGCCGGAACAGGAAGAAAATCTGCCTGTATGCGCTGGTAACAGGTTTCCCGCGATGCCTGGCGGCGGCAGGCAGGATCGACAAACATACCGACCGATTTATGGATCGCCTGGTCTTCAGCCGGGAGATAATAATAATTCCTGAAATCAGGGAAAAACAGTTTTCTTTCTTCCGATACGACAGGGAACGTCAGGAGGATCCTGTTTTCCAGGAAACTGACCTGCCGGCCGGCATTGTCCCGGAGGGTGAAAGAAACCGGAAATGATATATCCGTGGAAAGCGTGCACATAAGTTTCTGATCCGTCATGGTTCTTTCCAGTACACGGTATTCTCCGTTCCAGAAACGGATATAGGAAAATACGGGCCATAAGGCCGAAAGACCGAGGACGTCTTCACGGTTGTGCAGAAACAGGGCATCGAGCAGCGTCGTATCACCGGTCTGCAGGTAATCCTGATAAACGGCGATCAGTTCCTTTCCGGACGCTGCATCTTTCCTTCCGGTCTGAAGAAATCTTTCCAGTTCCTGCTGGCGGAGGGAAGAGACAGGCAGGCGCTTCCGGAGAGGACGGAATATTTTCAGAAGATCCAGACTGCTGCCGGGGAGAAAGTCCGGAAAGGTGCATGCTGTTCCCGTATCCGGTGTCTCCTGTACCTGGAGGATCTGCGGGACAGGCAGATCATAATAGACATATTTGTTCCGGAGAAACGGAAGATCAAAGGTGTCCCCGTTATAGTGGATCAGGATTTTCGTCCTGTGCCTGTCCAGAAAGTCCGAAAACAACTCCAGCATCTCTTTTTCGGCGAAAGGACGGTCCAGAAACCATTGCTGCAGGATCCAGTCTGTTCCTTCACGGAACAGGACGCCGATCAGATACAGATGCGAAGAACGCCATCCCAGGCCGGTTGTTTCAATATCGAAAAAGAGGGCGTCCCGGGGAATCGGGTCTGTGCCGGCTTTTATGAGCTGCCTGCCGTTGATTTTTTCTTTCTGTGAGATCATGGGAACAGTATAACACACACACGGCTTTTTCTGCTGTTCAATTTGTGCTATACTGAATCCGCTGCAGCTGTTCCGGGTGCTGCAGAAAGCAAAAAAGATCGGAACCATTGGCTGGAGAAAGCGATGATCGGGTATATAAAGGGGATTATAGAAGAAAAACTGGAAGACAGACTTCTCGTCGATAACCGCGGGATCGGCTGGCAGATCATAGTACCGGCGGCCCTTCTGGGTTCCGACGTCCATACAGGGGACGAGGTCAAACTGTACACCTATCTGCATGTGCGGGAAGATGCGATGCAGCTGTATGGCTTTTTTTCACGGGATGAACTGGATATTTTCGGCATGCTCTTAAATGTCAGCGGGATCGGTCCCAAAGGAGCCATGGGGATCCTGTCCGCGCTTTCTGCCGATGACCTCCGGTTTGCCGTGCTGTCCGAGGATGCCGGCCGCATCGCACAGGCGCCGGGGATCGGAAAAAAGACGGCTCAGAAACTGATCCTGGAGCTGAAAGACAAGTTCAAACTGGATGATGCCTTTGAAAAGAAACTGGCAAAGTATGAGGAAGTATACACGGATGCATCCGGCGGCAATGCCGAAACGGATGCCGTCCAGGCTCTGATCGCGCTGGGATACTCCGGCACCGAGGCGGCACAGGCAGTAAAAAAAGTCCATGCAGACAGTTCCATGAATTCAGAAGACGTACTGAAGGCGGCTCTGAAACACATTTTTTAAAATAACAGCGATATGGAAATGAATAAACGCATCATACAAACAGAAGTCCGGCAGGAAGACCTGCATACGGAAAAAAGTCTGCGTCCGCAGACTCTGGATGAATATATCGGACAGGAAAAGGCCAAGAACAACCTCCGTATTTATATGGAAGCGGCGAAACGGCGCGGCGACGTGCTGGATCATGTGCTGTTCTATGGTCCTCCCGGCCTGGGCAAGACCACACTGGCAGGGATCATTGCCAATGAAATGGGTACGCATCTGCGTGTTACCTCAGGTCCTGCCATAGAAAAACCGGGTGAAATGGCTGCTATCCTGAACAATCTGCAGGAAGGCGATGTCCTGTTTGTAGATGAGATCCACCGTTTAAACCGGCAGGTAGAAGAAGTCCTGTATCCGGCCATGGAAGACTATGCGATCGATATCCTGATAGGGAAGGGATCTTCGGCGCGGTCGATCCGTCTGGAACTGCCCCGGTTTACACTTGTGGGCGCCACAACAAGAGCAGGACTTCTGACAGCACCGCTGCGGGATCGTTTTGGTGTCGTACAGCATATGGATTTTTATACGGAAGAAGAATTATCGGAAATCCTTCGGCATTCCGCCGTGATCCTGGATGTGGGACTGGATCCGGACGGCGCCGCCGAGATTGCCCGGCGGTCACGCGGCACGCCGCGGCTTTCCAATCGTCTGCTGAAGCGGGTCCGTGATTTTGCTATGGTGCAGTATGACGGACATATCACCAAAGAAGTGGCCTCTATGGCACTGGATCTTCTTGAAGTGGATAAATACGGCCTGGATCAGACCGACAGGAGACTGTTGCTGACCATTATCCGTAAATTCGGAGGGGGACCGGTCGGGCTGGAAACACTGGCGGCCGCTGTAGGTGATGATACCGGCACGATCGAAGATGTCTATGAGCCTTACCTGATCAAAAACGGTTTTCTGAACCGTACGCCCAGAGGGCGGGTTGCTACACGCCAGGCTTATGATCATCTGCAGATACCGTATCCGGAAAACAAGGCATAAGCCCTTTCACGGGCCTGTCTTGTCAAGCCAGGCATATTACGATAAACTGTAATCGTACCGACAACGCCGGCAGCTTGTGTGATGGCGGAACAGTACCGACAGGAATCGTCATGATAACGGGGAAATCATATGGCTGAAAAAACAACGATCAAAGTGCTCATTGACGGGAAAATCATGACCCTTAGCGGTTATGAGACAGAAGAGTATCTGCAGCGCGTATCTTTTTATCTGAACAGTAAGATTGAAGAGCTGAAGGGGCTTCCCGGATACAGACGTCTTTCGCAGGAGACGAAATCGTCGCTGCTTGCGCTGAATATCGCCGATGATTATTTTAAGGCAAAAGAAATGGCCGACTCACTGGAACACGATATCGAAGAGAAGGATCGAGACGCTTATGAGCGGAAACAGGAACTGATTTCTCTTCGGGTGGAGATGGAAAAGCTCCAGAAGGAGGTCAGCCGGCTCAGAGGAAACAGAAACAATGGCCGTTGAACTGCTTTCTCCGGCAGGCTCTACAGACGCACTCCGCGCTGCATTTCTTGCCGGCGCGGATGCCGTTTATATTGGGGGGAATCGTTACGGTGCCCGTGCTTTTGCGGACAATCCGGATGACGAAGCACTTCTGGATGCCATAAACCTGACACATCGGCTGGGCAGGAAACTGTACCTGACGGTCAATACGCTTCTGAAAGAAGAAGAGGCTGAAGACGTATGCCGATGGTTCCGGCCTTTTTACGAACAGGGAGTCGATGCCGTCATTGTGCAGGATCTGGGCGTCGTCCGTCTGTTCCGAACCTGTTTCCCTGATCTTCCCCTTCATGCGAGTACGCAGATGGCTGTCACCGGATCCGACGGTGTCCGGCTGCTGCAGAGCCTGGGGATCTGCCGGGTTGTTCCGGCACGTGAACTCTCTTTGAAAGAACTGCAGCAGATCAGACAGGAAACCGGTATAGAACTGGAAACCTTTATTCACGGTGCTCTGTGCTACAGCTATTCGGGCATGTGCCTGATGAGCAGTCTGATCGGGGGCCGGAGCGGCAACCGGGGACGCTGCGCAGGGATATGCCGGCTTCCGTTTAAAACAGAATGGTACAGGGAAGACAGCCATGCGGAAACCTGGCCGCTGAACATGAAGGATCTCTGCACGATCCAGATGCTGCCTTCACTGGCAAAGGCGGGCGTTTCTTCCTTTAAGATTGAAGGACGCATGAAAAAGCCGGAATATACGTACGGCGTGACCGCTGCCTACAGAAAGGCACTGGATGCGTATCAGGAAGGCCGATGGGATTCCTATGACCCGGCCGGGGATCTGCATATTCTTACGGCCCTGTATAATCGGGACGGGTTTACCGACGGATATTACGAACGCCGGAACGGATCGTCCATGGTTGCCCTCAGAAATGATAAACTACTGGGGAAACGTGCGGCAGAAGCGCAAAAAACAACCGAACAGTTTCGTCGGGATATCAGTGAAAAAGAGAAATCCAATGCCTTCCAGAGACAAGTATCAGGAAAAGTGATCCTCCGGGCAGATACACCGGCTGTCTGTATCCTGCACCTGCCGGATACGGCATCCGGATGGAAATCGGGGTATGAAATCCGTATAGAAAAGGATGCGCCCGGCAAGGCGAAAACCATGCCTGCGACAGAAGAGCAGGTCAGGCAGCAAATGCTGAAGACCGGGCAAAGTCCTTTCTGTTTTTCGAAACTGGAAATAGAAATGGATCCGGATCTCTTTGTGCCGGTACGTCTGATCAAAGAACTGCGCCGGGAAGCCTTCCGGAAACTAGAAGAAATGATCCTCGCAGGGTATCGTCGGGATCGGCCGGATCCGAGTGTTCAGATTCCCTGTACGGGAACCGGTTCCGTAGGCGGCTCACCGTTTGCTGATGCTTCGGCGGAGCAGAAGGATGCCGTGCGGCGTGCACCTTTACTGTGTGCGCTGGTGCACAGCCGGGAGCAGCTGCATGCCCTGCTGCCGGCAGAAGAGATACATACCGTGTATCTGCCTCTGTATCTGCGGGATCTGGCTGAAGAGGTAAAAATAGCCGGGAAACAGGTTTTTCTGGCACTTCCGTATATACTCCGCCGGGATGACCCGGATTACCGGGAAGCGGCAGAGGCACTGAAAGACAGGAACGCATGGGACGGCGTACTGCTTCGAAATCTGGAGGAGGCCGGATTGTACCGGCGCCTGCGGGAAGAGGGACAGGCTGTGATCAAAGAACCGGTTCTGGATGCCTTTCTCTATTCCATGAACCAGAACGCTGCTGCCGTGTATGCCGACTGGGGATTCGCCTCCCGGACCCTTCCTTATGAACTGAATTTTCAGGAGCTGCGCAATCTGGATACGCGAGGCAGCCAGCTGGTTATATACGGACGGATCCCCATGATGATCTCGGCGCAGTGTATCAGGAAGACAGAAAACCGCTGTACGAAACAACGCGGATGGACCGTTTTGAAAGACAGGACCAGCCGTCAGTTTCCGGTGTTGTGTGACTGTACGTCCTGTGTCAATATCATCTATAACAGTCTTCCGCTCAGCCTGATCCAGGAGGCGGGAGCGATCCGTCATCTGGAATGCGCCTCTTACCGGATGGATTTTACGGATGAAGGAGAAGAACAGACAAGAAAAACGGCAGAGGCCGTAATACAGGTTTTCGGACACGGACAGAAGCCTGTGACCGGACTGCCGGCTTCTGAAAGTACAAAAGGACACTTCCGTCGCGGAGTGGAATAGTTTATGGTCAATATTCTGGTTGAAGTATCAAAATATCTTTTGCTGGTCTATATGGTGTTTTTTACTATTGAAACCTATATGGTCCTGCAAAGAAGAGATGACCGTTCCCGCAGAAGGATCATGCGCAAGCAGATCGGGCTGATGGTCCTCTTCAATATAACGGCCTATCTGGTCATGTATGCCGTGAAACGGGAAGAAATCATGCTGAAAATGCTGATCCTGGTCATAGGCTATATTCTGGTCGTCCAGATACTGTACCGTGTCATATACAGGAAGGCTTCGCTGATCCTGCTCAACGCAATGTGCATGCTGCTTTCGATCGGTTTTGTGATCCAGACAAGGCTCGGAACAGAGACGGCTTATAAACAGTTCATCATTGCTTCAGGCTCCACGCTGCTGTGCTTTATCATACCCGTTTTCATCCGCCGGGTCCGCTGGGTTTCGAAACTGACCTGGGCGTATGCCGTTGTCGGTGTCCTTCTCCTGGCCGGCGTGTTCCTTTTCGGGCGTGTAACGGGCGGCGCCAATCTTTCACTGACGATCGGCGGCATTTCGTTTCAGTTTTCTGAATTTGTAAAAATAACAGTCGTACTGTTTATGGCCGGTATGCTCCAGGAAAAACATGATTTTAAGACTGTGCTCCTTACGACGCTGGTTGCGGCCGTCCATGTAGGGATCCTGGCCCTTTCGGCCGATCTTGGAGCGGCGCTTGTCTATTTTGTGGCGTATATTGTCATGGTTTTTGTTGCTACGCGCAATCCGGGGTATACCGTCCTGGGACTGGGCGGCATGGCGGGTGCGTCCGTGATCGCCTACAAGATGTTCCAGCATGTGCGTACGAGAGTGTCCGTGTGGAAAGATCCGTTTCAGGATTATGAAGGCACCGGCTATCAGATCATACAGGCTCTTTTCGGGGTCTGTGCCGGCGGCTGGTTCGGGACAGGGCTGTTCCGCGGGCACCCCGAGATGATCCCGCTGGCGTATGAGGATTTTACTTTTGCTGCGATTGCGGAAGAGTTCGGGATCCTGTTTTCCATCTGCCTGATCCTGCTCTGCATGGGCATGTATCTGCTGATCATCAATATTGCCATGCGGCTGGAAAAACCCTTCTATAAGCTTGTGGCCCTGGGCCTGGGTACGGAATATGCGTTCCAGGTATTCCTGACGATCGGCGGCACGACCAAATTCATACCCATGACCGGTATTACGCTGCCCCTGGTCAGTTACGGAGGCAGTTCCATCATGTGTACGATCATCATGATCTCGGTGATCCAGGGACTATATATACTCAGAAAAGATGAGAATCGGGAAGAAATTGCCGGATTAAGAGAGCGGATCCAGCAGGAACGACTCGAACAGGAACGAAAATGGCAAAGACAGGAACAGAAAACACAGACGGGATATGCACACCCGATTCCGGAGTATCAGGATGAACTTGCAAAACGAATCGAAAAACAAACAGAAGAAAGAATCGCGTTCCGCGATCATTAAGCCGTATGTGATCGTCTCGTATCTGAGCGTGGCCCTTTTCATCGGACTGATCGCATATATGCTGTATTTTCAGTTCATTAAAAGCGAAGAGCTTCTGAACAGTCCGCTGAACAAGCGGCAGGATGAAGTAGAGGCCCAGGTGATCCGCGGCTCCATTCTGGCATCGGACGGAACGCCGCTGGCCTACACGACACCGGATGCAGAAGGAGACCCGCTTCGTCAGTATCCGTACGGGGCCTATTTTGCCCAGACGGTCGGGTACAGTGTGTACGGCGGCAGCGGACTGGAGTCGGCGCACAACAATGATCTGATCCATTCGCATGTCAACCTGGTTTCCCAGGTGCAGAACGATCTGTCGGACTCCAAAAAGCAGGGCGATAATCTGGTTACCACACTGCGAACAGATCTGCAGGATACGGCATGGAATGCGCTGGCCGGCTATAATGGAACGGTTGTCGTTATGGATGCAGATACGGGGGATGTTCTTGCCGATGTCAGTGTGCCGGCGTTCGATCCGAATACCGTAGAGTATGACTGGGAGTGGCTGACACAGGACGAAAGCGGGATTTTCCTGAATCGTGCCATGCAGGGACTGTATCCGCCGGGATCGACCTTCAAGATCATTACGGCTCTGGCCTATTATCGTCAGTATGGCAGCTTTGACGGCTTCTCCTATGATTGCAGCGGTACATATGAATGCAATGGCTTTACGATCCATTGTTCCAACGGCTATGCGCACGGTCCGGAGAACATAGAAGATGCCATGGCTAATTCCTGCAACTGTGCTTTTGCCAGCATGGCCGTAGAGAAAATCGATAAGAACGTCTTACGGGAAACGGCGGAAGCCTTCGGGTTTAATAAAGAAATGACGGCAGAGCTTCCCTTTACGGAGAGTCTTTTTGAGCTGGACAAAAACACGGCCGACCAGCTTGCCATGCAGACAGCGATCGGCCAGGGGGACACACTGGCTACGCCGATGCTGATGTGTATGGTGGCACAATCTGTGGCAAACGGCGGTGAAATGCTGTACCCGAATTTTTCCGACCGGCTTGAGAGCGCGGACGGCATCTCGGTGAAACGCTATTCCGCCAAATCCTTCGGACGGGTCATGTCGGAACACGAAGCCATGATCATGACCAATCTGCTGCGGGGAGTCGTCCAGCGGGGGACCGCGTCGGATCTATCGGATCTTCCCTATGAAGTTGCGGGAAAGACCGGAACAGCTGAATATGGAGATGTCAGCGCCGGAACCGCGCATTCCTGGTTTATCGGCTTCTCCAATACCGGCATAAACGATATTGTCGTAAGTGTTCTGGTGGAAGACGGCGGCAGCGGACTGCATGGAACACAGGTGGCGCGCCAGATCTTCCAGACTTATTTTGGCTATTGATGCTTGTCTTTCCGGTTGCGGGCCGCCGCCTTTTTGCGTATACTGATAGTGAAAGCGCTGCGTACAGGCAGTTTTTATGCCGGAAAACGCAGACAAGACATAAAGGAGATAAAGAAAAGTCTTATGAATCACGCCGTAAGCTGCGGAGGAATTGTGATCTTCCGCGGCAAGATTCTGGTTTTGTATAAGAATTACAAAGGCCGCTATGAAGGTTGGGTGCTTCCCAAAGGAACAGTAGAAGAGGGGGAAGAGTATCCCGATACCGCTGTTCGTGAGGTACTGGAAGAGTCCGGTGCAAAAGCTTCCATCGTGCAGTATGTGGGAACGAGTCAGTATTCCTTTTCTGTCCCGGAAGGAGAAGTGAATAAAGAAGTCCACTGGTATCTGATGATGGGAGAGAACTATTACAGCAAACCGCAGCGGGAAGAATATTTTGTGGACTCCGGGTACTATAAGTATCATGAAGCGGCGCATCTTCTCAAGTTTCAGAATGAGAGACAGATGCTGGAAAAAGCCTACAAGATATATGTGGAAATGAGAAAGGCCGGTTTATGGATACCAAACCATTCCGAAGCCTGAATACGCTGTATTTCGGAGCCGGAGCGCTGGACAGGAAAGAGGAGATCCTTCGGAACGTCAGGAATCAGAAGATGGTTCCCGGAATCTATCTGATCACCTTTGCTTCAAACGGCATCGATCAGCTGGATATCGTTCCTTTATCCATGCTGCATGGTAAAAAGGCGCCGGAACGTCTGCCTGCGATCGTCGGTATCTGCCAGGGACGTGAAGAGGCATTTGAAACAGTGGGGCGGATTGCGGCAGATGCTTACCGGAAAACCGGTGCCTGTCATCTGAGAGAATATCTGCTTTCGCTGGACCAGGAAGGGAGCGGATAAAATGGGGGCTGTTTTTCTGACCATTTTGTCTGTTTTGAAGATACTGTTCAGGTGTCTGCTTGTTTTTCTGCTGCTGGTACTTTTCTTTCCGATCATCTGGTCAGTTGATTTAAAAAAACACGAAGAGTTGTCGGTACACGCGGATATAAGCTGGCTGTTCCGTTTTATTCATGTATATTTTATTCTTGAAAAAGGCAAGGAAGGTCAGACTGTTGAAAAAGATATCCGGATCTGCGGTATATCCCTGCCAGCATTGTTCCAAAAGATAAAAGGCAGAAAAAAGAAGAAAAAGACGTCACGCCGTGTTCGTACGGAAGCCGCCAAAAAGCCGACGATCCCGCCGGGCGGGAACAGAGACAAGCCGGTTTCCGAAAGACTGCCGGAAACGGAAGTTGTAAAGGCAAAACATCCCGGTTTCCTGGAACGTCTTGGTGCGAACATCTCAGCCTTGATCGGCAAGGTGCGCAGTGGGATCCGCAAACTCAGAAGCACAGCTGACTTAATTGAAAAGCTGCTTGCCTATCTGGGATCAGAGTCCTTTGCCAACTGTAGAAAGGTCCTGACAAAAGAAGGAATGGCGATCCTGCGGCATGTTCTTCCCTACAAGATACGCGGTACGGTTCGCTTCGGGACAGATGATCCGGCCAAAACCGGCATGATCCTGGGACTGGTTTCTGTTTTTTATCCTGCTCTGCCCGGTGATCTGACGATCGAACCGGAATTTACAGAATCCTGTCTGGAAGCCGATCTGTACCTGAAAGGACGTATCGTGCTGTTTGTTCTCCTTGTACATGGTGTACGGATCCTGTTAAGCAGGGATGTCAGGAAACTGATCGGATATTTCCTGGGTTTCCTTAAAAACAATAAGAAAACGAAAGACAAAGAAAAACAAAAAGAGTAATAAAGGAAGGGGTACATCATGGCAGAAAACAATGAAAACAACACATTTCAGGAGAACGTAGAAGCACTGTTCCGGGGAATGGATGCGTTTTTATCTACCAAAGCAGTGGTCGGAGAAGCAGTACCGGTCGGTGACAGCCTGATGATTCCGCTTGCGGATGTTTCTTTCGGCCTCGGCGCCGGCGCTTTATCAGCTACCAACAAAAACAATGGCGGAGGAGGTATGGGAGCGAAAGTCAGTCCGGCAGCTGTCCTGCTGATCGCCAAAGACGGAACGACCAAACTGGTCAGCCTGAAGGGTCAGGATGCGGTATCCAAGATCATCGATATGGCTCCGGATATCCTGACAAAGATCGCAAACCATGCCAAAACACCCTCTGAACCCGAAAAAGAAAAATAATAACGGCGGAATACCGGAAGAAATATGCTCCGGAATTCCATATTTTTCTTGCAAATACCGCATGGTTCTGATAAGATATCATAGTGTCGCGGAAAAATCGTGATAAGGAGGTGTGATCATGGCAAAATGTGCAATTTGCAGTAAAGCGGTCTATTTTGGCAATAATGTCAGCCATTCTCATAGAAGATCCAATAAAATGTGGAGAGCAAATGTGAAGGCCGTCCGCGTCAAAACGCCGCAGGGCAACCGCAAAATGAATATCTGCACCAGCTGCCTGCGCAGCGGCAAGGTAGAGCGTGCCTGAGATCATGTATATATGCTGTATGAAAACATGGAGTTTCGACAACGGTCGGAGCTCCATTTTCTGAAAGAAGGAGGTCCATCCTTATGAAGGGGAAAGTCAATTCCGAGCTTGGCGATATCGTCATCAATTCGGAGGTCATCACGACCTATGCCGGAAGTGTGGCCGTGGAATGCTTTGGCATTGTTGGCATGGCTGCCGTGAACATGAAAGATGGACTCGTCAGGATCCTGAAACGTGACAATCTCAAACATGGCATTCATGTTTCTATTGAGGATAACCGGATTTCGATCGATTTTCATGTAATTGTTGCCTATGGTGTCAACATCGGTACGATTGCGCAGAATCTGATGGACAGCGTAACGTATAAACTGGAAGAAACCACCGGTATGAAAGTCGATAAGATCCGTGTACTTGTCGAGGGTGTCCGGATCATTGACTGATAAGGAGGAAGTAGCGTGGCTGCAGATACACTGAATGCGGAACTCCTCTCACGAATGATCGTTGCAGGGGCGCAGAATCTGGACCTGAAAAAGGACTGGATCAATGAATTGAATGTATTTCCTGTCCCGGACGGAGATACCGGTACGAACATGACGATGACGATCATGTCGGCCGTAAAGGAAATCGGTGCACTTACTGATATGAATATGAAAGATCTGTGCAAAGCGGTTTCCACCGGCTCTCTCCGGGGGGCGCGCGGAAATTCCGGCGTTATTCTGTCGCAGCTGTTCAGAGGGTTCACCAAAACAGTAAGGGAAAAAAATGAAATTGATATCCCGCTGATCGCGGATGCGTGTGAGCGTGCGGTAGAAACAGCCTATAAAGCCGTCATAAAGCCCAAGGAAGGCACGATCCTTACGGTCGCCAAGGGTATGGCGGAAATGGCCAGAAAGCTTGAAAACGATCCGATGACGATGGAAGACTATATGGCTTCTATACTGGAATACGGACGGGATATACTGGCCAAAACACCGGATATGCTTCCGGTGCTGAAAGAAGCGGGCGTCGTGGATTCCGGCGGCCAGGGGCTGATCGTTGTGCTGGAGGGCGCTTACGAAGCGCTCATGGGCAAAGAGATCGCTGTACAGACCAATGCGTCCGGCCATGCGGCCGCGCGTACCGTCCGGGCAGAACCGCAGGAAGAAAACATTCGTTTCGGTTATTGTACGGAATTTATCATCGATCTGACGGCTCCGGTATCAGAAACAGAGATCCTGGAATTCCGGAAATTTCTGGAGTCAATGGGAGATTCCATCGTTCTGGTCCCGGATACAGACCTGATCAAAACGCACGTGCATACCAATGATCCGGGCAAAGTGATCAGCCGTGCTCTGACGTTTGGTTCGCTGTCCGGCATCAAGGTCGATAATATGCGCCTGGAGCATCAGGAAAAAGTCATCCGGGATTCGGAAAAGCTGGCAAAAGAGCAGAAGGCAGGGCTGACAGCGCCTCCGAAAAAGATCGGATTTGTTTCTGTCTGTGCAGGCGAAGGTTTCGCAGAAATCTTCCACGGCCTGAATGTCGATGTGGTCATTGAAGGCGGACAGACCATGAATCCGAGTACGGAAGATCTTCTGAATGCCATTGATCAGGTGAATGCAGAGAATATCTTCCTGTATCCGAATAACAAAAACATTATCATGGCTGCCAATCAGGCTAAAGAACTGGTGCAGGAGAAGAACATTATTGTGATCCCCACCAAAACGGTGCCGCAGGGCATAAGCGCCATTCTCAGCTTTATTCCCGAGAGCACAGTGGAAGAGAACCAGCTTGTGATGCAGGAGACGATCGGGAAAGTGCATACCGGTGAGATCACGTATGCCATTCGGGATACACACATCGACGATGTGGAAATCCATGAAGGGGATATTATGGCTGTGGGCGATAATGGCCTTCTGTCGGTGGGCAGCGAGATCCATCATGTAGCGGTGGAATCCGTCGAACGCATGATGTTTGATGATGCGGAACTGATCAGTGTGTATTACGGCAAAGACTTTTCGGAAGAAAACGCCGAGAAACTCGCGCAGGCACTTTCAGAAAAATATCCGGACTGTGATGTGGAAGTCGAAAGCGGCGGTCAGCCGGTCTATTACTGTATTCTGGCAGTGGAATAAAAACAGAATTGAAACACACACCATTAACCGATCTAAAAGGGGTTGGCCCCAAAACAGCAGAGCTCTTCCGGAAGATAGGGATATCTTCGCAGGAGGAGCTTTTGCGCTGGTATCCCAGAGATTATGAAGCCTATGAGCCGCCGGTATCCTGCGGCGAGGTGAAGGTCTGGGAAAAGAACGCCGTCTTTGGAATTATACGGCAGAAGCCGTCTGTACGGCGATTCGGCAATAACAGCATCACCATGGCAAGGCTTTCGGATCCAACCGGCGAACTGCAGCTCAACTGGTTCCATATGCCGTATCTCAGAAACACACTGCCGGTCGGCAGAGGATGTGTCTTCCGCGGGATGGTGATCGAAAAGAACGGCAGACGCATCCTTCAGCATCCGCAGGTGTATGAACCGCAGGCATACGAGAAGCTCACAAACCGGCTCCTGCCTGTGTATCCGCTTACGGAAGGTTTGTCAGGCAATACTGTTCGGCGCATCCTGCAGCAGATCCTGGAAGAATGTCCTGCCATTCCGGAAATCCTGCCCCGGCAGATCCGGGATAAGGAAGAGCTTCCGGACATTCAACAGGCATTGCAGTCCATTCATTTTCCGCAGGACCGCCGGGAATGGGAACGGGCAAAAAACCGCCTGGTCTTTGAAGAGTTCCTTCTTTTCCAGCTCGGCGTTGCCGGTCTGCGACTTCGGCTGCATCAGGAAATGAACACATGTCCGATGCCGAAAACAGAACGGACGGAATCTATCGCGAAGCGACTGCCGTTTCGTCTGACCGATTCACAGCAGCAGGTTCTGCAGGAAATAGGACAGGATCTCGGCGGACCGTACAGCATGCGCCGTCTCATTCAGGGAGATGTGGGAAGCGGGAAAACCATACTTGCGTTTCTGTCCATGCTGCGTGCTTTTGAAAACGGATACCAGAGCGCCCTCATGGCGCCTACCGATGTACTTGCCACCCAGCATTACGGAACGCTCTGCCGTTTTCTCGAAGAATACGATCTACTGGAAGCCGTCCGTCCGGTCCTGCGCAAAGGCAGTCTGACGCAGAAAGAAAAAAGAGAAATCGACAGACAGATCGCTTCCGGAGAGGCGCGCATGATCCTGGGCACGCATGCCCTGATCCAGGAGGATCTGTCGTATCCGGAACTGGGGCTTGTCATCACAGATGAACAGCATCGTTTCGGTGTCCGGCAAAGAAAGCAGTTCTCGGAAAAAGGAACGGCACCGCATGTACTGGTCATGAGCGCCACACCGATCCCGCGTACGCTGGCCATGATCCTGTATGGTGATCTGGATCTGTCTGTTCTGCGCGATATGCCGGCGCACAGACTGCCGGTAAAAAACTGTGTCGTAAATGAACAGTACCGTGAAGCGGCTTGGCGCTTCATGGAAAAAGAAACCGCGCTGGGGCATCAGGTATATGTGGTTTGTCCGATGATCGATCCGGATGAAGAACTGCCTTGTGAAAACGTACTTGATTACGGCGCGCGTCTTCAGGAACGATTCCGTGGCCGTATATCTGTCGGTATCCTGCACGGAAAAATGAAACCGGAGGAAAAACAGCAGATCATGCAGGATTTTGCAAAAGGTAAACTGCGTATTCTGGTGTCCACGACTGTGATCGAAGTGGGTATCGATGTACCGAACGCCACGGTAATGATGATCGAGAATGCCGAACGGTTCGGACTGGCACAGCTGCATCAGCTGCGCGGACGTGTCGGCAGGGGATCAGCGCAGTCCTATTGCATTTTTGTGCAGGGCAATGACCGGCCGGAAACCAGGGACAGACTCGAAATCCTGAATCATTCCAATGACGGTTTTTATATTGCGGAACAGGATCTGAAATTACGCGGGCCGGGCGATCTGTTCGGCATACGACAAAGCGGCCTGGCTCTCTTTTCCCTGGGGGATATCTACCGCGATGCGGACGTGCTGGAGCGCGCCGATGCCTGTGCAAAAGAGATCATAAAAGAAGATCCTGAATTGGAAAGCGAGGAGCATCTGCTTTTAAAACAGGCTGTAACAGCGCTTTTTTACAGTCAAAATGACAGCATTTCGCCGGACAGCGGGGAAGTGATTTGATAAAATAACGAAAATAGACAGAAAACTTGAAACTTTTATAAAAATGGAATACTATATCCGTTGTACAATTTACTTTGTATCCATATGTTGTAAATAATTATATAGGGAGGAAAGATATCATGGCAGAAACAAAAGAAAAAGCTGTGGAGAAGACAGCTGTAAAGGAGACAGCTGTAAAGGAGACAGTTAAAAAAGAAGCTGTCAAACCTGATGCAAAAGCCACTGTGAAAAACGTAGAAGAGAAAGTCAAAGCTGCCGCCAGGAAAGTAGCGGATAAAACAGCAAAAGCTGCGGAGAAGAAACAGACTGTTAAAAAGACAGCAGCGAAAGCTCCTAAGACAGCTGTGATCCTGCAGTACAGCGGTAAGGAAGTACTGTATGCCGATCTGATCAAAAAAGCGACACAGCTGAGCAAAAAGGCTATCAAGAAAGATCTCAAGGATGTGAAGATCTATGTTAAGCCGGAAGAAAACATGGCTTATTATGTAGCGAATAACGGCGAACAGATCGGAAGCTTCGAAATCTGATCAGAATCCGGAATCCTTTTCTTCGTATGAACCTTCTATACGATAGAAGAGGATTTTTTATTTGCAAAATATATAAAAATCAAAGGAGAGATTGCTGAATGGTTGTGCATTTGTTATAATCATTAAAAAGCGAACGGTTTTATCAGACGGAGATCATGCATGAATATCGGCATATTAGCGCACAACAGTAAAAAAAGCCTGATGGAAGACTTTTGTATTGCGTACAAAGGGATTCTGATGAAGCATGAGATTTATGCTACGGGAACGACGGGACGCCGCGTAGAAGAAGTGACAAATCTCAGAATTCATAAATTCCTGGCCGGCGGACTGGGCGGTGACAAGCAGTTTACGGAAATGATCGAGCGCAATGATATGGATCTGGTGATCCTGTTCTATAATCCGGTCATCGAATCCGGAAGAGAACCGGACATTGTTTCGATCACGCATGCATGCGACCGTTACAACATCCCGGTAGCCACCAACATAGCCACGGCGGAAATGCTGATCCTGGGTCTGGACCGCGGTGATCTGGACTGGCGTGTGGAACCCGGAAAAGGAACCGCTTTATGAGAGTGATCGCAGGAAAGTGCAGAAGCCTTCCGCTAAAGAGTGTTCCCGGTAATACGACTCGTCCTACCACCGATCGTATTAAGGAAACGCTCTTTAATATACTGCAGTCAGATATACCGGGGGCACTGTTTCTAGATCTGTTTGCCGGAAGCGGAGCGATAGGTATTGAAGCGCTGAGCCGCGGTGCCGCCCATGCCTGGTTTGTTGATCATGATCCGAAAGCCATACGGGTGATCAAGGACAATTTGCAGTTTACGCGTCTGGAAGAGAATGCAGACGTGTTCCGCATGAATGCAGCCGATGCCGCTTCTTTTTTTTCGGTGAAGATTCTATTTGATGTGGTTTTTCTGGATCCGCCTTACGGACAGGGATTGGAAAAAGAAATCTTTCACGTTTTCCGGAAATCCGGCTGTACGGACAGTCATACACTGTTTGTGACGGAAGCTTCCCTGGAGACTTCTTTTGACTGGCTGCAGGAAGAAGGCTATACTGTTATAAAAGAAAAATGTTATAAAACCAATAAACATGTCTTTGCAAAAATGAAAAAGGAGCAGATCTGAAATGACTACTGCTGTATATCCCGGAACCTTTGATCCCGTTACATTCGGACATCTGGATATCATCCGGAGAGCGGCTGTTTTGTATGATAAACTGATCATAGGAGTCTTGCACAATTCTGAAAAAACTCCGTTGTTTTCTGTAGAGGAACGTGTTAATATACTTACGAAAGCAACGGAAGATATCGCCAATGTCGAGGTTCGTTCGTTTGAAGGGCTGTCAGTAGATTTTGCCAGAAGTACCGGCGCCAGAGTCATTGTCAGAGGTCTTCGTCTGATCACAGATTTTGAATATGAACTCCAGATGGCGCAGACGAATCGCAAGCTAGCTCCGGACGTTGACACAACGTTCCTGTATACCTCTCTCCAGTATTCTTATCTGAGTTCCACAACCGTAAAAGAGGTGGCTCGTTTCGGCGGTGACATACGCGAATTTGTTCCGGATTTCATTGTAGGGGAAATACATAATAAGCTGGGTGAAGGGGATAAGGAGAGTTAAAATGAGCAGCAGCAGAATAGAACAGATCATTGAAGAAATTGAAGAATATGTGGAAAGCTGCCGGTATCAGCCTTTGTCGACAACCAAGATCGTCGTGAATAAAGAAGAACTGGAAGAGCTTCTTCGTGAACTGAGGCTGAAAACGCCGGATGAAATAAAACGCTATCAGAAGATCATCGGAAACAAGGACGCCATTCTGGCGGATGCCCAGTCCAAGGCGGACAATATCATAGCAGATGCGAATGCCAGAGCAGAACAGATGGTTTCCGAAACAGAGATCATGAAAACTGCCTATGCGCAGGCCAATGACACGGTCAATGCAGCCAACCAGCAGGCACAGGATATACTGGACTCGGCGCAGACAGATGCCAACAACATCCGGACAAGTGCGATCAGCTACACAGACGAGCTCCTGTCCAATATCTCCTCCATACTGGGGAATACCATTGCCGAGGTGGGAGAAAAATACGGCGATTTCTCCTCAGCCATTCAAAGCTATTATGATCTTGTCAATCAGAACCGAAGTGAGCTGGCACCGATGGAATCCTCTGTTACTGCCGCAGTGGCAGACGACTATGACGAATAAAAGTATGCAGACCTGCAGCAGCTCATTCCGGCAAACGGAATGGGCTGTTTCTTTTATGCGTACAGTTGAGGTTTATTATGGATATTTTACTCTGGCATAAAATTCTCCGGCCTTATGAGATGGCTGTAGATGAACTGCTGATGAAATTTCGGCATCTGAAACTGGAATACCAGCTCAGGGGAGAGTACTGCCCGATCGAGCAGGTACTCGGGCGTGTCAAAAGTGTTTCCAGTATCCTCGATAAAGTCCAGCGCAAGCAGATTCCCATGGAAGATATGGAGGAAAAGATCGAAGATATAGCCGGTATCCGTATCATCTGCCAGTTTGTGGAAGATATCTACCGGGTTTCTTCCGTGATTTCTTCCCGGAGTGATATGCGAGTGACCGAAGTAAAGGATTATATCCGCAACCAAAAGGAAAGCGGATACCGCAGTTATCATCTGATCGTCCTGTATACCGTGCAGACGCTGGACGGCCCCAGAGATGTACAGGTAGAGATCCAGATCCGGACCATGGCCATGGATTTCTGGGCTACCGTGGAACATTCCCTGCAGTATAAGTATCAGGGGAAGATACCGGAGAAAGTGGATATCCGTCTTTCCGGGGCAGCCGAAGCGATCATTTCACTGGAAAATGAAATGTCCTCTGTCCGGAATGATATCATGGACGCACAGCTTTCTTCCAAGCTGCGTTATAATCTGGTGGAAGACATTATCGAAACCATTGAAAAGCTGTATCAGTACACGACACGGCGGGAAGTGGAAAAAGTGCAGGATGAATTCTACCGGGTCTATAAAACCAATGATATGGAAGAACTGATACGATATCACAGTGAACTGGACCGCATCGCGCAGGCATACCGCATACAGAGCAACCGGCACGGAGAAGGAGTGAAAATCATTGAGAATTGAAAAAGGTTCTCCCGGTTACGTCCGCGATCAGCAGCGTGTCCGTACCATCCGTACGATCCTGCTGTTTTGTGTGGTAGCCGCCGTGTTTGCCGTCGGTATGATCCTGAACAAAGGAGACCGGCGGAATATATACAGCATCGTTGCAGCCGTCGGATGTATTCCGGCAGCCATGTCTGCCGTTTCCATGGTACTGATGTGGATGCAGAAACCAGTTGAAGCTTCCCTGCCGGGAGAACTGGAAAAAAAGGCAGGACATGTAAAACTGTTGTATGAATTGTACGTCACGACAGCAGAACACAACCTGTATCTGAAAGCTGCTGCCGCAGGTGTCGAACGCATTGCTGCACTGGCGGAAATGCCGCGTAAAGAAGGTGATCTGCAGGCAGTTCTGAAGCATCTTCGGAATGCACTTACAGATTCCTGCGGTTATGTGGAAATAGAGATTACCACGAAGAAGGAAGTATTTCTGGAACTGCTGTCCGACATGGAACAGGAGTATACTGAATTCGGTGAAGAGCCGGATATGCAGGAAAAGACGGAGCAGATGGCGCGGACTCTGCTTGCATTGTCGCTGTAGACAGGCAGAAACCGGAGTATGAGAGAGATTACCATCAGGAAAGAGGAAAGCGGACAGCGTCTGGATAAGTTTCTGCGCCGGTATTTTCCTCGGGCAGGAAGCGGCTTTCTGTACAAAATGCTGCGCAAAAAGAATATTCTGCTGGATCAAAAAAAGGCAGACGGAAAGGAGATCCTGCAGGTAGGGAGCCGGATACAGATCTATTTCTCGGAGGAGACGATCCGTACTTTTCAGGAGCTGTCCGGAAACGGGGCTGTATCTGAGCGCGAATCTTCCCGTGGCAAGCCGGCTTCTCAGGAACCGGACATCGTATATCGGGACAGGCAGCTGCTGCTGGTCAATAAACCGGCCGGTCTGCTGACGCAGAAAGCAAAGAGCAGTGACTTTTCACTGACAGAACAAATCCGCCTGTATCTGACCAGGAACGGGCTGCGTACAGAAGAAGACCGTTATTTTTACGTACCGGGTCCGGCGAATCGTCTGGACCGGAATACCAGCGGTCTGGTGGCGGTACCGCTCACGCTGGCGGCCGCCAGGGAACTCTCTGCCCTGTTTCACGATCGTACGATCGACAAAGAATACCTGGCTCTTGTCTGCGGAGCTTTTACCGGCGTACGTCATTTAAAAGCCTGGTACCGGCGCGAGGAAGTCGCGCGGAAATCGGTGATCACTTTTACGGAAGCGGAAGGAAGCAAACCGGTCGAACTGATCTGCCGGCCGCTGGAACAAAACGGGGACCACACCCTGCTCTGCGTTACACTGCTTACCGGCAAAACGCATCAGATCCGCAGTCAGCTGGCAGCTGCCGGATTTCCGATCTTCGGTGATCCAAAATACGGAACGTCATCGTCCGTGATCCGGCGGCAGTTTCTGCATGCCTGGCAGCTGACATTTCCGAATTGCAGGGAACCGCTGGTACATATTTCCGGACGCCGTTTTCAGGCGCCGCTGCCGGATGACCTGCTTGCCGCACTGCATTATACCGGCATCTCCGTGCCGGATGCAAACAACCTGTAAACACAAACGATCCTGCCTACATAGATCATGAAGTGAATGAGAAGGAGACTCCTTGCGTAAAGACGAAGTAATAACGGAAACAAAAACGGAAACAGAAGAAACCGAAAAAACGCCGGTGATCAAAGAAGTACTGGAGTATGTCCGGCTGATCGCAATTGTAATCGGTGCAACACTGCTGCTGGAGGCGTTTGTGATCGTTAATGCCGTGATCCCTTCTGCATCCATGGAACCTACGATCATGACCGGCGATCATATCTTCGGAAACAGACTGTCCTATTCTTTCTCGGATCCCGAACGGTATGATATCATCATCTTCCGGTATCCGGATGATGAATCGCAGCTGTTCATCAAGCGGATCATCGGACTTCCCGGTGATAAAGTAGAGTTCCGTGACGGAGACGTATATATTAACGATTCCCCGGTACCGCTGAACGATGAATTTTGCTCAGTACAGTCTCAGACGAAACTGGACCCCAAACGGACTTCTCTTGACAATCCGTTTTATGTTCCGGACGACTGTTATTTTGTCATGGGTGACAACCGTCTCAATTCCAAGGATTCGCGCTACTGGAAGAATCCCTTTGTGAAACGGGATAAGATTCTGGGGGAAGCGGTGTTCCGTTACTGGCCGCTTAATAAAGTCTCTGTGATCCACCGGTATGCCGAATCATGAGTACATGGAATTCCAGGGGGCTGCGCGGGTCTACTCTGGAAGAAATGATCAACCGCACGAACGAGCAATACCGGGAACAGGGTCTGGCGCTGATCCAGAAAATACCTACGCCCATTACTCCCATAAATATGGACAAGGCGAGCGGACATATCACGCTTGCCTATTTTGAGCAGAAGAGTACCGTGGATTACATTGGTTCCGTTCAGGGAATTCCGGTTTGTTTTGACGCCAAAGAATGCCGTACCGACCGGTTTCCTCTGTCCAATGTGCATCCCCATCAGATCCGTTTTATGACGGATTTTGAAAAGCAGCACGGGATCACTTTTCTGCTTGTTTTTTATTCTTCCAGAGATCTCTATTACTATCTGACCTATAAACAGCTGATCCTTTTCTGGGAACGGGCGCAGACGGGAGGAAGAAAAAGCTTCCTATTTGAAGAACTGGATCCCGGGTTTGTCATTCCGCACCATCCTGGCGTGCTGGTGCCTTACCTGGATGTGCTGCAGCGTGATCTGACACAGAGGGACGAAGAAAACACGGTTGACAGCAGTTTCATACAATAGTATAGTAGCATGGTAGCACACTAAAGTATTGTCGGGATATGTAAAATGAAAAAACGAATTCATACACCGGAAGGTGTACGTGACATTTTCGGAATGGAATGTGACCGGAAGCGCTATCTGGAACGGCAGATTGAAAAACTGTTCCGTTCTTACGGGTACCAGTCCATTGAAACACCGACCTGTGAATTCCTGCAGGTTTTTGATCAGGAGATCGGAACCACGCCGGTCAAAGAGCTGTATCGTTTTTTTGACAGAGAGGGAAATACACTGGCACTTAGGCCGGATTTTACGCCTTCCGTTGCCCGTGCCGCTTCTATGTATTTTTCGGAAGAGGACATGCCGCTTCGTTTTTGTTACCGGGGCAATGTTTTCATCAATCCGGGCGGTCTGCAGGGAAGGCTCAGGGAAAGCACACAGATGGGTGTTGAGTACCTGAACGACAACAGTGCCGGTGCAGATGCAGAAATCCTGTCCCTTGTCATATCACTGATGAAAAAAACGGGTCTGCAGGATTTTCAGATTACAGTCGGCAATGTCAATTATTTTAATGCACTGACCGAGGAAGCCGGACTGGTGGAAGACGAGGTTGCCGAACTGCGGGATCTGCTGTGCATGCAGAATCGATTCGGCGCGCAGTCTTATATAGAAAACCTGCCCGTAAAGAAGGGGCTTTCGGAGGCTCTATATCGTCTGCCGGAGCTGTTCGGGGATGCCTCTCTGCTGGAAAAAGCCGAAGCTGCGGCGCCCAATGCGGCTGCCCGGGAGGCGGTTTTACGCCTGCTGCAGATCCATGACCGCTTAAAGACATACGGCATGGAAAACTACGTCACATATGACCTGGGCATGATTTCCGCTTTTCAGTATTATACCGGTATCATCTTTCAGGCTTATACATACGGATCCGGAGAAGCGCTGATCAAAGGCGGCAGGTACGACAACCTGCTGCAGCTGTTCGGAAAGCATGCCTCGGCGATCGGATTTGTTACACAGGTGGATTCACTTCTTACGGCACTGGAGAGAAGGAATATTACCATGCCGGTAACCGATATTAAAACCATGCTGCTGTATCTGCCCGAGATGGAAGAATACGCAATCCGATATGCGGCCCTGGAGCGGAGCGGCGGAAAGGATACCGCCTGCGTGCGCTTTGATCCGGAGAAAACGCTGGAAGATTACAGTGCCTACGGGCAGCGCAATCAGTTCTGCGAAATTGTGTTCCTCTGTTCTGAAACGGAAGGATATGCCGTCGATCTGCAGACCGGAGAAAAGAAAAGCCTTACTTTGCCGCAGTTAGAGGAGGGATGCCGCTCATGAGAAAACTGACGATCGCTCTGACAAAAGGCCGGCTGGCAGATCAGACCCTGCATCTTCTGGAACAGGTAGGGATTTCCTGCGAAGAAATGAAGGAGCCCGGTACCAGGAAGCTGATCTTTACCAATGAAGAGACCGGCGTCCGTTTCTTTCTGGCCAAGGGGCCGGATGTTCCTACGTATGTGGAATACGGTGCGGCGGATATCGGGATCGTCGGGAAAGACACGATCCTGGAGGAAAACCGGAAAGTCTATGAAGTGTTGGATCTGGGATTCGGACGCTGCCGTATGTGTGTCTGCGGACCTCCGGAAGCGGCTGAACTGCTGCGGCACAATCAGCTGATCCGGGTTGCCACCAAATATCCGGGGATTGCTAAGGAGCATTTTTATAACACCCGGAATCAGACGGTAGAACTGATCAAACTGAATGGTTCGATTGAACTGGCTCCGATCGTCGGTCTGGCCGAGGTGATCGTTGATATCGTAGAGACCGGCAGTACACTGCGTGAAAACGGACTGACCGTACTGGAAGAAATCTGTCCGCTTTCTGCCCGTATGATCGTCAATCCGGTCAGTATGAGAATGGACAACAGGCGCATAACACAGCTGATTCAGTCATTAAGGGAAATACTGGGGAAAATGTCATGAAATATATAACTCTGAATGCAGAAAACAAAAACACCGTCCTGAAAGAACTGCAGAACAGAAGCCCGGAAGTGTTTGAAGAACAGGAACGTACCGTGCGCAGGATCCTGGAAGAGGTCCGTGCCAGAGGGGATGAGGCGGTACTGGACTATACAGAACAGTTTGACGGTATCCGCATGAACGCGTCGGATCTGCCTGTCTCGGATTCAGAAATAGAGGAGGCATACCGAAACGTTGCTCCGGAACTGATCGAAGTCATTCGGAAGGCACTGGTCAATATCCGGGCGTTTCACGAAAAACAGAAAAGAAACAGCTGGATCACCACTTCGGAAGACGGGACCATGCTCGGTGTCCGTTATCTTCCCGTGGAGCGAGCCGGCGTATATGTTCCCGGCGGAAAAGCAGCCTATCCGTCTTCTGTATTGATGAACATCGTGCCTGCCAAAGTGGCAGGAGTGCAGGAAATCATTATGACGACTCCCTGCGGAAAAGACGGGTCCGTCAATCCGGCTGTACTGGTAGCCGCTAAAGAAGCGGGTGCGGACAGGGTTTTCAAAGCCGGGGGCGCGCAGGCGGTAGCTGCACTGGCTTATGGTACGGAAACCATCCCGCGTGTTGACAAGATCGTCGGACCCGGCAATATCTATGTGGCCCTGGCGAAAAAGGCGGTATTCGGAAGTGTGAGTATTGACTCGGTTGCCGGCCCCAGTGAAATCCTGGTCCTTGCAGACGAAACGGCCAATCCCCGGTTTGTCGCCGCCGATCTGCTTTCGCAGGCAGAGCATGATGAAATGGCCTCTGCCGTACTGATCACGACCAGTGAAAAAGTGGCGGAACAGACACAGGAAGAGATCCGCGGCTTTCTGCAGACACTCTCCAGAAAAGACATTATCTCCCGTTCGCTGGAGCAGTTCGGCTATATTCTTCTGGCGGGATCCATGGAGGACGCTATTGAGGCAGCCAATGCCTTTGCCCCGGAACATCTGGAGATCCAGACGGCGGATCCTCTTGGTGTGATGACGCGCATACGCCATGCCGGTGCGATCTTCCTCGGGTCCTACAGCAGCGAACCGCTTGGAGATTACTTTGCCGGTCCGAACCATGTTCTTCCGACAAGTGGGACAGCCCGTTTCTTTTCTCCGCTGAGTGTCGACGATTTTATGAAAAAATCGAGTATTATCCAGTATTCGGAAGAAGCACTCCGCAGAGTACATCGGGATATCGAACAATTTGCTATGTGCGAACAGCTGACAGCACATGCCAATTCCATTGCCGTACGGTTTGAACAGTAAGAGGAGAGTATATATGGATCGTAAAGCGGAAATAAACCGAAAGACAAAAGAAACGTCGGTTTCTGTCCTGTTGGACCTGGACGGAAAAGGCGAGTCTGCCATACAGACAGGAGTCGGCTTTTTTGATCACATGCTGGAAGGTTTTGCCCGGCACGGCCTGTTTGATCTGAAGGTCTGCGTTACGGGAGATCTGCAGGTAGATGATCATCATACGATCGAAGACACCGGTATTGTACTCGGGACTGCTATTCGGGAAGCGATCGGTGACAAACAGGGCATACGGCGTTATGGCAGTTCCATTCTTCCCATGGATGAGACACTGGTCATGACAGCGCTGGATCTGGGCGGCCGCCCCTGGTTTTCCTTTGACGGGAGCTTTTCAACGGAACGCTGCGGCGATATGGGAACCCAGATGGTCCGGGAATTTTTCTATGCTGTTTCCTATACAGCCGGCATGAATCTGCATATGCGCATACTGGAAGGCCGGAACGATCATCATAAGATCGAAGCGCTGTTCAAATCCTTTGCCCGTGCTCTGGATGAAGCTGTTTCGATCGATCCGCGGATCGCAGGCATTCTGTCGACCAAGGGCAGTCTGTGAAAGGAGAAAGCATGACATCAGGGTGTGAGATAACTACTATACAGCTGCAGGACGGTTTCAGTCCGGATGCGGTCATGGCGTGCGTGTACACTGCCCGGAATGGAACAGCAAAAGCAATTCTGACGGAGGACCTGACGACAGAAGACTCCTATCATGAGCAGGCTGTCGGTCTGATCCGCAGGATCGCAAAAGAAGGTATGCTCCCGGTTTACGGCAAAGGACATGTCAGACGACTGGAAGATGTTAAAAAGCTTCTGTATGCCGGCTGCATTGCCGTGCTCCTTCCGGAGGAGCATCCGGTCCTTCCGGAAGCACAGGCGCGTTTCGGAAAGGATCGTGTCCTTGCAGGTGATATGCCAGTACAGGAAGTATCCTCTTCCGTAACCTGGGCAGACTGCAGCCCGGACGAAAAAGGCCTGGTTCCGTGCATCGTACAGGAAGAGACGACCGGTGAGGTGCTGATGCTGGCCTATATGAACGAAGAGGCCTTTTATCTTACGCTGCAGACCGGCCGCATGACCTACTGGAGCCGGAGCCGTCAGGAGATCTGGGTCAAGGGACTTACATCCGGACACTTTCAGTTTATCCGTTCCCTTTCCCTGGACTGTGACGGAGATACCCTGCTGGCAAAAGTGCGGCAGCTCGGAGCAGCCTGCCATACAGGAAATCATTCCTGTTTCTACCGGGATCTGTACCGGCTCGGACATCCGGCAGCGGATCCGCAGAAAGTGCTGCAGGATGTCTATGCTGTCATAGCGGACAGAAAAATTCATCCGCGTGAAGGTTCCTACACGAATTATCTGTTTGATAAAGGCATAGACAAAATACTCAAAAAAGTCGGCGAGGAAGCGGCAGAAACGATCATTGCGGCCAAGAATCCGGACCGGACAGAAAGCATCTATGAGATTGCCGATCTGCTGTATCACCTGATGGTCCTGATGTGTGAAAAAGAGCTCACCTGGGATGATATTGCCGGCGAGCTGGCAGACAGGGAGTGATCCTTATGAGAGTATCGATCTTTACGGACGGTTCGGCACGCGGCAATCCGGACGGACCGGGCGGATACGGCTGCCTGCTGCGTTATGTGGATCCGCAGGGCGGTATACATGAAAAAGAGCTGTCGCAGGGATATGAAAAGACCACCAATAACCGGATGGAGCTGATGGCGGCCATAGCCGGTCTGGAAGCCCTGAATCGTCCCTGCGAAGTGGATCTGTATTCCGATTCCCAGTACCTGATAAAAGCTTTCACGGAACACTGGATCGAGAGCTGGCAGAAAAAAAACTGGACACGCGGAAAAAAAGAGCCGGTCAAAAACGTCGATCTGTGGAAGCGGCTGCTGGCGGCAGCCGAATCCCATACGATCAGCTGGCACTGGGTGCGGGGGCATAACGGTCATCCGGAAAACGAACGGTGTGATGCGCTTGCCACGGCCGCTGCCGACAGGGAAGACCGGATTCCGGATCCCGGCTGTTGACGAATCGGCTGTATGTACGGTAATATAATACGGTTGAAAATATATATTAACAGATAAAGGTTCGGGAGGCATATACAGCCATGCAGATTTATGAAGAATTACAGGCCCGCGGCCTGATCGCCCAGGTAACCGATGAGGATTCGGTCCGGGAGCTGGTCAACGCCGGCAAGGCAACTTTTTATATTGGATTTGATCCTACAGCCGACAGCCTGCATGTCGGTCATTTTATGGCGCTTTGTCTGATGAAGCGTCTGCAGATGGCAGGTAATAAGCCAATCGCGCTGCTGGGTGGCGGAACCGGTATGATCGGTGACCCTTCCGGCAAAACAGATATGCGCAAGATGATGACTCGGGAGACGATCGAGCATAACATTTCCTGCTTCCGGAAACAGATGGAACGGTTTATTGAATTTGGCGAGAATAAAGCCATCATGGTCAATAATGCCGACTGGCTGCTGGATCTGAACTATATTGATTTTCTGCGGGAAGTCGGGCCGCATTTCACAGTCAACCGGATGCTGACGGCAGAATGCTATAAACAGCGCTGGGAAAAGGGACTCACGTTCTTCGAATTCAATTATATGCTGATGCAGGCCTATGATTTCTTTAAACTGTACACCGATTATGGCTGCAATCTGGAGTTCGGAGGAGACGACCAGTGGAGCAATATGCTGGCCGGTACGGAACTGATCCGCAGAAAACTTGGAAAAGATGCGGAAGCGATGACCATCACGCTGCTGCTGAATTCCGAAGGCAAAAAAATGGGCAAAACCGAACGGGGAGCCGTCTGGCTGGATCCGGACAAAACATCTCCCTATGAGTTCTATCAGTATTGGCGGAATGTAGGTGATGCCGATGTGCTGAAATGCATACGCCTGCTGACCTTCCTGCCTTTGGAGCAGATCGATGAGATGAAAGACTGGGAGGGCAGCCAGCTGAACCGTGCCAAAGAGATCCTGGCCAAAGAGCTGACCACGCTGGTACACGGCGAAGAAGAAGCGGTCAAAGCCGAAGCCGGAGCCAGAGCTCTGTTCGGCGGAGGTGCCGCGGATGCGGAGATTCCGGAAGTCGTATTGGAAGAGACGGATTTCCAGGAGGATGCCTGTGATCTCATTTCCATTCTGGTAAAAGCCGGACTGGCCGGTACACGTTCGGAAGGCCGCCGGGCGATCGAACAGGGCGGCGTCTCATTGGACGGCGAAAAGATCACAGATGTGAAAGCAGTCATCGCCAGAGAAAACATTCCGGAAGAAGGCATTCTGCTTCGAAAAGGAAAGAAGAATTATAAAAAAATCGTTGTGCGCTGATCAGTGCCGATTGCAGGAGGACATAAAATGAAAAACTATGGTGTCAATGAGTTGCGGGAAATGTTCCTGCGTTTCTTTGAAAGTAAAGAGCATCTGCGGCTGAAGAGCTTTTCGCTGATCCCGCATAACGATAACAGTCTGCTGATTATCAATTCCGGTATGGCTCCGATGAAGCCGTACTTTACCGGAGCGGAAATCCCGCCGCGCCGCCGTGTGACAACCTGCCAGAAATGTGTGCGTACCGGCGATATTGAAAACGTGGGAAAAACAGCCCGGCACGGAACCTTTTTTGAAATGCTCGGGAATTTTTCCTTCGGTGATTATTTTAAGAAAGAAGCCATTCCGTGGGCCTGGGAATTTCTGACGAAAGTCGTAGGTCTTCCGGAAGACCGACTGTATCCGTCCATCTATCAGGATGACGAAGAAGCTTTCGAAATCTGGAACAAGGATCTGGGTATCGCACCGGAAAGGATTTTCCGCTTTGGAAAAGAAGACAATTTCTGGGAGCATGGTTCCGGTCCCTGCGGCCCCTGTTCCGAAATCTATTATGACCGCGGTGAAAAATACGGCTGCGGCAAACCGGACTGCACCGTTGGCTGCGAGTGCGACCGGTTTATGGAAGTATGGAATCTGGTTTTCACACAGTTTGACAACGATGGGGAAGGGCATTATTCACGCCTGGAACAGACCAATATCGATACCGGTATGGGGCTGGAACGTCTGGCTGTGGTCGTACAGGACGTGGATTCCATTTTCGACGTGGATACGCTCAGAGCGCTTCGTGACGAAGTGTGCCGCATGGCCGGCGTCACCTACCTGCAGGATCATGAAAAGGATGTCTCAATCCGCGTCATAACCGATCATATCCGTTCGGCAACATTCATGATTTCGGACGGGATCATGCCTACCAACGAAGGAAGAGGCTATGTTCTCCGCCGCCTGATCCGGCGCGCAGCCAGGCACGGACGCAAGCTCGGGATCGATCACGCATTTCTGGGCGATCTGGCTTCGGCTGTCATGGAAGGCAGCAAGGACGGCTATCCGGAGCTGGTCGATAAAAAGGATTTCATCGTAAATGTACTGAACAACGAAGAAAAGCAGTTCAGCCGTACCATCGACCAGGGCCTGTCTATTCTTGCCGGCATGGAGGAAAAGATGGCGGCGGAGGGACGCAGTATGCTGGCGGGCGAAGATGCGTTCCGTCTGTATGATACCTTTGGCTTCCCGCTGGATCTGACAAAGGATATCCTGGAAGAAAAAGGGTATTCGGTTGATGAGGAAGGGTTTGCTGCCTGCATGAAAGAACAGCAGACCAGAGCCAGGGAAGCCCGTGCCGTCTCCAACTATATGGGAGCAGAGGCAACTGTGTTCGATACCATCGATCCTGCCCTGACAACTGAATTCTGCGGCTATGACTGGCTGTCCTGTGATGCCGGGATCTCGGTCCTTACCAAAAAACAGGCAGATGGTTCAGAAGCTTTGTCTGACACACTGCAGGAAGGGGAAGAGGGGACTGTCATTACGGATAAATCGCCGTTCTACGGCACCATGGGCGGACAGGAAGGCGATACAGGCCTGATCAAAGCGCCGCAGGGTACTTTCCGCGTGACAGAGACCGTTCATCTGCGCGGTGACAAGCTGGGCCACAAAGGTATTGTCGAATCCGGAGAGCTGCACCTGGGTGATGCGGCAACGCTGACCGTGGATTATGAGTCCCGGCAGAATACCTGTAAAAACCACAGCGCGACACATCTTCTTCAGAAAGCCCTGAAGAATGTTCTGGGCGATCACGTAGAACAGAAAGGTTCTCTTGTCTCGCCGACAAGACTGCGTTTTGACTTCTCGCATTTCCAGCCCATGACAACGGAAGAAATCCGTAAAGTGGAAGAGATCGTAAATCAGGAGATCCGGGAAGGCCTGTTTGTGCAGACCGATATCATGTCTCTGGAAGATGCCAGAAAAACAGGCGCTATGGCGCTGTTTGGAGAAAAATACGGAGAGAGTGTCCGTGTGGTTTCTATGGGGAACTTCTCGCGGGAACTCTGCGGCGGTACGCATGTGAGCAACACAGCGGATATATTCTGCTTCAAGATCGTCAGCGAAGCCGGCATCGCAGCCGGGGTACGACGGATCGAAGCACTCACCGGCATGAACGTGATCCGGCATCTGGAAGAAGAGGAAGCCTTGCTGCAGCGCGCTGCCGCAGCCGCAAGGGTCACACCGGCTGAAGTAGCAGACCATCTGCAGAAACAGGCTGCAGAGATCCGCCGTCTCCAGCACGAAAACGAAGCGCTGAAGAGCAAACTGGCTGCCGGACAGGTGGGTAATATTGCCGATAATATCCAGATGATCGGTTCGACCAGACTTCTGGCCGCTTCCGTGCCGGATGTAGACGGCGGCGGACTGCGGGATCTCGGCGACCAGCTGCGGGATAAGATCGGAGAGGGCGTCATCGTCCTGGTTTCAGAAAAGGACGGGAAAGTATCATTGGTCGTCATGGCGACAGAAGAGGCGCAGAAAGCCGGCGCCCATGCCGGCAACCTGGTCAAAGAAGCGGCAGCGCTGATTGGCGGAAAAGGCGGCGGGAGGCCCAATATGGCCCAGGCCGGCGGCAAAGATCCTGCCGGGATCGAGGCACTTCTGCAGGCTGTCCCCGGACTGCTTCAGGCGCAGCTTCACTGATCAGAAAAAAAGGCCGGCGGCTGTCTGCCGTACAGGAAAAATGCTTGACCTTTTCTGTAAAACTGATATAATTGATTGCGTGCCGTGTTTATTACAGGCACAAGTCCACAACCGGAGGGAGGTTAGTTCTGGGCAATGGCAAATGTGATCGTCAAAGAAAACGAGACATTGGACAGTGCACTGCGCCGTTTTAAACGCAGCTGTGCGAAGGCCGGTATTCAGCAGGAAATCCGGAAGCGCGAGCACTATGAAAAACCAAGTGTTCGTCGTAAAAAGAAATCCGAAGCTGCAAGAAAGCGCAAATATAACTAACATGCCAAAAAAGCTCTGACAGTTCCTGCTGCCAGAGCTTTTCAGGTATTCTGTTTCATTTCTACAGGCGGCAGGTAGTAAGGCATGCAGGCATATCAGACTGTTTTCTATACACTTCATTTACCCCATACCGGTTATCATGACAAACAGGTACGGATCGCCTTTTTCTCTGATCTGCACAGCTGCTGCAGTGCAGAAGAAAAAGCCGAGATCCTGAAAAGGCTGGATGAACTGCATCCGGATGTGGTACTCTGCGGCGGTGACTCGATCGTGGCAGTGCCCGGTCATTCCGTACAGGAGCCGGTACGTTTTCTGCGGGAGATCGCAGGGCAGTACCGCCTGGTGATCGGTACGGGAAATCATGAGTACCGGAGCCGGCTTTATCCGGAAACATACGGTGCGATGTATCGGGATTACCGCGATGCCCTTGCAAGTCAGAATATAGATATTCTGGAAAACGCAGAACTGCGGATCACGCTTTCCGGTCTGCCCCTGCACCTGTACGGATTTGACATGCCGCGGGAATACTATGGCCGTATAAGGAAAAAGGTCCTGCCTGTTTCAGAGATCCGGAACATTTTCGGCAAGCCGGATCCGGATGCCGTTTCCATCCTTCTGGCACATAATCCCAGAGCACTGGGGGCGTATCAGGAGTGGGGCGCGGATCTGACACTGTGCGGGCACTACCATGGCGGTATTATGCGGATCGGCCAGCATTACGGGCTGATCAGTCCGGAACTGCGGCCTTTTCCGTCCCGGGCATATGGTCACTTTCAAAAGAACGGAAAACATGTTATTATAAGTTCCGGCTGCGGTGAACACACGATTCCGGTCAGAATACATAATCCCCGTGAAATCGTGGGAATCTGCATCACTACATGAAAAGGAACAGAACATGGCAATTCCTGTCAAACTGCAGGCATTTGAGGGTCCGCTGGACCTCCTGCTGCATCTGATCGAAAAGAACAAAATAGATATTTATGATATCCCGATTGCGGAGATCACAGACCAGTATCTGGCCTATGTACAGCAGATGGACCACGAGGACATGGATGTAACCAGTGAATTCATGGTCATGGCTGCCACTCTGATCGATATCAAATGCCGTATGCTCCTTCCGCGTGAGGTCACGGAAGAAGGGGAAGAAGAGGATCCGAGAGAAGAGCTTGTCAGGCAGCTTCTCGAGTACAAAATGTACAAGAATATGGCAGGCAGGCTTCGTGACTGCATGGATACAGCCGGGGAACTGGTAAGCCGGAAGCAGAGCCTTCCGGACGAGGTGCTCGCATTCCGGCCAAAAGCAGATCCCAAGGAACTGCTGGAAGGTATGACTCTGGACCGGCTGCACGAAATCTTTCAATTTGTCCTGAAACGTCAGGAAGATAAAGTAGATCCGATCCGCAGCAAATTCGGACAGATTGAAAAAGATTCGGTTTCCTTCCCGGACAAGCTGGATTATGTCGAAATCTATACCAGGAAGAAGCGGAAAGTGTCATTCCGAAAGCTGCTGGAAAAACAGAAAGGGCGGATGCAGGTTGTCGTAACCTTTCTGGCTGTACTGGAACTGATGAAACTCGGGAAGATCCGGGTCGAACAGCCGGATGCTTTTGGAGAAATAGAGATCGAATCACTGGAAGACGCAGGAGAAACCTCGCTTGCGGGAGATGAATACCGTATGGAAGAAGAAATCGGAGGAGAAGATGTCTATTAACAGCGATATGGCCGCTCTGGAAGCGATCCTGTTTGCCATGGGAGAGCCGGTCGGACTGGACAGACTTGCCGGGGCGATCGAAAAGAGTCCGGAAGAAACACGGACCCTGCTGGAAGAACTGGGTGGGAGATATGACCGGGACGGTGCCGGGATCCGTCTTCTTCGTCTGGAAGATTCCTATCAGCTTACGACCAGGAAAGAATATTATGAAGCGCTGATCCGAATCGCCAAGCAGCCCAAAAAGCCGCATCTGACGGATGTCATGATGGAAACGCTTTCCATCATTGCGTATAAACAGCCGGTCACCCGTTCGGAAATCGAAACTATCCGCGGAGTTTCCTGCGAACATGCCGTAAACCGTCTGCTGGAATACGATCTGATACGGGAGCTGGGACGGCTTCAGGTTCCGGGCAGACCGATCCTGCTGGGAACGACAGATACATTTCTGCGCTGCTTCGGCATGGAGACCACAGAAGATCTGCCGCAGCTTTCCACGGTGGAACTGGAGGATTTTAAGGCAGAAGCGGAAGCGGAACTCCAGATTCAGGTGGAAGTCTGACAGAATCCGCTTTTTCTTATGCAATATGGTTGAAATTAACGTGTAAACCATGTATAGTAAGTGCGATTAAAAGTTTAAAGTTTAACAATGTAAAAATGCGGAGGTAAAGGAATGAGCATGAATAGGCAAAGCCCTGCCAGGGAGCGGATCGCTGCCCTTCTGGATGCGGACAGCTTTGTAGAAATCGGTGCAGCTGTCACAGCCAGAAGCACAGATTTCAACATGAGCGGGAAGAAAGCGCCATCCGACGGTGTCGTTACCGGATACGGACTGATTGACGGAAGGCCTGTCTATGTATACAGTCAGGACCCGTCGGTCCTGAACGGAACAGTCGGGGAAATGCATGCGGCCAAGATCGTCAATCTGTACAATCTGGCAATGAAAACCGGAGATCCGGTCATAGGACTGATCGAATGTGCCGGCATGAGACTGGAAGAAGGTCTGGACTGCCTGCATGCTTTCGGAAAGATCTACACGGTGCAGACAGCTGCTTCCGGTGTCATTCCGCAGATCACAGCCATTTTCGGTATGTGCGGCGGCGGCATGGCTCTGGTGCCGGCCCTCTCTGATTTCACTTTTATGGAAACAAAAAAAGGACGCCTGTTCTTTACTTCTCCGAATGCACTTGCTGAGAATACGGAAGAACGCTGTGATACATCTTCTTCTTCATGGCAGGGAGAGGAAGCCGGAACGATCGATGGATGCGGAACTTCTGAAGAGATCCTGGCTGCCGTACGTGAACTGATCCTGTATCTTCCATCCAATAACGAAGATGACATGAGTGCGGCCGAATCCGCAGCGGACCTCAATCAGATCCTGCCGGATCTGGCACAGTGCCGGGAGGATCCGAAGCTGATGCTTTCCCGGATCAGTGACGACGGCACCATGATCGAATCACGTCCGTATTTCGGACAGGATATGGTCACCGCTCTGATCCGCTTAAACGGATATACGGCCGGTGTAGTGGCAAACCGTTCCGTCCTCTATGACGAAGAAGGAAAGGCCGCACAGGAATTCGGCGGCAAAATGAGTGCGGACGGCGCCCGTAAAGCAGCCGCATTTGTCACATTCTGTGATGCTTTTTCCATCCCGCTGATCACGCTTACCAATGTCACAGGATTTTTCGCTGACAAGGATTCCGAGAAGCGCATGGCAGACGAAGCAGCAAAGCTGACGTATGCTTTTGCCAATGCCAACACGCCTAAAGTGAACCTGATCACCGGTTCTGCTTACGGCAGTGCCTATCTGATCATGAACAGCAAATCGGTGGGAGCCGACATGGTCTTTGCCTGGGAAGATGCCAGGATCGGTATGATGGATGCCCGTGCAGCTGCCAAGATCCTCTGTCCGTCCGGTACGGCACAGGAAGTCGGCAGCACAGCCTCTGCCTATGAAGAGCTGCAGAACAGCGCCGCTTCGGCTGCAGCACGCGGGTATGTGGATACAGTCATCGAGCCGTCGGAAACCCGGAAATACCTGATTGGCGCACTGGATATGCTCTTTACCAAAAGAGAAATGCGTCCGGATAAGAAACACGGTTCTTTCTGAGAGAGGAGTCAGTGGAATGAACAGAAAGAAAAAGAAGAGTTTCCGCATTCTGCTGTGTCTTCTCTGTATGCTTCTGATCCCGGCCATACCGGTATCGGCAGCTCTCGATGATACAACGAAGACACAGATGGAAGAAGAGGCAGCCCGCTTTCTCGGCACTGCCTATGAAATGTCGGATGACGAGCTGGAAAACATGCGTACAAACGGAGGTTTTTATGAAGTGTTTGTACGTTCCTGGTATGAAGACAGAGAAGTGGTCGGAGCGTTCAAAGAGATCGAGTCGACCGAGACAGATGATTCCGGCTCGGATCAGATCATCCTGAATTCTGTCGTCGACTTTGAAAACTATACGTCGGATGTCGTCATCTATTTTGATGCAGAAGAAAAGACCCCTGTCAATTATGTCATGAATATCCGCTACAGCATGGCGGAAAAGATGACGCAGGCATTTCAGAATATGATGGTAGGTCTGATCGTAGTTTTTGCAGTCCTCATATTCCTGATGATCATCATTTTCCTGTTCCGGCTGTTTGCGCCGAAACAGAAAGAAGTGCAGACTGCCGCGGCACCGTCTGCGGTGCTGAGCAACAGGGAACCCGCTGTCGTATCCGTGCAGCAGGCGGTACCGCAGACAGGCGGTACAGAAGAAGAGATTGCCGCTGTCATTGCTGCAGCCATTGCCGCTGCTTCGGAAGAAGCACCTTCGGCAAACGGCTATTTGGTACGTTCGGTGCGTAGAAATAAAAAATCTGTCTGGAAACGAGTTTAAAAGGGAGGGAAATCCATGAAATCGTATACAATCACAGTGAACGGAAATGTCTATCAGGTCACAGTTGAAGAGGGAACCGCTGCGGCAGCACCGGCTCCGTCAGTTCAGGCGGCTCCGGCTCCCGTTCCTGCAGCACCGGCTGCACCGGCCGCTCCCGCGGCAGCACCGGCAGCAGCATCTGCAGACGGTATTCCTGTCAAAGCCTCTGTACCCGGCAAAATCGTCCGTCTTGAAAAATCGGTCGGCGATTCTGTGAATGCCGGCGATACCGTGCTGGTCCTGGAAGCCATGAAAATGGAAATCCCGGTTGTGGCTCCGGAAAGCGGAAAGCTTGCGTCCTTCCAGGTCAGTGTCGGGGATTCTGTGGAATCCGGTGATGTTCTGGCGACACTTTCCTGATTGCTGACGGGACAGCCCGTTTATACGGAGGATAGGAAATGGATATGATTCTGAATACTCTGGGGAACCTGCTTCACCAGACAGCGTTTTTCAATATTACCTGGGGTAATTTTGTCATGATCGGCATAGCCTTTATATTCCTGTACCTGGCTATCCGGCATGGCTTTGAACCTCTGCTGCTTGTTCCGATCGCATTCGGCATGCTGCTCGTCAATATCTATCCGGATATTATGTCCCTGCCGCATGTGGATGAGGCCAGTATTTCCCATGCCGGCGGTCTGCTGCATTACTTCTTTGTCCTGGACGAATGGTCCATCCTGCCGTCCCTGATCTTTATGGGTGTCGGGGCCATGACGGATTTCGGACCGCTGATTGCCAATCCGATCTCGTTCCTTTTGGGGGCAGCAGCGCAGCTGGGCATTTACATGGCCTACTTCCTGGCCATCTTTCTCGGATTTAACGGTAAAGCCGCGGCGGCTATTTCCATTATCGGCGGTGCGGACGGACCGACTTCGATTTTCCTTTGCGGCAAACTTGGACAGACACAGCTGATGGGACCGATCGCTGTTGCCGCCTATTCGTATATGTCTCTGGTTCCGATCATTCAGCCGCCGGTCATGAAACTGCTGACCACGGAAAAAGAACGGAAGATCAAAATGGAACAGCTTCGTCCGGTTTCCAAACTGGAAAAAATCCTGTTCCCCATCATTATCACGACAGTCGTCTGTCTGATCCTGCCTACAACAGCACCGCTGGTCGGTATGCTGATGCTGGGCAACCTGTTCCGTGAGTCCGGTGTTGTCAAGCAGCTGACAGAGACAGCTTCCAATGCGCTGATGTATATCGTGGTCATCCTGCTGGGTACTTCGGTCGGCGCAACGACCAGTGCTGAGGCTTTCCTGAATATCACGACCATCAAGATCGTCGCACTGGGACTGGTCGCCTTTATCTTCGGTACGGCAGGCGGAATTCTGCTCGGAAAACTGATGTGTGCCCTGACACACGGCAAGATCAATCCGCTGATCGGTTCTGCCGGTGTATCGGCCGTTCCGATGGCTGCCCGTGTTTCACAGAAAGTCGGTGCACAGGCGGATCCGACAAACTTCCTGCTGATGCATGCCATGGGGCCGAATGTGGCCGGGGTCATCGGTACGGCAGTTGCAGCCGGTACCTTTATGGCTGTTTTCGGTGTGTAGAAAAGTAGATCTGTCCTGTAAACACACACCTGCATGGTGCGTCCGTTTGGACTTGCAGCATATAGTTTGTTATCAGCAATGAATCTGTAGGAGGATATATACATGGCTGAAGTAGAAAAAAAGCCGGTTAAGATTATGGAAACCATTCTGCGTGACGCGCATCAGTCTCTGATCGCCACGCGCATGCCGACGGAAGAGATGCTGCCGATCATCGAAAAGATGGATGAGGTAGGATACCATGCCGTGGAATGCTGGGGCGGCGCTACCTTTGACTCCTGCCTGCGTTTCCTGCATGAAGATCCGTGGGAACGACTGCGTAAGCTGCGCGCCGGTTTTAAGAAGACGAAACTGCAGATGCTGTTCCGCGGCCAGAACATTCTGGGATATCGTCCGTATGCGGATGATGTGGTGGAATATTTTGTCCGTAAATCGGTTGAAAACGGAATCGATATCATCCGTATTTTTGACTGCATGAACGATCTGCGCAATCTGGAATCCTGTGTAAAGGCCGCACGCAAAGAAGAGCATGCGGAAGCGCAGGTGGCGCTTTCCTATACACTGGGAGATTCCTATACCCTGGATTACTGGACCGGAAAGGCAAAAGCGATCGAGAATATGGGTGCGGATTCGATCTGTATCAAGGATATGGCCGGACTCCTGCTTCCCTATCAGGCGACAGAGCTTGTCACAGCCCTTAAGGAGACGACAAACCTTCCTATTGAACTTCATACCCATTACACCTCCGGAGTGGCCTCTATGACGTATCTGAAGGCTGTGGAGGCAGGTGTGGATATCATTGATACAGCCATGAGCCCGTTTGCACTCGGTACGTCACAGCCGGCCACCGAAGTCATGGTCGAAACATTCCGCGGCACGCCGTACGATACCGGACTGAGCCTGCGGAAGCTGGAAGAAGTCGCCGATTATTTCCGTCCTTATCGTGATCAGTGCCTGAAGGACGGCCTTCTGAATCCGACCAATCTGGGCGTCAATATCAAAACGCTGGTCTATCAGGTGCCGGGCGGCATGCTTTCCAACCTGACAAGCCAGCTGGCTACGCAGCATGCCGAAGACAAGTTCTATGAAGTGCTGGAAGAAGTTCCCAATGTCCGCAAAGACCTGGGCAATCCGCCGCTGGTTACTCCTTCTTCCCAGATCGTCGGTACGCAGGCGGTGTTCAACGTTGTCATGGGTGAACGCTACAAGATGATCACAAAGGAAACGAAGGATGTGCTTGCCGGCCGTTATGGCGCCACCACAGATCCTGTCAATCCGGAGCTCCAGAAGCTTGCCTTGGGTGATGAAGAGCCGATCACGCATCGTCCGGCTGATGACATTGCCCCCGAGATGGAGACGCTGGAAAAAGAGCTGGGCGCTTATAAGGAGCAGGATGAGGATGTCCTCAGCTACGCTTTGTTCCCACAGGTCGCCATGGACTATTTCAAGTATCGTGACGCGCAGAAGACGGGTATGGATGCCACAAAAGCGGATACGGAAAACGGAGCCTATCCGGTCTGAAAACGAAACATTTCTGTCTGAAAGGGCAGCAGCATAAGGCAAAAACGGAGTCGTTTGGGTTATTGGAATAACCCGGACGACTCCGTTCCTGTTTGAGATCAGAAGCGTACCGCTGCAGGAAACAGGATGTTCCGATCGAAGATCAGCCTTCGCGGGACTTCCGGCCTGCCGATTCATGAGGCCGGCGCGGCCTTCGGATGGCTTTTTTCGCTGCTGCCATGTGATGCCGGCTCTTCGGTCCTGACTCATCCCGGACAAATCGTTTTGAAATGAAATCTGTCAGACGGATCAGATAGCGAAGGATCGGCTCCGTCGTAATGGAGAATACCACAAAAAGCATGACACAGCGCATGGACATGCTGGTGATGCCAAAGAAGCCGCGCAGGAAAACCAGGCTGAACAGCATGCCGGCCATACAGCCTCCCAGGATGCCCCATTTGTATTTGTCCATCGGCTGGATGATATGATACAGGATCATGAAACCGATGATGGCAGAAAGAATGGCACAGGCGGTGGAAATATCATAGGAGCTGATATTGAATACTTCACCGAATACCACCAGGCTGGCTATGACGATAAAATCGGTCGCTGCCGCCGGCAGGGCTTTCTTCAGGACGTTGCGGATGAACGAACCCTGGATCAAATCCCGGTTCGGCACCTGGGAAAGGAAGAATCCAGGTGCGCCGATCGTAAACATACTGATCATGGAAAGCTGCGCCGGTTTCAGCGGATAGCTGAATCCGAATATGATGGAAAAGAGGGCCAGCAGGAGTGAAAACAGGTTTTTGACCAGGAACAGACTGCCGGACCGTTCCATATTGTTGACGATCTGCCGGCCTTCCAGCACGATCTGCGGCATATGCGAGAAATCATTGTCCAGCAGGACAAGCTGGGATGCCTGTGCCGCTGCATCAGATCCCGCCGCCATGGCAACCGAGCAATCGGCATCTTTCAGGGCCAGTACGTCGTTGACGCCGTCGCCGGTCATGGCAACCGTATGGCCGGCTTCTTTCAACGCATGAACGAACTGGCGCTTCTGAGCCGGCGTAACGCGGCCGAAAACAGTATACTCCTCAACAGCCTTTGCCAGTTCCTCTTTTGTCTTCAGTGTAGAGGCATCGATATACAGGTCAGCATGATAAATGCCCGCCTGCGTAGCCACTTCGGAAACCGTAAGCGGGTTGTCGCCGGAAATGACTTTGATATCCACACCCTGATTATGAAAATAACGGAAAGTCTTATCCGCATCCTTGCGGATCTTATTGGCGATGACGACCAGGGCGAGCGGTGTTACGGAACCGGTCAGGGCATATCCGTCCGGTGTCCCGCCATAAGAAGCGAGCACCAGTACACGGAAGCCTTTGCTGCTGTGTTCTTCGATTTCATCCTTATACGTTTCGAACTGTTCTTTCAGAATAAACTCGGGCGCACCCAGCACATACGCATGATCCGGAAACGTTACACTGCTGTATTTGAAGGCGGAAGAGAAGCCGGTAACGGCAACAGGCTGTGCGGTACCGGGATGCGTAAAGAATTCCTTCACGGCCTCCATCGTAATATTGTCGGCGGACTGGGCGGTAGCGAAATCACTCAGCAGCTCATCAATCGGGGGATAGGATTTATCTCTTTCGTAAGGCGGAAGCGTAGAGACCGTTTCCACGAGCATCTTATTTTCCGTAATGGTCCCGGTTTTATCTACGCACAGTACATCCACACGCGCCAGTGTTTCGATGCATTTCATATCATGCACCAGCACTTTTTTCATGGCCAGTTTGGCAACACCGGCAGCCAGTGTCACACTGGAGAGAAGATACAACCCTTCCGGTATCATCCCCATGACAGCAGCCACTGCCGAGGTGATGCTGTCGCGCAGTGTGCTTTGCTGTACCATATAGGACTGGTAGAACAGCAGGATACCGATCGGCAGGATACTGATACCGGCCATCAGGACGATCCGATTCAGAGAGCGGATCATCTCGGACTGTTCCCCTTCCTTGGCCGTCTTGGCCTGCGCCGTCAGTTTGTTGATGTAGGAAGATGCGCCGACCTTGTCGAGCCGGGCATAACAGGTTCCGGACACCAGGAAAGAACCGGACATCAGCGTATCGCCCGGATTCTTCCGGATCTCATCGGATTCACCGGTCAGCAGCGCTTCATTGACCGAAACACTGCCGTCCATGATGACGGCATCCGCACAGATCTGATTCCCGGCCTGAAAGATGACAATATCGTCCAGGACCAGCCCTTCGGCTGCAATGGTATGGATCTTGCCTTCCCGCACAACACGTGCTTTCGGCGCATTCAGGACATTCAGATTATCCAGTGTCTTCTTGGCCTGAAGCTCCTGCACGATACCGATCAGGGCGTTCATGATAATGATGGGAAGAAACAGCATCTCCCGGTAGGCCTGCACCGAGAAGAGCAGAATGCTTATGATCAGGAAGATCAGATTGAAATACGTCAGAACATTGCCTTTGACGATTTCGCCGACCGTCTTGGAAGGCGGCGCCACAGACTGGTTGTCCAGACCCTGCGCTTTCCGCTCCTGTACGATCTCCCGTGTCAGCCCCATATAGGGATCCGGTTCGTAGCGCGTTACCTGGACGGGCGGTCTGTTCTCATCGTTTATGCCGGCACGCCGGCGTTTTTTCTTTGCCATAGGTTTGCCTTATATGTCAGGATGGCAGATATTCCAGATCTGCAATATCCGGTTCCGCCATCAGAGAGTAATTGGTATAATAAATCACAAAACCCGGTTTTCCCTTCGCGGGTTTTTTCAGATTCTTCCTTAAAGTATAATCAATCTCCACCTTGGGTGCAAGCTTCCCGCGGGAATAATACGCGGCCAGCCGGCCGGCTTCTTCAAAGACCCGGTCCGGCAGTTCGCGGCCGTCTGACTTTACGATCACATGCGAACCGGGCATGTTTTTGGCGTGAAACCACCAGTCATTTCCGGAAGCAAGCCGGAAGGTCACTTCTTCATTCTGATAATTGTTTTTCCCCACATAGATATCAAAACCGTCCGAAGAGCGGTAGTGCAAAGGCATGGCTTTACCGGGAGACTGCTTTTTAACAGAGGATGATTTGCTGCGGATATAGCCACAGTCTGACAACTCCTGCCTGATCTGCAGCAGATCTTTTTCATCAGCAGCAGTATCCAGCGATTCGGCAATGGATTCCAGATGCCGGATTTCTTCGCGCATCTCCTCCATGCGTCCCTGCAGCACTTCCGCTGTCCGTTTCAGTTTGTTATAGCGGGCATAGTATTTTTCGGCGTTCTGCTGTACGCTCAGAAGCGGATCAAGCGGTATGCTGACTGTTTCATTTGTATAGTAGTTTTCCACTTCCGCCTGCCGTGCGCCCGGATCAATGCTGTATCCATAAGCATGGAGCAGTTCCCCGTACAGACGGCAGGTGTTTTTTCTGGATGTGTCCTGCATCTGTTTTTCCTGCAGAGACAGTGTGCGTATGTCCCGGTCCAGGATATTCTGTACGACATGCCGCAGATCGGCGGAACGCTGCCGGATCCGGGATACCTGTTCTTTTTCTTTATAGAACTTTTCAATCAGCAGAGAAACAGAAGGAAAGTGTACCTGCTGTAAGTCACGATACTGACTGAGCGGCACGGAGGAAAACTCCCGCGGCTTATTCCCTTCGCAGATCATAACCGGATCAAAGGATTTGTTCTTTACTTCTTCGATCATGGTCTCATAGACCCGCCCCAGACGCATCATTTCGCCCTTCGGGACAGTATGTGCCGGCAGGCCGCCGTCTACACGGGCGCGATAGCACAGTTCTTCCGCCATAACAGGTGAAAACCCGGTCAGGGACGTATAGACAGCTTTATACAGAGGACTGGTCTTCTCCCCGATCATTTCCGCAAAGGATACTCCGGAAAGGGTAAAAGGATCTTTTTTTGCGGCAGTATTCGGAATAAACCAGCGACGCCCCGGCAGTACTTCACGGACGGAACTGACCGATGCCGGAATACGTTTTATGGCGTCTACGATACAGCCTTCTGAATCCGTCAGTATGATATTGCTGTGTTTCCCCATGATCTCGGTGATCAGCTGCCATGTCCTGAGATCGCCCATTTCATCCCTTCGTTCCAGTGTCAGGATCAGAACCCGCTCTAATCCGACGCCGGATACCGAGATCAAACGGCCGCCGCCGATGTATTTCCGAAGGAGCATGCAGAAACCGGGCGCCTGCAGAGGCGCCTGCCGGTTGGTGTCTGTAAGATAGACAAGAGGAAGGGAAGCATTTGCGGAAAGAGCGAGCCTCTTTTGCCCGTCCGGAGTTTTAAACGTCAGAAGAAGCGCGTCCTTTTCCGGCTGGATGATCTTGGAGAGATATCCGCCTTCCAGTGTATTTTGTATTTCTGCCGTTACGGCAGCTGTTGTAAATCCATCATAAGCCATGAAGAGATTATACACGAAATACATATTCTGTGCTATACTTATACATTATTCATACGGCGACAGGATTATATGGAGAATCAAAATGAACATATTATATGACAGTACACGCGGCGGCGAAAAGAATATTACGGCTTCCCAGGCCATTCTGAAAGGACTTGCTTCAGATGGGGGGCTGTTTGTGCCGCAGCTGTTTCCGAAACTGGAATCCTCACTGAAAGAGCTGGCTTCCATGGATTACCGTCAGACAGCCTTTGCCGTGATGCGTCTGTTTCTGACGGATTTTACGGACGAAGAACTGCAGGACTGCATCGACCATGCCTATGATGAAAAGTTTGACGATCCGGCCATCTGTCCGCTTCGGCAGGCAGACGGTTCCTGGTATCTGGAACTGTTTCACGGACGGACGATCGCTTTCAAGGATATGGCACTGTCCATTCTGCCGTATCTGATGACTGTTTCAGCGAAGAAAAACCACATTACCAATGAAATCGTGATCCTTACCGCTACATCCGGCGATACGGGGAAAGCGGCGCTCGCCGGTTTTGCGGACGTTCCCGGCACTTCCATCATTGTCTTCTATCCGAAAGACGGCGTGAGTCCCGTACAGGAAAAACAGATGGTTACCCAGAAAGGGAACAATACGCATGTGGCTGCGATCCGAGGGAACTTTGATGATGCGCAGACCGGGGTAAAGAAGATCTTTTCCCATACGGAGCTGCGGGAAGAGCTGATGCAGAAAGGGTTTCAGTTCAGTTCTGCCAATTCCATCAATATCGGCCGTCTGATCCCGCAGGTAGCCTACTATGTATACGCCTATACAAGGCTCCTGGCAAACGGGACGATCCGGGAAGGGGAAGCGGTGAACTTTACGGTTCCCACCGGCAACTTCGGGAATATTCTGGCTGCCTATTATGCCGGTCAGATCGGCATCCCTATCCATAAACTGATCTGTGCATCTAATTCGAATAAAGTGCTTTTTGATTTTTTCCGAACCGGAACCTATGACAGAAACCGTCCGTTTTATGTTACGACTTCGCCTTCTATGGATATTTTAGTATCGAGCAACCTCGAACGGCTTATTTATCAGATAACAGGAAAAGATCCAGCAGCAACCGGAACGCTGATGCAGGCTCTCCAGGAGGGCGGTATCTATGAGATCACCGGGCCGATGCAGGAACAGCTGTCGATGTTTTACGGGAACTATGCCACGGAAGAAGAGGTCATGGAGACGATCCGCCGCCTGTATGAATCCGACGATTATGTGATCGATCCGCACACAGCAGTTGGTGCGGCAGTATACGGGAAATACAAAGAGCAGACAGGAGATGCCACGCCGACCATTCTTGCTTCTACAGCCAGTCCCTATAAATTCGGACGCAGCGTGCTGCACGCCGTCGACGCCGCAAAATATGATTCGCTGAACGATACCGAACAGTTCTATGCACTGCACGAACTGTCCGGCACAGCTATTCCGGACGCCATACAGGAGCTGATGCAGGCTGAGGTACGTCATCATACGGTCGTAAATCCGGATGAAATGGAACAGGACGTACGCGACTGGCTTTACTCGTCCCACCCGTCGAAGAATTTATAATTCACCAGAATGATCCGTACAACCTCATCCGGGCCAAGCGGAATATCGACCGGGTCTGTCGCTGAAGGCAGATCCGGTTCCTCTTCCTGCAATTCGACTTCGATCCAGGATGCCGCTGCCTCTGTGGCTTTATCCAGGACATCCTCCAACGAGTCCCCTTTTGCTTCACACAGGGCAAGATCCGGAAATACCGCCTGATAGGAATGCTCATTTATTTTTTTGATTACTGCCGGATAAAAGAATTTCATGATTGTATTTTACACAGTTTTGGCATATCTGGCAATCCGCGGATCTGATTTGCCCTGTGAATGGAAATAAGGTAAAATCGAAAAGCAGACAAACTGCCAAAAACAACCGGAAACCAAATGATCATACAGGAAAACCGTTATGACAAATCTTGCCTTGCCGGAAGAGATCCTTCTCCGGATTGAAAAACCGGAACGATATATCGGACATGAAGTGAATGCGGTCATAAAAGAGCCGTCAAAAGGCATGATCCGTTTTGCCATGTGCTTCCCGGATGTCTATGAAATCGGTATGTCCCATCTGGGCATGCAGATCCTCTATACCCTTTTGAATGATATGCCGGACGTATGGTGTGAACGGGTGTACTCACCCTGGCCGGATCTGGAACAGATCATGCGGGAAAGGGCGATCCCTCTCTTTGCGCTGGAGTCCCAGGATCCGGTTTCCTGCTTTGACTTCCTGGGCATTACCATCCAGTTCGAAATGTGTTATACCAACATTCTGCAGGTCCTGGATCTCTCCGGCATTCCTCTGCATGCTTCAGACCGCACCAGAGAGCATCCGTTCGTGATCGGCGGAGGGCCCTGTACCTACAATCCGGAACCGCTGGCTCCCTTCTTTGATCTGTTCTACATCGGAGAAGGAGAGATTTCGTACAGACCTCTGCTGGATCTGTACCGTACGTGGAAAGAGAGCGGGGCGCCGCGTGAAGCATTTCTGCATCAGGCTGCGCAGGTGCCCGGTATCTATGTGCCGTCTCTGTATGCTGCTGCCTACCATCCGGACGGAACACTGGCTTCCTTTACACCCCTGTCAGAAGATATACCGCAGACCGTGCGAAAACAGGTGGTGCTGGATCTGGATGATGCCGCCTATCCGGAGAAACCGGTAGTGCCGTATCTACAGGCTACGCAGGACCGTGTGGTTCTGGAGATCATGCGCGGCTGTATCCGCGGCTGCCGGTTTTGTCAGGCAGGTATGATCTACCGGCCGCTCCGGGAAAAGAGGACGGAGAAGCTGAAGAAGCTGGCCCTGCAGATGCTGCTTGCCACCGGTTATGATGAAATCTCGCTGAGTTCTCTATCCAGCAGTGATTATTCGCATCTGGAGGAGCTTCTGGATTACCTGATCGAAACATGTTCGGAACATAAGATCAACATTTCACTGCCGTCTCTCAGGATTGATGCCTTTTCGCTGGATGTCATGTCCAAAGTACAGGATGTGAAAAAGAGCAGCCTGACGTTTGCACCCGAAGCCGGTACACAGCGCATGCGGAACGTGATCAACAAGGGGCTGACCGAAGAAGAGATCCTGCACGGCTGCCGGGAAGCCTTTGCGGGCGGATGGAACAAAGTGAAATTTTACTTTATGCTCGGGCTACCGACAGAAACGGAAGAAGACATCCGCGGGATCGCCGCATTGTGTCAGCGAGCAGCGGAAGAGTATTACAGTATTCCAAAAGAAGAACGCAACGGAAAGATTGCCATTACAGCCAGCAGTTCCTTCTTTGTCCCCAAACCGTTTACGCCGTTTCAATGGGTTTCCATGGACACGGAGGAAGAATTCCTTGAGAAGGCCTATATAGTAAAAGAAGCGGTCCATGCACAGCAGAATCAGAAAAGCATACGCTATACCTACCACCATGCCGGCATCTCTGTTCTGGAGGGAGTCCTGGCAAGGGGAGACCGCCGTATCGCCGCCGTCATCGAATGTGTCTACCAAAAAGGTGCACGCTTTGACGCCTGGTCGGAATTCTTTGATCTGGATAAATGGAAAGAAGCATTTGAAGACTGCGGCATCGATCCGTATTTCTATACAAAACGGAAGCGGGAGATATCCGAATTGCTTCCCTGGGATTTTATCGACTGCGGTGTAACCAAATCCTTTCTGATCCGGGAATGGGAAAGGGCGCAGGAAGGAGTAGTCACACCGAATTGCCGTGAGCAATGCAGCGGATGCGGCTGTGCTTCTTTCGGAGGAGGCATCTGTCATGCGGGTAAGAATTAAATTTTCCAAGCGGGCACCCATGCAGTATATAGGTCATCTGGACACGATGCGATATTTTCAGAAAGTATTGCGGCGTGCAGGCCTTCCTGTGGCTTTTTCAGAGGGATTCAGTCCGCATATCCTGATGTCATTTGCGTCCCCGCTGGGAGTCGGCCGATTCAGTGAAGGAGAGTATTTTGATCTGGAGCTGAAAGAATCCGTCCCCTGTACAGTGATCGCGGACGCCATGCAGCGTCAGCTGACTTGCGGTTTTGCCGTCACTGCCGCGTCCGAGATCGACAGCAGGAAAATGTATAACGGTATGCGCAGCATCGCGGCCGCGGTTTATCATGTGGAAAGCCCCGCCTGTATCCCGGTTTCTGAAAAACGTATACAGGCTTTTATGGGAAATCGTCAGATCGAGATCCTGCGTAAAACCAAGCGCAAAGAAGAAGTAACGGATATCCGTCCGTGGATCTACGATTTCAGCGGAACAGCCGACGGATTTGACATGATGCTGTCAGCCGGCAGTGTCAGCAACCTGAAACCGGAGCTGGTCATGCATGCCTATGCAAAAGAACAGGGACTGAATCCGGACACATTGCCGCTGCAGATCTGCCGGATGGATCTGTATGCCAATGCCGGAACACAGGAGGCGCCTGTGTGGGAACCGCTGTGGCTTTACGGCTGTATCGACCGGGAAGGGGTCTTTCATGCATAAAGAGATTATTACGGCATGCATGCCAATAGACGGGATACCCGCCAGGGTCACGGTCCTTTATGAGCAGGGACAGCCTGTCGAATGCTATGCAGAACAGAAAGAAGCCGTCTCCGATCTGGGATGGATTTACCAGGGGAAAATAGAATCCATACAGCCCGGCATTTCTGCCGCTTTTGTCCGGATCAGCGCAGACAGACAGGTGTATCTGCCTCTTACAGGACGATGGCAGGATCTGAAGGCTGGAGATGAACTGCCTGTCCAGATCATACAGGAGGCACAGAAGACGAAACTGCCGAAAGCGACGCCGGAGTGGGATATAGCCGGGAATTACCTGGTCCTTTCCTCTGTGGACGGAGGCGTTTCCTTTTCACGCCGTCTTTCCGGAGAACAGAAGGCTTCTTTGCAGACTTTGGCCGGGAACTGGAAAAAGGATCCGTACCATATCCTGTTCCGCACAAGGGCCGCCGATGCTTCGGAAGAGGAATTGAAGCAGGAATATGCACAGCTTTGCCAGACGGCAGATTCCATACGGCAAAAAGCGGCGACCCGGACCTGTTATACCGTTTTATACCATTCACCCGTTCTTCAGGAACGGCTGATCCGACGATGCAGAGCCGGAGATCTTTCCCGGTTTATGACGGATGATCCGGAACTTGCGGCTGTACTGGTAGATACGTGCAGGGAAACCGGTACGGTCTGTATAAAATACGAAGATACGCAGCTCCCCCTCTACAGGCTGCGGAACCTGTCCGCACTGCTGGACCGCCTTACACAAAAGACGGTACCTCTTTCTTCAGGCGGTTCTCTTGTGATAGAACAGACGGAAGCCTTTGCCGTGATCGATGTCAATACGGGCCGGTATACTGGAAAACGGGATGCCGCGGAAACCCGTATGAAGCTGAACCGGGAAGCGGCCGAAGAAGCCGCGCGCCAGATCCGGCTCCGACAGCTGTCCGGTACGATCCTGATCGATTTTATCAATCCGGAAAACACGCAGGAGGAAACGGAACTGATGAACCTGCTGCAGGAGCGGTTCTGTTTCGATCCCGTCTATACCAAAACTGTTGATTTTACCAGGCTGCACATATGTGAGATCACGCGAAAAAAGACACACCGTTCCCTGGCGGAACAGATCCGGCTGCTGCGGACATCTGCCTGTGATGCGAACGGATGATATAGAATTGTGATTGTCTTTTCCTGCTATACCTGATACAATCTCTGAATAAAACGATGTTGCGATCCGCATGCATGCTGCATAGAGGTGCTGTATGAAGTCTGTAGCTATTGTCACCGACAGTAATAGTGGAATCTCCCGGGAGCTGGCCAATGAACTGGGCATCTTTGTACTTCCTATGTCATTTACCGTGAACGGCCGCGTTTACTACGAGGGGATCGACCTGACACAGGAATCCTTCTTTGAAAAACTGAAAGAGAAAGAGACTGCGGTATCCACATCACAGCCATCCGTCATGGAAGTGCAGTCACTCTGGGCAAAGGTCCTGAAAGAGTATAAATCCATTGTTTATATTCCTATGTCCAGCGGTCTGTCTGCTTCATGCGAAACGGCATCTGCCCTGGCAGAGGACTACGGCGGAAGAGTACAGGTGGTCAACAATCACCGTATTTCCGTTACGCAGTACCAGTCGGTGCGGGATGCGCTGACACTGGCAAATGCCGGGTATTCGGCCCTGCAGATCCGCAGAAAGCTGGAATCGGAGTCTTTTGAATCCAGTATTTATATTATGGTGGATACCCTGCATTATCTGAAAAGAGGAGGTCGTATTACTCCCGCCGCCGCGATGATCGGCAGTGTCCTGCATCTGAAACCGGTTCTGCAGATCCAGGGCGACAAGCTGGATTCCTATGCAAAATGCCGCGGTGAAAAAATGGCGCGCCGCACCATGCTGGATGCTGTGCGCAAGGACACTGAAAGCCGGTTTGCCTCTTATGCCGAAAAGGGAGAGCTGATATACCATTATTCATGGTCTTATACGGATCACCCGGAAAACATCAAAGGCTGGGAGCAGGAAATCTGCAAGGAGTTTTCTCTTTCTTCCATAGAAGGTGCGCCGCTGGCTCTTTCTATCTGCTGCCATATCGGGCCGGGTGCTCTGGCGGTTACCTGTTCCCATATTGTGCAGCCTTGACAGGAAAGAATCCGATGCCGCAGCCAGAATAAAATCCCGATACAGATGGTTGACACAGCATTATAATTATGCCATAATATCTGGGTATGCCGCGCAGAGAGGTCCAAGCTCCCGTATGGGACACCGAATCTGGCGAGATTGAAAGAACAGGAGGAGTTCTTATATGTATGCTATCATTGCTACAGGCGGAAAACAGTACAAGGTATCAGAAGGCGATATCCTGAAAGTGGAAAAGCTCGGCGTGGAAGCCGGCGAAAAAGTAACGTTCGATACCGTACTCGCCGTACGTGACGATGCCGCTATCAAGGTTGCCGGTGATGTATCCGGTGCCAGTGTCGAAGCGACCGTTCTGGAAAACGGTAAAGCAAAAAAAGTCATCGTCTACAAGTACAAAAGAAAGACCGGTTATCACAAGAAAAACGGTCACAGACAGCAGTACACGAAAGTTCAGATCGATAAGATCCATGCATAAGAAGTAAAGGAGATAAGCTATGGCTCATAAAAAGGGTGTCGGTTCCACCAAGAACGGCCGCGATTCCGAGTCGAAGCGGCTGGGCGCGAAGAGAGCAGACGGACAGTTTGTTAAAGCCGGCAATATTCTTTACAGACAGCGCGGAACCCATATTCATCCGGGTGTCAACGTAGGGCTGGGTAAAGATGATACGTTATTCGCACTGGCGGACGGTGTTGTCCGGTATACCAGAAAAGGGAGAGACAGAAAGATCTGTTCTGTCGTTCCGAAAGCGGAAGCATAAAGAGTTCGGGCCGTCACTTTGTGACGGCTCTTTTTTTCAGCAGAGGTACAGAACGTGTTTTCAGATCATGCCAGAATTCTGATCATATCAGGCAAGGGCGGAGACGGCCACATAAGTTTCCGCAGGGAAAAATATGTGGCATCCGGAGGTCCGGACGGCGGAGACGGAGGCAAAGGCGGCGATGTGGTATTTGAGATCGATGAAGGGCTGAATACCCTGGCTGCCTTCCGGCACAAGTATAAATTTGCGGCCGGCAACGGCGAAGAAGGCGGTAAGCGGCGCTGTCATGGAAAGAACGGTCAGGATATCATTCTGAAAGTTCCGGAAGGAACCGTTGTCCTTGACGCAAAAAGCAATCGGGTCATTGCAGATATGTCCGGCAGCTGCCGGCATAAAGTGATCCTCACCGGCGGCCGCGGCGGCAAGGGAAACATGAACTTTGCCACCCCCACCATGCAGGTCCCGAAATATGCCCAGCCGGGAGGTCCGGCTAAAGAGCTGGAAGTCCGCCTCGAGCTGAAACTGATCGCCGACGCGGCACTGGTCGGTTTTCCGAACGTAGGAAAATCCACGTTTCTTTCCCGTGTCAGCAATGCGCGGCCCAAAATTGCCAACTATCAGTTTACCACCCTGGTACCCAATCTGGGCGTTGTCGATATGGAAGGTTGCTCCGGCTTTGTGATCGCCGATATACCCGGCCTGATCGAAGGCGCCGCCGATGGAGCCGGACTGGGGCATGAGTTTCTCCGCCACATTGAACGGACACGCCTTCTGATCCATCTGGTCGATGCAGCCGGGGTCGAAGGGCGGGATCCCGTGGAAGATGTCTATGCGATCAACCGGGAGCTGTCCCGATATCAGGCCGGGCTTGAAAAGCGGCCGCAGATCATTGTGGCCAATAAGACAGATCTGCTTTTTGAAGATGGTGAAACAGAGAATCCCGTGGAAAGGCTGAAACGGGAGTTTGAACCGCAGGGCATCCCCGTATGGGCGGTTTCAGCTGCAACTGGAAAAGGGATCCGGGAACTGTTATACTATATACAGAAAAGATTGGATGAGATTCCAAAAGAAGACACGTTCTTTGAACAGGAATTTGATCCGGATACAGAGCTGGCAGCTGAGTCCCTTCCTTATACGATCGTAAAGTCCGAAGAGGAGAAGAACACCTACATCGTAGAAGGCCCGAAGATTGAAAAAATGCTGGGATATACCAACCTCGATTCAGAAAAGGGATTTCTGTTTTTCCAGAACTTTCTGAAAGAGGCCGGTATCCTTCAGGAACTGGAAGAGGCCGGCATACAGGAAGGCGATACGGTCCGCATGTATGGTTGGAGTTTTGACTATTTTAAATAAGGAGCTGCAGTTTCTATGACGAGTAAACAACGGGCTTTTCTGATCAGCCTGGCATCCAGAGAACAGGCAATACTACATATCGGCCGGGCCGGCCTGACACCGGAACTGACAGAGTCTGTAAATGAAGCTCTGGAAGCACGGGAGCTGATAAAGATCAATATCCAGCAGAACTGCCTGGAAGATCCTGATCAGACAGCACATATGCTGGCCGAACGTACGGGATCGGAAGTGGTCCATATCATTGGCCGCAAAATTGTTTTGTACAGGCCGGGAAAAGGAAAGAAGAAAAAAATCGAGCTTCCACAGAAAAACGCATGAACAACAGTCAGCAGGAACAAAGAAAAAAAATCGGGCTTATGGGAGGTACGTTTGACCCGATCCACATCGGCCATCTGATCCTGGGTGAAGCTGCCTGGAGGCAGTTTGGCCTGGACGAAGTGTGGTTTCTTCCCGCCGGCAATCCGCCGCACAAACAGAACCGCGCCGGCAGAGCAAGCGACCGGGAACGTGTGGAGATGGTACGGCTTGCCATACAATCCAACCCGCATTTTGTATTGTCCCTGATCGAGATGAACAAGGACGGATACAGCTATACCTATCGCACGCTGGAACGCCTGCATGGGCAGTATCCGGATGCTGACTGGTTTTTTATCATGGGGGCAGATTCCCTGACTGATTTTGACACGTGGAGAGAACCACAGCGTATCGCAGATGCCTGCCGGATCGTTGTTGCCACCAGGAACCAGATGGAACCGGCTTCTTTCCGGACACTGCTGGCAAAGCGGAGAGAAGAGTTTCACCACGATTTTCTGGAACTCGACACGCCTAATCTGGATATTTCATCCAAACACCTGCGGGAAATGATCCGGTCCGGTGAGTCCATCCGATACTATACACCCGACACTGTACTGAACTATATCCGCCAGAACCGGATTTATGAATTACAGGAGTGACAGACATGCAGACGGACTGGCAGACAATGGAAGATAAACTGGCCAAAGAACTGACGAAGAGCCGCTTTCGTCATACCCAGGCTGTCATGTACACTGCCTGTTCTCTTGCCATGCGGTATGATGAAAACCTGGATCAGGTTCGTACAGCCGGGCTTTTGCACGACTGTGCCAAATGTATTCCAAACAAAAAGAAGATTGAAATGTGCCGCAAGAAAAATCTTCCCGTATCGGACTTTGAAATGGAGCATCCGGTGCTTCTGCATGCCAAACTCGGGAAATATCTGGCAGCAGAAGAGTATGGAATAAAGGATCCTGAGATCCTTTCCGCCATAGAATGGCATACAACGGGAAGACCCGGCATGAGTCAGCTGGAAAAGATCATTTATATTGCAGACTATATAGAACCTGGCCGGGACAAGGCGCCTCGTCTTAACGAAATCCGCCGCATGGCTTTTGCCGACCTCGATCAATGTATGGAAATGATCCTGGCCGATACCGTTTCCTATTTAAGTTCGAACCCTAAATCTATGGATCATAAGACCGTAGAGGCTTATCAGTATTATCATTTAAAACAAAGCAAGGAAAGAAAAGGAGCAGAGTCTTAATGGAAGCAAAAGAAATGGCCCGTCTGGCGGTAGCTGCACTGGAAGACAGAAAAGCGGTGGATGTTAAGGTGATCAATATTGAAAACATCTCCACACTGGCAGATTATTTTATCATAGCCAGCGGAACCAACTGCAATCAGGTGCAGGCCATGTCAGAAGCAGTAGAAGAGGAGCTTCAGAAACATGATATCCATCCGAAGAACATCGAAGGGTATCAGACAGCAAACTGGATCCTCATGGATTACGGTGACATCGTTTTACATATATTCGACGAAGAAAACCGTCTGTTCTATGATATAGAACGGATCTGGAAAGACGGTTCTCCGGCAGAGCTCTGATTACAGAGCTCTTTTTTATTTTAAGAATCGAAACACCCCGATGACCGTACCCAGGATACGCAGATCCTGGCCGGCTGATACGAGGATCGGGCTCATGGCGTCATTCTGAGGCTGCAGACGGATCTTTCCATTCTCCCGGTAAAATGTTTTCACGGTGGCCGAATCATCAATAAGCGCTACGACCACATCTCCGTCTGACGCTGTTTTTTCTTCTTTTACCAGCACATAATCCCCATCCAGAATACCGGCATTGATCATGCTGTCCCCATGGACCTTCAGCATAAAGGTCTGCTGATTCGGCAGTTTGTTGACTGGAATGGGGAAGTAGGATTCAATTTGTTCCACAGCCAGCAGAGGCTGTCCTGCCGCCACATTTCCTATGACCGGAACCTGCGCATATTCCGAATCATTCTTCATATCTTCAGAAAAAGCCTTTCCCGGAAGAGAAGATGTGAGAGAGCGCTGGCGTCTGTCTTCAAATGCTTCATCTACAATGACAATGGCGCGCGGTTTTGTAGCATCCTTGCGTATATAACCGTTTTTCTCCAGCGCTTCCAGATGCGCATGAACAGAAGAAGTAGACCGCAGACCGACGGCTTCACAAATTTCTCTTACGGAAGGAGCAAACCCGCGATCCAGGATTTCCTTTTTCATATACTCGAGAATTTCCTGCTGCTTTTTACTGATCATTCTCTGTCCCATACTGTAAACCGCCTTTCTGTTTACCGTGATCATTTCTTTTACAGTATAGCACACAGATGCTCTTCAGGCAAACACATGTTTCGAACATATTTTCGATTATTCGCTTGACATCGTAATATTCATGTAATATAATCTCAATATAAGAACATGTGTTCGGAACGAATGTTCGATAATTTAAGGGATTATATAAAAGAACATACAGAGGACATTGCCATGAAAGAAAAATATGCCGTACGAATAGCCTGGGAACGCTTTGATCTGAAAAGAGCCGTACTGGTTCTTGTGCTTGTTCTGACCTGTTGTTTTTCTGCCATTTATTTTACTGCGAGACCGGCAGAGGCAAAAAAACATGCGGAGCAGACGAATGCGGCCTATAAGTACTATACCGCGATAACTGTTCAGCAGGGTGACAGTCTCTGGAAAATAGCAGAAGACATGCTGAAAGACAAATTAAACGCCGATGCATTCGGCAGTACCAGAAAATACGTGAAGGAAGTCGTTGAATTGAACAGACTGAAACAGGCCGATTATCTGATGGCGGGACAGAGACTGGTCATTCCATACTATACTGTTGATTATAAGGACTGAATTCCCCATTCAGAAGTCCTTATACATATCCATATTCCATATCATCCAAACCCAACCATACTGTTCACCACAGTAAAAAAAGAATGGAACAGAATCCTACTTGATTCTTTCCATTCTTTTCATTTTATCCGGTCTGCTGTTTATCCTACATACAGGCCGCAGGGCGTTTCCAGCGTAATGCTGTCGATCGGCAGGAGCTTTACTTCACCGGGAAGAGGAGGGAAGCAATATTTTTCAAAGAAATGATTCATATCATATAAGGCTTCTTCTTCCGTCATATCGCCGATCGTCTGTTTGATCTCAGAAAGATTCTCACGGATCAGGTCTTCCGGAATACACAGATAATCCTCCAGACGGAATTCGGCTCCGAAGTATTCCTGAATGCGCCACGGGCGCGAACGGCGTTCCGTATCTTCTTTGAAATGTCCCCAAAATTTAATCCAGACTGCACCCTGGATATCTTCATAAATGGAGTAATAAAGTTTTTCTTTTGCCTGTTCTGTATTAGTAAACAGGAAGTTTTCTGTATTCATAGCTATAGTTTACACGCAGATGCCTGTCTTTTCAATACTGTCTTTTTCATAGAAACATAAGGGGAAAAAGAGCAGTATACTGCATAAATTGTCCAATTACTTGACATTCCGCCCCGATTACGATAATATAATTATTCGGAAAACACAGGTTTATCGAATAATTAAGCCGGTTTTTAATGGGAACTTGCCTGCTTCTTATTTATTCCATAAGGGAGGTTTTATGGCTGATACGAAACGAATCCCCTATCACGAACAACGTGATATGCAGAATACGCTGAAACTCCGTGAGGTACTGCGCACGCTGCCGCCGTTTACCAAAGATTTTTTCCGTGCAGCTGCCAATACAAATTCTACGAATACACGTATCAAATATGCGTATGATATCCGAATATTCTTTGATTTTCTCCTGTCTGAGAACCCGTCCTTTAAAAACCGCTCACTCCAGGATTTCACACTGGATGATCTCGACCGGATCACGGCTTTGGATATCGAGGAATACATGGACTATCTGAAGGCCTATAAGCCCTCAGAAAATGATAATTTTGTAACAAACGGAGAACGCGGCATAAAGCGAAAAATGTCTGCATTACGTACGTTCTATGCCTATTACTATAAGCATGAACTGATCAGGACAAACCCCACACTTCTGGTCGACATGCCGAAACAGCATGAAAAGGAAATTGTCCGCCTCGAGTCCGATGAGGTGGCCCGGCTGCTGGATCTGATCGATCACGGCGGAGATTCTCTTTCTCCGCATCAACGGAAATACTATGAAAAAACGCGTACCCGTGATGCTGCGATCATTACCTTATTGCTGGGGACCGGCATACGTGTTTCGGAATGTGTAGGACTGGATATAGAGGATCTGGATTTTAACATTAACGGGATCAAGGTATTCCGCAAAGGCGGCAATGAAATGATCGTCTATTTTGGCGATGAGGTAGCGCAGGCCCTGCAGGCTTATCTGGAAGACCGGAAGGCAATTACCCCGGTTGCCGGCCATGAACACGCCCTCTTCTATTCCAATCGGCGTCGCAGGATCAATGTGAAATCCGTGGAAAACCTGGTGAAAAAATATGCGTCTCAGATCACAACAACAAAAAAGATCACACCGCATAAGCTGCGCAGCACTTACGGTACTGCTCTTTATCAGGAAACCGGCGATATTTATCTCGTGGCTGATGTATTGGGCCATAAAGACGTCAATACGACCAAACGGCACTATGCAGCCATGAGCGACCAGCGGCGGCGCAGCGCTGCAAAAGCGGTACATCTTCGTGAACCGGACTAGGATAAACGAGGATAAGAAAAAGGACACTGGATGTTATGCAGCATACAGTGTTCTTTTATTTAACATTACAGTAAGCATTTTTTCCTTCCTTTATCTACCCTATCTGCTCTCTCTGATCATATATCCCAGGCAGCTGCCTGCGGCCGCTAAAACACCAATGCTGATACACTTCGGCGTTAAGAGAACCTGTGTGAAATCGACATCCGCATGGATCAAACAGACAACCAATGCGAAGACCATCCATCCCAATATGCCATTGATCAATGCATTCATAAGAATCGTGTTTTTAAATGTTGTTTTCATGACTTTTCCCCCTCTCTTTTTGTGTGTTTCCTAATCTCTTTTTGTATCTTTATCATACAGGATACTTGTTCACAAAACTGTCACACCATGGGGAAATAGCTTCGTGTTCCGTAGCCAAGCGCTCCCGGCACCGGCGTGAACAACCATTTCAAAAAAGCGATGATCTTTTCTTTCTTCATAACGATAACCTCCGTTTGTTTTATCCTTTTTGTTTTCTCTCTTTCTGGTTATATAGTAACAGAGGTTCTGTCACAGAAGTTGCACTCCGATCAGCTGATCTGTCTTTCGGTACGTATAAAGGACCTCTACGCAGAATGAACCTCTCCACAGAAATTTCTGCGGAGAGGTCCTTCGGAGAGGTTTTATGTTTTGCTTTCGTATGGTTCATTTGATCGGGACCGGATCCCATCCGTAATCCTGGAAAGCGGTGATCTCAATGCCGCTTTCTTCGCTGTACATCCTGATGTAATCCGCGCGGACCGTATCCAGATCATCCTTGGCAGAACGGATCGCATCCAGCAGTTCCTTCTTCACGCCGAAGATCCGTTCCATGTCCGGATCATAATTGCTGCCGTCACCGACACGATCCATGGATGTCACTTCATATCCGTATTCTGTCTTCTTCAGATGGATCAGACCCGGCGCTTCTCCGCCGCTCTGCATCATAAGTGTCGTTCCTTCCAGATCATAATTGAAGATCCAGAAGTTACCCCAGACTTTGATGTCTTCCGGATCCGTAGCATCTTCTTCCAGAAGGATGAAGGCCGGTATCATCACCTGTGACTGATCGAAGCTTTCACCGTCGGTCTTCCGTATGTAATCCAGGATTGCGTCAAAATAAGGATCTTCTCCGGTATAACTGAATTCCGGAAGTGCCTCTTTCCCTTCACTCTCGGCTTCTGATGCCGAAACAGCGCTGCACAGCATCATACATGTCATCACGCCTGCCAACACGACCGCCATTGCTTTCATAAACCGTTTTTTCATGATGGATACCTCCTCTCAAATTGTTCGATGTTTGTAGTAACTTCCTTTTCTGTCTGTACTATAGCATCTTCACTTTCACAGTACTGACACAGAAAACATCTATTGCTTTTAAAGTGGAAAATGATTAGAATACACAGTAAGGACACTTCGGTGTCATATTCTGTTTTTGCATAATGCCGTGTTTACACTGTATATAGTCTTTATCATCAAGGAGTAAGCAAATTGAAAATGAAAAAAGTGATAAGCATGCTGTTGCTCTGCCTGTGTTCTCTGATGCTTCTGTCTGCATCAGTCTACGCTGAAGAAACAGTGGATCCGTCTGTATCTGCCCCCGCGGATGCGGGCAGCGGCACGACAAAAGACGATTTTCCGGTCTATAATCTATCGGCGGCGGACGCTGACTCTTACAAAGAGATGAATGCCGTCAATCGGATCATCGACATGGCCTATAATCCGGATATCTACGTAGATACCAAAAACGACTGTGCCAGATGGGTCTTCTATGTCTATACGGCTGCCGGCGTCAACTGTCCGTATCGCTCAGGTGCCGATCTGTGGAATGCACTTGGTTCCGGTTATAATACCGATATGACGGACATCCCGACGGGAGCCATCGTTATCGGTACCGGCCATGACAGCAACGTGCAGTATGAAGACTACTACTTCGGTCATGTGGGGATCTGCCTGGGGGATATAAACGGAGACGGCGTACTGGATGTCCGGGACTGCACCGGACCCGGACCGGAAGGGATCCATACGCAGGATATCAATACGTGGGTTTCCTGGCAGACAGACGTGCATTTTGCCGATTATGACAGAACTCCCGGATTTGTCGGCTGGGTATTTCCGCTGCAGTAACGGAAGAACATGCAAATCCAGGATATAAATCCAGGATAAGAACGGAACAAATGAAAAACGCCCTTCAGGGGCGTTTTTCTATAGTGAAGTCAGGAACCGTAAACGTAATCCCGTATTTCTGCCATACGATCTATTGCTCGAGAATATCCGTGATCAGGCCTTTCTCTTCGCTTTCTTTGGCTTCGATCGCTTTCAGGATCAGATTTACGGAACCGTCAATACCGAACTTGCCGCTGTCAATAGACAGGTCATAGCTGTCTACGCTACCCCATTCTTTACTCGTATAATAATTATAATAGCTGGAACGGCTCTTATCGTTTTTGCGGATGCGGTCACGGGCTTTATTGGCAGACAGATCATAGATCTTGGATATACGGCGTACGCGGACATCCTGATCCGCATGAATGAAGACGCTGAGCAGATCGCTTCTGTCTTCCAGAGCGTAGTCCCCACATCTGCCTATAATGACACAGGGGCCTTCCTCTGCCAGACGTTTGATGGTATCGAACTGAGCCAGAAACACTTTCTGATTCAGCGGCATATCATTCATGACATTGGATGAGTATCCGAAGGAATAGGAATCCATGACAAGAGAATACAGAAAACTGTTGGTGGGACGTTCATCCTGATTCTCAAAAATCTCCTTACACAGGCCGCTGTCTTTTGCAGCCCGGTCCAGAAGCTCTTTGTCATAAAAAGGTATCTGCAGTTTTTCAGCGAGTCGTTTGCCTATCAGATGTCCGCCGCTTCCAAATTCACGTCCGATGGTAATAATGGTATTCATAGTTCTCCTCCTTCTGACAGGGCCACTGTTCTGCTTAAAGTATAGCATAAAATTTGGGGAATTTATATATGATCGATCGTTAAGTTCTGACAATTTTATGCTATTTTGCTTACAGTGTGTGAATAAGCTTTTCAAAGTAGTCCGGCAGCGGTGCCTGAAACTCCATATACTCTCCGGTAGACGGATGCCGGAACCCAAGCAGCATAGCATGCAGGGTCTGGCCCTGCAGATGGGGTATCGGTGACTTGTGCGGCCCGTACAGCGGATCTCCCAGAATAGGAAAACCCTTATGTGATAAATGTACACGGATCTGATGGGTCCTTCCGGTTTCCAGCCTGCAGGCGATATATGAATATCCTTTGAGCTGTTTCAGGACGGCAACATGCGTAACAGCCGGTTTGCCGGACGGATCCGGTACGACAGCCATTTTCTTTCTGTCTTTCGGGTCCCGGCCGATATTGCCGCTGATGGTCAGTTCTTCTTCTTTCAGATTGCCAATTGTAATGGCACGGTATTCCCTTGTAATACTGTGGCTGGCAAGCTGTTCAGCCAGGTTTCTATGGGCTTCGTCCGTTTTGCAGATGACCAGCGCGCCCGTGGTATCTTTGTCGATCCGGTGTACGATCCCGGGCCGCAGCACACCATTGATGCCGGATAAGGATCCCCGGCAATGATACAGTAAAGCGTTGACCAGTGTATGTTCTCCATGCCCGGCAGAAGGATGCACCACCATATCCTTCGGTTTGTTTACTACCAGCAGCTGCGCGTCTTCATAGAGGATATCCAGCGGTATATTTTCCGGAAGTATATCCGGGGTCTGATCCGGAGGCAGGGTCAAAATGATCCGGTCGTCCTCTTTCAGACGGTAACTGGCTTTTACGGCAGCCTCATTGACCAGAACGCCGCCTCCCCGGATGATTTTCTGAATGTAGGATCGGGAAAGGTTTTCTTCATGGGAAGCGATAAAAGAATCGATCCGTTCTCCCTCTTCTTCATAATCGGCGAGCATGGTAAGGCGGACTGTTTTGCTGTCCGTTTCTGTTGCTTGTACGGTCTGCCTGTCACTCATGTTCGGTCCTTCTTTTCAAGAATGTAAAGTCCTCTTCTTTGTACTTGAAGATCACCAGCAGGATCAGTGTTATCACGCTGAGCGTCACATAGATATCCGCCGCATTGAAAATCGGAAAGTCAATCAGAGAAAAATAGATAAAATCCACCACATATTTATGCAGGATCCGGTCGATCAGGTTACCGCAGGCCCCGGCGATAAGAACAAGAAGACAGATCCTTAAGGGAAGATATCGTTTCTGCGGAGGCATTCTTCTTATAACAAAGATAGCAAAAAACAAAAAGGCGCCTGTCAGGATATAGAAAAAGACCTGCTGATTCTGAAACAGGCTGAAAGCAGCTCCGCGGTTTTCCAGATATCGAAATTCCAGAACCTGCGGGATCAAAACAAAGGATTCTTTACCTTTCAAATGCAGAACAGCCAGGTGCTTTGTCAGTTGATCCAGGAAAACAAGAACCGCAACGCACAGGATAGCTGGCACGACTCTTGCGGCTGCCGCATTGTCTGATTTATTCATCAATGATCGTCCGTATTCCTTCCCCTAATTCTGTGAAAGTCATTGCAGGCTCTATACATGCTTCGCCAATTCTGCTCAGAAGGACGAATTTCAGCTGTTCAAACTCTCTCTTTTTATCAGACAGACAGGCTTTCTCTATGGATTCTTCTGCTATACCAGATATGCTCACAGGCAGAGAAAAACGCTGCAGAAGGCGCTGGATTCTTTCTTCCTCGTCCGGTCGAAGCAGATTTCTTTTAACAGAAAGCCTGACGGCTGCCGCCATACCGATCGAAACACATTGACCGTGCAGCAGCGAAAAATTCTTTTCTTTTTCTACGGCATGGCCAATTGTGTGTCCGAAATTCAGTATGGCACGGATGCCTTTATCGAACGGATCCTCTTCCACTACTTCCGATTTGATCCGGCAGCATTCCCGAACAACATGTTCCAGTGCGCTTCCGTCTCTCTGCAGCAACTCATTCTGATGTTCTTCGATCCAGGAAAACAAAACCGCATCCCGGATCAGGGCTGTCTTGATCACTTCTCCCATACCTGCTGAAAACTGTTCCTCTGACAGCGTCTGAAGCGAAGCCGTATTCATATAGACAAGACATGGCTGATAAAAGGCGCCGACAATATTTTTATAACCGGCAAAATCTACTCCGGTTTTTCCGCCGACACTGCTGTCGACCTGGGCCAAAAGTGTAGTCGGTACCTGGACAAACCCGACTCCGCGCAGATAGGTAGCCGCCGTAAAACCGGTGAGATCTCCGGTTACCCCGCCTCCCAGTGCTACCAGTATATCACTGCGCTGAAAATGGTTCCTGTTCAGAAAAAGGTATAATGCCTGAACCGTTTCCAGCGTTTTGCTCTTCTCTCCTGCTTCAAAGACGAAAGACTCCGTTTTCGGATAGTTTTCCTGCAGTCTTTTTTGCACTCTGTCGAGATACAGGCGCGCCACAGTAGAGTCTGAAACCAGGCACAGGCGCGATCCGCCTGCAATGCCCGCCTCCTGCATCGAAGCAGAAAGCTGATCGAAAGTTTTCCCGAATACGATCGGATAAGATAATGCCATGTGTAGATTCTCCCTGTAATAGTAAAAAAGCATCAGAGGATCGTCACCCCGATGCTCATTTACACAGCAGATGAACTGCTGAATCTGTCCCGGTAAGATATACCCGGATGTAAAGCGGCTTAGTAGGAAGAACGCATGGATGGAATCGCTCCGCCCAGCAGATCCTGGATATCACCGGATATTTCTACGTTAGAAGGTGTCAGAATAAAAATATAACTGGATACTTTCTGCAGTCCGCCGCCGATCGCATAGCAGGAACCGGAAGAGAAATCAATGATACGCTGTGCCAGTTCCACGTCGATGCCTTCCAGATTCAGTACGACCGTACAGTAGGACAACAGTGTATCTGCGATCTCACGGAAATCTTCTACTTTCGTCGGCTTGATAACACAGACTTCCATATTGCCGCCGCTGATCGCTCTGCTCTTTCGGATCGGCGTCACTTTGGAAGAAGTCGCAGAGGATGATGCACCGGCGCCGGTTGTCTGCTTCGGCGCTGCAGACGGCTTTACAGAAGGTCTGGTAGCCAGTTTCGGTTCGGACGAACGGACTGGTACCGGCTCCTCTTCTTCCTCTTCCTCGTAGTCGTCTTCTGCTTTTTTGGAAGTTCCCAGTTTGCTGAAAAACCTTCTTTTCGGCTGTTCTGGTTCGTCATCTAAATCATCAAACTCTTCATCATCGAAGAACTCGTCTTCGTCATCATAATCATCGTTCAGCCGAACAGCATCTAAGAACTTGTCAAAAAAACCCATATTTTTATTCTCCCGGATAAATATATTTTGCAGTCGTTTTCTTCTTAAACAGAATAATCACGAGCACCGAAAATTGCTGTCCCGACACGTACACATGTCGCGCCTTCTTCGATCGCAATTTCAAAGTCGTTCGTCATGCCCATGCTCAGGACACTCATAGAAACATTATCAATGTTTTGCCTGTCAATGTCAACACTTAATTGACGCAACCGGCGAAACACGGAACGGTTTTCTTCCGGATCTGGTACAAAGGGGGCAACGGTCATCAGACCTTTGATATGCACCCTCGGCAGCCTCGCGATTTTTTCGGCCAGATTGGCGGTATCTGAAACCATAAGGCCGAACTTGGTACTCTCTTCCGCTACGTTTACTTCCAACAGAATGGACGCTTCCGTCTGCTTTTTTTCTGCTTCTGCAGAAATGGCCTCAGCCAGTTCCAGTGAATCCACGGAATGGATCAGCTCCGTTTTCCCCACAACATAGCGGAGTTTGTTTTTCTGCAGATGTCCGATCATATGCCAGCGGATATCAGCCGGACAGACGAGAGATTTATCGCGGATCTCCTGCGGACGGTTTTCACCGAACACACGCTGTCCGAGACGATAGACCTCTTCGATCATAGACACCGGCTTCGTCTTACTCACGGCGATCAATTCCACTTCTTCCCGGTTCCTGCCCGCCCGTGCACAGGCAGCACGGATCCGTTCTTCCACCTGCCTGTATTGTGCCTCTATGTCTGTCATAGCCATTCTCCTGTCTCAGTGGTTTCCTGTTACGATCTGTTCTTCTTTTACATCCTGCCCATTCCGGACGATGTAATCATACTGCGAAAGACCATAAGACGTATTGGAACGGACGATGCAATATTCCTCGTTCTGATCAGTAATCTCGATCTTGCGGAACACCGCATAGCCGCGGTTCGTGCAGTATACTCCTTCCAGAGAAGCCGTATCCCCGATCGTATACGTCATCGTAGAATTGGGTTTGATCACTACGTCGCCCTTATGGAATACGGCGGGATCCACATAGTATACTTCTTCCGGATCCAGCACACTGTTCCCGCGCGGAGGCGGTGTCGTTTTCTCATAAAGCTCGGCCTCTATAAAGGAGGTCGTAAAGGTTCCGTCCTCTTTTTGTTCACGGATCAGAAAACCGTCGGCTCCCTTATCGCCTCCTGAAGAAAGGAACGAAGACGGTATGGTATAGAATTCTTTCGTCACGATAGCTGACAGCGGCAGCTTCAAACCACTCTGGTTCGTGGTGACCAGCTCCACCTGCAGATAACGGTCATTACAATACCGGACCATACCGCTGCTGAACGTGACAAGGGCATAGTGGCTGCCATCCATGTCAAAGAGCGACAGTTCTCCTGTTTCCGTGTTCCCGTCCTTATCAAACCGGACACGGACTGTGCTGCGGGAAGAAAGGCTGCTGTACTGTCGGTCACTTACCGGAAAGGCGATCTGCCATCGTTCGCTTCCGATCACTCTGTAAAGAGGATCGCCGGCCTGTATCTCCTGGTCCGTCCTCAGCTGCTGTGTGACATCTGTCATATTCTTAAAGTCTTCCGCCGTCAGAGATTCTTCTGTCAGTCCGGCCTTATCATCTGTAATGTAGGAAATGATCCCGTCGATCGGAGACAGACTGGTCATGCCCTGTATGGCAGCACCGTTGTCCGGGTTGTTTATGATCGACGCATTGACAGCATATTTCAGATCATATACTCTCCGGAATGCATCGGATTTATAATTTCCGGAAAACTGGGCCGCCAGACGCCGTACGGCATCCAGATCTGTTTCAGAAAGCCTGACCGCGCTGATATTGCTTTTCATGTCGGAAATACTGCAGACTACGGCTGACTTGCCGGCTTTGGATCCGTCCAGAATATAATAATTGGCGTACCCGTTTCCGGGAGATAAGACGATCTGCTCCTGTCTCAGTGCAAGGACGGTAAAAGAATCATTGCCGGAAAGGGTTCCGGATGTAACCATATAGGAAGAAACATGGTCTGTAAGCATATAGACCACGATCATAACGATCAGATATAGGAACAGGGCACCGAAAATAACGGTTCCTATATTGAGATGAACACGTTTCCGCCTATTCAACTCCCGTCTCTCCCCCGATAAACAGCACTATTTCCTTAAAAAAGGGAGCACCGCACGGTGCTCCCTGCCTGCTTTTTCTACATTCTTAAAGTGAGATCAGAATATCATCCTGCAGTTCACTGCTCAGTTCTTCTTTGTCCATGGAAATACTGATGATGATCTCCACCTGGAATTTTTCACTGATGTCCTTCAGCTGCTGAATACAGCTGAAAGTCTGTTCCGGACTGTCTTCCAGATGCGAAAGCTTCATGAAACTGTCCAGGAACATCTTTTCAAGATCGTGATCCTGCGAAATGATACCACAGACAAAGCCTACAAATTCATCGCTGTTCTTAAGGGGAAAGGCCGATACATCAATAAGCCTGATCTTATTGTTGAGTTCATACATATGCTTGGAACTCTTATCCAGATAAACAAAATTCCCACTGGCCTCTTTGATCTCGCTGTTAACTTTTTCAAGCAGGTATTTTGTTTTTCCTTTTCCCTTCTTCCCAACGATCAATTGAACCATAGCCGTGTCCTCCTTATAAAGTCGTGTTTTACATGACCGGAAATTCATATTTTTGTTTTACATGAACGGAAATCCGTATTTTTATTATAAATTGTTTACCCTGAAAAGGCAAGGATATTTAGGTGTTTGCCAGATTCAGCAGAGTGGTCATATTGGAATACAAATTCGGTTTATTCAGCGCTCCCATAACAATGGCCGTATAGGCAACGCCGTATTCATTCTGGATCACCAGGGCCAGGCAGGAGCCGGCCTGGTCCGTCGTCCCGGTTTTACTGGCCAGGATCCGGATTCCGGATGGCAGTGTCTGATCATTGGTCAGATACTGGTCGGTGGATGTATGATAAATCGTGCGTGTTGATCCGTTGCTTCCGATCACGTCCGTCGTATATTCCGCCATCTGGGAAACATTCAGATAGTCCTGATAACTGTATGCCTGGCGCAGCATCAGGTACACGTCGTACGCTGTGGTATACATATCCTCCTCGTGCAGGCCGGTCGGATTGGTGAAATGCGTACCGGTCATTCCCATCTCCCGCGCACGGTTATTCATCATGTCCACAAACTGCTCTGTACTTCCCGCGATGCTTCTGGCAATAGCCATAGCGGCATCGTTGGAAGAATAAATGACCAGCAGATGGAACAGCTCATCCATTGTAACCGTATCTCCTACCATCAGGGAACTGGTCTGCGCCCCTTCTTCCAGATCGAAATCCGCTTCCGTCATGGTTACCGTCGCATTCATACCGGCATTTTCAATAGCCAGTATGGCCGTCATGATCTTTGCCAGTGAGGCCGGATAGATTTTCTGATAGATCCGGTGCGCATAGACCGGATCCTTCGTTTCCAGATTAAAGAGAAGCATTTTACAGGTATCCTGGGCAAGCGTCAGTTCCTGCGGGACCTCCTCTTCCGCTGCTACCAGATCAGCCGCAAAACCGATGGCGGTCTGTTGGGAGAACTCGGAAATATCTTCTGCTCCGTTCTGGACATGCAGATCATATGGCTGATCGAGTGCATAGGTGCTGCTCTTGCGGCCGTTCAGAAACACGATCACAAAAAAGGCAGCCGCACAGAACATCAGGACCAGCAGCAGGGAACGGAAAATGGAAAAACGTCTATATCGAATCCGCTGTGAACGGGAATCTTCGCTCATGCAGTATATCACCTCCGTACATAGTTCTTCTCTGCAGGCCTGCATTCAGAACAAAACCCATGCCGATATATAAACTGATCAGTGATGTCAGACCATAGCTTATAAACGGAAGGGTCGTGCCGGTATTCGGCAGAATGCCGCAGGCGACGCAGATGTTGATAAAACTCTGAATGGCAACCAGGGAACCGATCCCCGTACAAAGCAGGGTTCCTGACAGATCCTTCGTTCGTTTTCCGGTCAGCAGGCATTCAAACACTACCAGGAATTCCAGCAGAATAATGGCAAAGCATCCGATGAACCCCATGTCTTCTCCGGCAACGGCAAAGATAAAATCGTTCTGGACCTCGGCAATGAAATTCCCCTTACTGACCGAAGAGGTTCTGTCGTTGCCGATTCCTTTCCCTGTCAGCTGGCCGGATCCGATCGCCATGACGGAGTTTTCCTGCTGCATGGCATCTTCCGAGTAATCGTCGTTTTCCGGTTCCATGAATGTCATGATCCTGTTCTTCTGATAATCATCGATGATCGGCAGATCCGTCTTCGTGATCAGAAAAAGCAGGCCGGACACCAGGGGAACGACGATGAGGATCACCAGTCCGATCTTGGCATAGGAAATTCCGGCAGCAAAATACAGGCAGCAGAAAACCATCATCAGTGTAAGCGTATTTTTCAGGTCAGGCTGCCGGAAGATCAGGAACAGGGGGAAAGCCAGAAGCAGGAGGGCCCGGAAGATCGACTTAAACGAGCTGAGATCAAACTGATTCCTCATGAAATACATGCTGAAAAAGATAATGATCATGATCTTGGAAAGCTCTGTGGGCTGGAACTGCAGTCCTCCGAATTCGATCCAACGCGCCGCTCCGTGTGAGGAGGTACCAAAAAGCAGCACCAATGTCAGCATGATGGCATTGGCGGCGTACGCGGCCCAGTAAAAATTCAGGATCCAGCTGTAATCGATCAGTGACAGCAGGATCATAGCGGCAATCCCGACAATGACGCCAAAGACCTGACGCCCGCGAAGCGAAGGATCGGCGGAAGAAACCAGTATGATACCGAGAACGCTCAGCAGGACCAGCCAGATGACCAGTCTGAAATTGTAATCCCGTAATCTGTATAAACGAAGCACGCTTTTCTTTACCCTTCCTGAACCAGGCGGACCATTTCCGAAGGATCGGCCTGATCGATGATAACCTGTGATTCATCCATGATCCCGTAGTAATAATACAGCATATCCATGGATACCAGGTTGGTATTTCGCGATGTATAGCCGTTGCCGATACGGATCGCATAAGCGATCTCTCCCCGTTCATCGTAATCCGGCATATTGGCATAGATTTCTTCAGAACGCTGTCCTTTCGGAACAACTTTGGTGAATCCGATCGTCAGCGCGTGGTCGGAACGGACCTTTGACTCCTGCGCCGTTCCGGTTTTGCCGCGTACCAGGATCTTCGGATACGCCTTGTTGGACCAGATGTTTTCTTCATCCACCGACATCTGCATGCCGTCATAGATCTCTTTCCAGGTTGTGTCAGAAAGATCGGCATAGGCAATCTGTTCCGGCTCAAACTGTTTGACGGTATTTCCCTCGCTGTCTGTGATCTTTTCTACCAGCGACAGGTTATAGCAGCGGCCTTTTGTCGCGATCGTATTTACATAGCGGGCCAGCTGTACCGTAGAATACAAATGTGTTCCCTGTCCCATGGCAGACGGGATCGGCAGACTGTCGGAAACCTGCGGCTGCATTTCCGGGATCTGTACGCCGGATTTTTTATCCAGCCCGAACAGTTCGGAATAATGACGGATGCTGGCCAGCGCCTTACTCTGCGTATACCCGCCCATTTCATCCAGACCCAGCAGATACCCGCAGGTACAGAAAAACACGTTGCAGGAGTCTCCCAGAGCCTGTATCACGTTTTCTTCGTAATGCCCTTCTTTTCTCCAGCATTCCACGTAATCACTTTCCGGAACCAGCCCCGGACCGAAAAGGCCGGTGCAGACGATTTCCGTGGATGGATCGATCGCGCCGGTATCCAGTGCGGCAGCCGCCGTAACCGGTTTGAACGTGGATCCCGGGGCAACGACCTGCTGGGTGGCCTTGTTATAGAACGGCGTAGACAGGTCCCCGTTTACCTTGTTGTAGTAATCGGTATCCATGTTATTGGCCAGCCGTGTATTATCGTATCCGGGATACGTGACACAGGCTTTGACATAACCGGTGTCCGGATCGGTAATGACGATCGAACCGCTGCACGGATCCAGCGCCAGCATAGCCGGCGTCAGTTCCAGATTCCGGATTTTCGATGTAATGAATTCAAACGGTGTTGTCTCACCGGCCAGGAACATATTATCCGAATCCTCATGTCCGTTCAGGATCCCCTGATCGTACAGGATCAGACACAGTTCACGCGGATCCAGTATGTCATTCAGCAGCATATACTTATAGATCAATTTGTTGAATGCCTTGTCCGTGCGCAGGTTTTCGATCAGATAGTCAATGATTTCCTGATAGATCTCATTGGTCGTCAGATAACTGCTGTCCAGCTCTTTCAGCTTGGCCAGGTCGATCCAGTCCTTGTTTACCAGATTCTGCAGAAAGGCACGCGGACTGATGTTTTCTCCGGTTATATAAGCCTGATAGATCTCATCCGTCGTATCGATCACTTCCATCTTCATGATCTTATTTTTCAGACTCAGGAAGTTGTCGAATATATAGTCGAAATACACCTTCTGTTCAATAGAATAACGATTGTAGGCAGGGGCATCTTCGTCCATCAGCTCCTCTCTGATCCAGTTCAGGATCTCATCCAGCCGGACTTCAAAACGCGCCTGCACATCTTTTTCGTTGGCCGTGGCATCTTCTGCCAGGAAATGTTCGACATCAATGATCTCATTGTTGATCAGGGCATAGTATACGTCGTAACTGGGGATCGGCACTGTATCAATATCTTCGATGTTCTTCAGATTGACGCTTTTGGCATCAGTCAGATACATCAGGATGATACCGGCAATACGCTGCTCCAGGATCTTGTAGCAGGCATTCTGCAGTTCACTGTCAATGGTCAGGTAGATATCCTGCCCCTGTACGGGCCTGGTCATAGATGCCGTGTTCTCTGAAAGGACACGCCCCAGATTATCCACGGTAACCTCTTCTGTTCCGTCTGTGCCCTGCAGATATCGTTCCATGGACTGTTCAATACCAGCCTTGCCGATGACCGACTGGCTTGTATAACGGGCGTCTTCTGCCTGCAGGCTTTCCAGTTCTTCCGAAGATGGTTTTCCTGTGTACCCGAGGATGGGCGAAAGTGCATCCGAACTGTTGTATACACGTATATAGTCTTCTGTCACTTCTACACCGGGCAGGATATCGGAATTTTCCATGACGGCAGCTACCGTGTTGTCCGATACATCGGTTGCCACGGTTACGGACATATACCGCTGAAAACTGATCAGGCCCAGCTGATAACGTATATTGGTAATATATAGAGCTTCCTGCTTTGTCAGCTCTTCCGGCAAACCGTTTTCACGCAGTTCTTCCGGCGTATACGGGTTCACTTCATAAAACAGGCCGAATCGGTCCTGGCAGCCCAGATCATGCATGATCTGGTTTGGATTTGCTTTCCGTTCTTCCGGCTTCAGTTCTTCCACTGTCCTGTAGCCGTATACGTCCGCACGGAAACGGTCGATCGTGGCTTCACTGTCCGTATCAAATACGTATTCCCCGTTTTCATCGACTATGATATGAAAATCCATGGATAAGACATCGCCGTGAGAAAGGATCATGGAAACCAGTGTATAGATCTCCCCGTTCAGCGCCAGATTCTTCTGCCGCATAGTCTCGTATGTCCCGTTATCGGCGATCGTAATGGAATTGGTCCGTTCATTGTACGCCAAAAGCTTCCCGCGGGCATCGTAAATATTACCGCGGGAACTGCGCAGCGTCTTGGTTTTGGTCGTTTTGATCGTAAAATTCTCTGCGTATTTTTTTCCGTCAATCAACTGCAACTGTACCAGCCTGGATACCATCACAGAAGACATGACAGCAAAAATCAGCATCAGAAGAACGATTCTGTTATTGAAGAACGCCTGTAAGGCATATCCGATTTTTCTCATCAACAATTACCGCAGCCAGGGTGACTGTCTTGTCTCCGTTTCCTGAGCAACAATCCTGCGATTGATCAGTCTGTACAAATAGTACAGGGCGATCGTAAAAAGAATTGACGCGATCACAGCCGGTATGACCGATCCGACCAGATAGGATCGGAAACGATACTGTCTTCCGACCGCATACTCAACCGGGAAACTGAGCATTTTATAAATTAGTTCACAGATTCCGACCGTCGCCATCGGCACACGGATATCTTCATCGAAGAACACTTTGAACAGAAATCCGCTCGCAAAACCTGCGTACAGAAAACAAAGTGCTGTGAAGCCGAATACGGAACCATAAAACAGATCATACAGGAGCCCGCCGAAAAACCCGGTCAGCATACCGGCTTTCTTGCCGCGCATCAGCCCCATGGAACAAGTCAGGATCATCAGCATATCCGGGACTGTGTACTCAGACGGCATGATTCCCCGCAGTGTCGTCTGCAGCAGGAAAGTACAGAGTATGAGAAGGATCATGATCAGATTCTTTTTCATGACTCTCCCCCGATACTCTTGGTTTCCAGAATGACCAGTACATGGTCGATACGTGAAAAGTCCGCAGCCGGAAGCACGGTTCCTTCCTGCATCAGATGGTTCTGATCCTCCTGGACCTCATCTACATAGCCGATCAGGATCCCGGGAAGATACTTATCGCTGATGTTGGATGTCACGACTTTTTCTCCTGTGGAAACCTGTGCATCAATGGGCAGGTCGCTCAGGCGCAGTTTACCTTCTTCCATCAGGCCCAGATCTCCGGAAACGATACAGTTGCTGGCCGCCAGAAGCACCATCGAACTGACGTGGCTCCCGTCATCTATGATCGAACGGACCTGTGCCCAGGTCGGCCCTGTTTTGGTTACAATACCAACAAGTCCGCCGTTGCTGAGAACGTTCATATTCTCATGGATACCGTCATTTTCTCCTTTGTTGATCGTAAACAGATTGTACCAGTTTCCTGTATCATTCGCGATCACATCGGCTGCAACCTTGTCATAATAGGCATATTCACGATCCAGGGCATACAGTTCCCTCAGGTCTTCCAGTTCTGCCGTATTCTCAGTCAGAATGGTATTCTGCTCCTGCAGATTTGCCACCTTCTCACGCAGCTCGTCGTTTTCTATCTGGAGCTCTTCGGCTGTCTTCTGCGTGGAACGCCTGCCGCTGATCCAGCTGCCGGCCCGGTTCAGGCCGTTCTGCAGCGGAATGATCAGCGTGCCGACCGTATCCCGGATCGGATCGATGGGGATGGTACTGGTCACGGTCAGACCGATCAGGCAGACGCATATGATCGTCAGGATGACCAGCATATATTTACTTCTCAGGAAAGATCCTTTTCGCCTCATATATATTTATATTCCTTGCAGCCGGCCATTTTACAGCATGCCGTATTTTCTTCTCTGCGGTGCAAACGCATACTCTCTCAGTTCTTTATGATCTATGATCTCTTTGAGCCCCTGGATCGTCGTAAACTCAAAATGCTCGGAAAGATGAACCGGATAATCCAGCATTCCTTCCAGACAGCGGTCCATACCCGGAATACGCGTACAGCCGCCGGAAATCCAGATCCCTTCTTTCTGTAGAACCGCCTGGATCTGCGGCGGAATGCGTTCCAGCAGCCGGCGGATCTCTAAAGCAATCTCTGATACGACTTCTCTGACGCAGGATGAAACCGTATAGGAAGAAATGATCCCGTCCCGCGGAAGTCCGCTTTCGGTATCGATCCCGGCTACCTTGCAGCCTTCCACCGGATCTTTTGCCAGGTCCGCCAGGGTGATCTTCAGCCGATGGGCGCAGCGCTGACTGATCGTCAGGCTGTTTTTTTTCCGCACACCGGAAACAACCGCCGCATTAAGGCGGTCACCGCCGATATCGATCGTCCGGTTGATAATGATCTGGCCTTTGCAAAGGATCGAGATTTCTGTATTCTGGGCGCCCAGATTCACCAGCATCGTTCCCTCTACATCTTCCACCGGAAGCCCAAGGGCAAATGCATCGGCAAACGGTTTTTCCACAAAAAGGACACGGCTTCTTTTAAAGCGTCCCTTCTGTGCGATGGAGACATATGCCCGCCGTTCCAGTTCCGTCATATCCAGAGGCACCGAAAAATACAAAAGCGGTGAGTAACCGGCAAATCGTCCTGTCTTTCTGAGAAGCAGATGCAGGACCGCTTCCATCATCAGCACATTCTGTATGCGGCCTCCCGACATCGGCGTGATCAGTTCCATGTTTTCCGGTGTCTTTTCAAAAATGTCATAGGCATCGTTGCCGACAGCGAAAACATTGTCTTTGCCGCGCAGTGCGATCATATTGTACTCTTTGATTATGGAATTGTTATTCCGGTCGTAGATCTTGACCGAACCGGTACCCATATCAATGCCGTAAACATGTCGCAGCTTCATGTATTCTGTACTCTCCCGCCCTCCGCACGCACAAACAGTTCCCTGTTTGTATTGCGCAGGCTCTGATAACACCGGTCTCCCACGATGATGTGATCCAGCAGCGTGATTCCCAGCAGTTCCCCCGCATCTGCAATCTGTCTGGTAATCTGCAGATCCTCGGAACTCGGAGCCGCACTGCCGCTGGGATGGTTATGGATCAGGATCACATGGACTGCATGGAATGCCAGGGCTTCCAGATAGACTTCCCGCGGTGAAAGCAGCGACTGATTCACCGTTCCCCTGCTGAGCTCCCGCTCTCCCAGAAGGCAATTGCGGGTATCCAGCATCATGCAGATAACATGTTCCTGCTCACAGTGCCGCAGGTTCTCCATATAATAGGACGCGATCGATTCCGGATCCCGGAACTCCGTACGAAGACTGCGCCCCTTGCGCGCCAGCCGTTTGGAAAGCTCGCCGACACAACAGATCTGCACAGCCTTCACCGGACCGATACCGGGTACCTGTTCGAGTTCTGTCCTGCTCAGATGCAGGATCCCGTTCAGCCCTTCTTCAAAAGGACACAGTTTCAGGATCCTGCGGGATAATTCCAGTGCAGAACATCCCTGTGTTCCCGTCCTGAGGATCACTGCCAGCAGTTCCATGTCAGAAAGCACTTCCGGCCCGTCTGCCATACACCGTTCGTAAGGTCTCACATTTTCCGGAAGATCCCGGATCATCATCCTATTCTGTTGCATTCGTACCTCCGTTCCACTCTCTTCCGGAAAGGGAATTCAGGTACCTGATCTGTTATTTTAACACAAATTTACTCTGATGTACACTCTGAGCCGTTATTCATGCCTGCAGCAGGGCCGCGGCCACCGCTTCAGCCGTGCGGATCCCGTCTATGGCAGCGGAGGTGATCCCGCCCGCATAACCGGCTCCTTCTCCGCAGGGATACAGCCCGGATACGGAGCTCTCCAGACGCTCGCCGCGCAGGATCCGCAGTGGAGAAGAGGTCCGTGTTTCGACGCCGGCCAGCAGTGTATTTCCGTCATCAAAACCCGGGATCGTTTTGCCGAAGCGGTGCATTCCTTCTTCAATAGACTGTGCGGTAAAAGAAGGAAGGATGCTCCGTACGTCTGCAAACCGCCAATCTCCCTTGCTGCAAAACCTTCCCTCTGCGGGATGCGCCGGAAGACAGCCGCCTGCTTTGGAAAAATCAGAAAACCGCTGCACGGGAATACGGCCGTCTGCACAATGCCAGGCCCTTTTTTCCAGCAGTTCCTGAAAATACATGCCGGCCAGGAGCGATTCATCTGTATTAAGATAGTCACGGCATTCTTCCGGAAGGACTGCTGCCACAACAGCGCTGTTTGCATACCCGCTGCTGCGGTCCTGATTACTCATGCCGTTCACAGCCAGCATTTCTTCTGAGGAGGAAGCATTCAGAATATAACCGCCCGGGCACATACAGAACGTATAGACCGCCCGGCCTTTCTGTGTTTTCGTATGCAGTTTATAGGCGGCGGCCCCCAGTTCCGGAGGCGCCTGCTCTCCGTATTGGGTACGCGTGATCAGTTCCTGTTCATGCTGCACGCGGACGCCGATAGCAAAGGCTTTCGGCTCCATGGGAATATGACTCTCAGCCAGCATGCGAAACGTATCACGGGCAGAGTGTCCTATGGCAAGGACAACAGCCGTACTGTCAAACTGCCTTCCGTCCGCCGTACGTACGCCTGTGATCCTCTGTCCCCGGCACAGCAGGCTTTCCATGCGGCTCCGGAAATGCACCTCGCCGCCCATTTCCGTGATCTGTCTGCGCAGCGTCCGGACGATACCTGTCAGCTGATCCGTTCCCAGGTGCGCATGAGCGTCATACAATATGCTCTCCGGCGCGCCCGCATCCACAAACCGCTGCAATACTTCGTGGTTCCTCCCCGTCGGATCATGAACACCGGTATACAGCTTCCCGTCGGAAAACGTACCGGCACCCCCTTCGCCGAACTGCACATTGGACTCCGGGTCCAATACACCGTCCTGCCAGAAACGCTGCACTTTTTCCCTTCGCTGCGCAACCTCGTCCCCTCTTTCCAGTACGATCGGACGGAAACCGTTGCGGGCCAGCATCCAGGCGCAGAACAAACCGGCCGGACCCAGACCGATGACCAGCGGCCGGACTGTCAGTATATCGGGCGCCCGGAACGGAAACCGATAGACAACCGGGTTGTATTCTGACACACAGGAGAGGGAGCTTTTCTTCAGAATTCTTTTTTCCTGTTCAAGCGAGGCAAGAACCGTATAAACATAATACAAAGAAGGCTTTTTTCTGGCGTCTACGGATCTTTTTTCAACGGACCAGCCTTTCAGGGCAGATTCCGAAACCCGCAGTTTCTTTGCAATTTCCGCGGACAGCGCCTGCGGTTCATGGCCGACCGGTAATTTGATCTGTATGATCCGCAGCATATCAGTTCCCTCCCGCTGCTGCCCTTCCGGCTACAAACCCGGAAGACCAGGCCCATTGCAGGTTGTAGCCGCCGCAGGGACCATCTACATTGACGGCTTCGCCGGCAGCATACAGCCCCGGTACCGTACGGCAGCATAAAGAGTCCTGCAAAGCGGAAAGACAGATGCCGCCGGAACAGATCTGTGCCTGCTCCGGCGAAGCTGTTTTCCGGATACGCACAGGAAACTCTTTCAGCAGCTGCAGAAGAACATGAACGGCACCGTTCTCATCATGATCTTCCATACTGGGACGGATGTTCTTCTTCAGGCCGGCAGCGGCCAGTACAGCCGGGATCAGCCTTTCCGGAAGAAGGCCTGCCAGCAGTAAGCCGTATGGTTTCGTACTGTCATACAGCTCCCGTTCCCGCCACAGTTCTTCCAGTTCATTCTCTGACACCTCGGGGAGAAAATCCAGGAGCAGCGTGACCTGTTTTTGCGCATCCAGTGCCGCAGAAACAGCCCTGCTCAGCTGAAAGACGGGGATACCGGAAATGCCGTAAGAAGTGAGCTGGACTTCTCCGGTTTCCTCCCTGTGCGGCAGGCCGTCTATGAACAGACGTACACCGGCATGAACACGTGTCCCGTTCCATACACTTAATGCGGAATCAGATGCCTGAAGCGGCACCAGCACCGGGCGGAAAGGACGAAACGGAAGCCGGAAAGATTCTGCCAGCTGCCGTGCAAGTTCGGAGGAACCACGTACGGCGGAAGCCGGACTGCCGCTGGCAATGATCACGGCATCCGCCGCATACTCCCAGGTTTTTGTCCGGATCAGAAAAGGATCATCATCTCCGCGTGACACGGCCAGAACCTCTTCTTTATTTTTGAAATGTACATGCTGCCGTTCTGCTTCCCATAATAACAGTTCCAGGACAGAGGATGCCTGTTCTGTACAGGGATATACCCAACCCTGCCGGTCGAACGTGCGCAGTCCGATTTTTTCAAACCACCGGCAGGTGTCTTCCGGCGAAAACGCATGCAGCACTTTTTTTACCAACTCCGGGCGGTCAGACTGGTATTGCGACGGATCCAGCATTCTGTTCGTCAGATTACATTTTCCGTTGCCGGAAGCCAGCAGCTTTTTCCCCGGCTTTTCGTTATGTTCAAGGATCGTAACAGAAGCACCGAACCGGGCAGCCCAGACAGCTGCCATCAGACCGGACGCGCCGCCACCAATGATCATGATCCTTTTATTCATGTTCTGTCCTCCGGAACAAACTTCTGTATTCTGTATGTCTCCTGCAGACCGTATGCCGTCTTACAGGGTAAGCAGACCAGCCTCTTCGACCTGCTGAAATGCTTTCAGGATGCCGAATTTTACATGCGGCCAGGTCAGACCGCCCTGAAAAAACACGGTATAGGGCGGTTTAATGGGACCGTCTGCAGACAGTTCTATAGAGGAGCCCTGCACAAAAGCACCGGCAGCCATGATCACATCGGCGTCATAGCCGGGCATGGCCCATGGTTCCGGTGTGACAAAACTGTCCACGGGAGCTGCTGCCTGGATACCGCGGCAAAAAGCTGTCACGCCGTCAGGGCTGCCAAAGGTGATGGACTGTATGATATCATGCCGGGATTCCTCCGGACCCGGTACGATCGTGAATCCGAAGCCGTCAAAAAGATGCGCTGCAAAAACAGCCCCCTTCAGAGCGGCTGCCGTTACGCAGGGCGCCAGAAATAATCCCTGATAAAAGGAAGGATTTGTGTTTAGGGAAGCCCCCACTTCTTTTCCCAAACCGGGTGTCGTAAGCCGGAATGCCGCCTGTCTTACATACTCTTCCTTTCCGGTTATATAGCCGCCGCAGGGCGCCAGACCGCCGCCCGGATTCTTGATCAGAGAACCGACCACAAGGTCGGCACCGACATCGGAAGGCTCTGTTTTTTCCACAAATTCTCCATAACAGTTATCGACCATACAGATCAGGGAAGGATTGATCTCATGCAGAAAAGAGATCAGCTCGCCGATCTGTGCAACAGACAATGTCTTTCTGGTCTGATATCCCTTGGAACGCTGAATCGTAACAAGACGTGTACGTGCCGTAACAGACTGACGTATTCCCTCATAATCGAACCGGCCGTCCGGAAGAAGATCGACCTGACGATATGTTACGCCATATTCTGCCAGGGAGCCGGCCGAAGGGCGGATCCCGATCACCTCTTCCAGTGTATCGTACGGCCTGCCTACAGGGGAAAGCAGTTCATCTCCGGGCCGGAGATTTCCGAACAGGGCAACTGCCAGTGCATGGGTGCCGCAGGCGATCTGCGGACGTACCAGGGCATCTTCCGTGTGAAAGACGGCTGTGTATACTTTTTCCAGGGTGTCCCGTCCCAGATCATTATATCCGTATCCGGTAGACGGATGCAGACAGGCTTCACTGACCCGCATATCCTGCATAGCGGAAAGAACCTTCAGCTGATTGTATTCGGCTGTTTCATCGATTCCGCGGAATGTTTCCTCCAGGCTTTTTAATACTTGTTCCCCGTAAGAAAGGATCTTGTCACGGATTCCGAGTTTTCTGTATAGTTCCAACATGTGCCTTATCTCCTATCATACAGGCAGGATATTTCTCTTTTTCAGTTCATCCAGCATGTGTTCCAGTATCCTGTTATCGTCATAACCGAAAGCTGCTTTGTCGATCCAGACGACATCCTGTTCCCGGCGGAACCAGGTCAGCTGCCTCTTGGCATAGTGCCGCGAGTTCTGCTTGATCAGTTCCACGGTTCGCTCTAACGTGTATTCCCCTCTGAAATACGGGAAAAACTCTTTATAGCCGATCCCCTTCATGGAAGTATGGGACTCCGTAAGTCCCCGTTCCCGCAGCTTCCTGACTTCTGCTTCCAGCCCCTGCTGCATCATGCTGTCTACACGTCTGTCGATCTGTGCATACAGTTTCTTCCGATCGTCCGTCAAGACAAAATACGCCAGCCTGTAGGGCGTGTTTTTCTCTCTCTGTTTCCGGTTATGTGAGGAAATTGTTTCCCCTGTCTGTTCATAAAACTCCAGGGCCCGGATAACACGTCTCCGGTTGTGCGGATGGATCTCTGAGGCAGCCTCCGGATCCACTTCTGCCAGCCGGGCATGCAGGGACTCATCTCCTTCTGTATCGGCAAACATTTCCCATTTTGAACGAAACGAAGATACACCGCCGCTTTCCGTAAAATCGATATCCCGTACGGCCGCCTGTATATAAAAGCCGGTGCCGCCTGTCAGCAAAGGGATCCTTCCGGCCTTCCAGATCTCCTTCATTGCTTCACGCGCCATACACTGAAACCGGACGACATCAAAGCTTTCTTCCGGTTCCAGTACATCGATCAGATAATGCGGAATGCCGTCCATCTCATCCGTACGTATCTTGGCCGATCCGATATCCAGTCCCTTGTATACCTGCATTGAATCAGCAGATACAACAGATCCCCCGACCGCCCCGGCCAGACGCAGAGACAATCCGGTTTTCCCGACAGCCGTAGGGCCGGTGAGTACAATAAGCGGTCTTTCGCTGCAGTTCATATAAGACAGCTCCGTCATCACAGGATCCTTTTGAATTTACGGTCCAGTTCCCCTTTGCTCATGCGGATGATCGTGGGTCTTCCGTGAGGACAATGATAGGGGTTTTCCAGAAGAAGCAGTTCGTCAAACAAGGTTTCTGCTTCTGCAAAAGAAAGTGACCTGTTTCCTTTTACGGCAGCCTTGCACGACATGGATGCGAGCCGTTCAGCCAGCGATTCAGCCGGAACATCTCCCAGTTCTTTCATCTGGTCCAGAATATCCAGAAACACAGCATGGACGTCCGTTTTAAAGAGATTGGCCGGCACGCCGGTCATTTTAAATGTATCACCGCCGAATTCTTCTATTTCAAACCCGAGCTCCTGCAGCACAGATATCCTGCTTCGCAGCAGATCTGCCTCCCGAGGACCGGGTTCCAGAATAACGGAAGGATACAGCATCTGCGTTGTAATGGTCCTTGTCCGGAATTGCTTCATCAGCTTTTCATACAGTATTTTTTCATGAGCTGCATGCTGATCCACAATATACAATTCATCCCGGTACTCCATCAGCCAGTAGGTATCGAAAACCTGTCCGATCAGACGGTAACTGCGCCGTGCCTGTTCCGAAAACACCGGGGATACATCCGACAAAGTCTGTTGTATTCCCGTCTTCACGTTCCGGGCAGAAATCGACTCTCCCGGAGCAGTTGAGGCAGGAGAAGGCTCCAAGGCTGCATCCCTGTGCGGCAGTACTTCTTTCTGACCGGATTCTGCATCCTTATGCAGCAGTTCCTCATTCTCCCCGGGTTCTGCTGCCGGCCTGCTTACAGGCGCAGCGGATGCGGCATAGGGTACTGCCGTATCATGCAATTCCTTGGCTCTGCGAACCTGTTCAAACGGTTCCGGCGCAGACGTACCGGAAACCACAGAGCGGGCTTCTTTTTCTTCTTTTGTGACAGGTACTTCGGGAATATGTTCCCGGGACAGCAGTGTATTCTGTACGGCCAGACAAAGCATCCGATACAGGGGCTCTCCGTCTGTAAACCGGACTTCTTTTTTGGTCGGATGCACATTGACATCGACCTGTGTCCCGTCCAGATGCAGGTATAAAAGTACAAACGGATACCGATGCTGCATCAGGAACCCGTGATAACCGTCCTCTACTGCTTTGGAAAGAAGGTCATTTTTCACCATCCTGCCATTGACATAGAATAATTCCCCGGCCCGGTTGCCGCGGGCACAGACAGCGTTTCCCAGATATCCCGTGATTTCTGTTCCTTCTTCACAGGTCCGAAAGGGGATCAGGTTTTTGGGGAGTTCCCGTCCGTAGATCTGATACAGTACGGCACAGATATCTCCACGGCCGTCTGTGGCCAGTGAAACCCTGCCGTCGTGGATGAATGTGAAGGCAATATGCGGATGGGATAAGGCCAGGCTTTCCGTAAAAGTCCGGACCTGACTGCCTTCTGAGGCGGCAGATTTCAGAAACTTTTCCCGGACCGGTGTATTGAAAAACAGATTGCGCACGATCATCGTCGTACCGTCCGGTGCCCCGATTTCCTCAAAACTGTCTTCTGTTCCACCCTCCAGACGATACTGCACACCGGTCAGTGCCTCTTTTGTTTTGGTGATGCATTCTACCTGTGCCACTGCGGCAATGCTGGATAAGGCTTCTCCGCGAAAACCGAGAGACCGGATCTGCACCAGATCATCGGCATGCCGGATCTTACTCGTGGCATGCCGCAGAAATGCCCTGCGTATCTGATCGGCCGGAATACCATCCCCGTTATCCGTGACCCGTATCAGGCGTTTTCCCCCGTCACGGATCTCAACCGTAATGGCGGTGGCATGAGCATCCACGGCATTTTCAACCAGTTCTTTAACAACAGAGGCAGGCCTTTCCACCACTTCACCGGCTGCGATCTGATCGATCGTTTCTTTGTCCAGTATTTCGATCGTCTGTTTTACCATCGGTTACGCACCTCACTCTGCAGATGATCCAGAATGTTCAATGCTTCCAGCGGTGTCAGAGACGCGATCTCCAGATCCCGGATCTCCTGAATGATCTTATCGTTGTCTCTGGTGTCAAAGAGGCTCATCTGCTGCATTTCCATTGCATCATAGCGGATTGTTTTCCTTCTCTTTCCGCCATCCGCGGTCAGATCCTTCACGGCAGCCGTGATATCCGCATCTGTAAGCTGATCGACCAGCTCTTTGGCGCGCTGCAGCACCACTTCCGGAACACCGGCCAGACGGGCGACCTGTATCCCGTAACTCTTGTCGGCTCCTCCCTGTACGATCTTGCGGAGAAAGACAACCGAGTCTCCTTTTTCTTTTACGGCAACGCAGTAATTCCGGACTCCCTGCAGCTTTCCCTCCAGTTCCGTCAGCTCATGATAATGTGTGGCAAACAGCGTTTTAGCTCCCAGTTTCTTGGTGTCGGCAATATACTCCATAACAGCCCAGGCGATCGACAGGCCGTCAAAGGTGCTGGTACCCCGTCCTATTTCATCCAGGATCAGCAGGCTTTTGGAAGTGGCATTGCGCAGGATATTGGCCACTTCATTCATCTCGATCATAAACGTACTCTGCCCGCTGGCCAGATCATCTGAAGCGCCGACACGGGTAAAGATCCTGTCTACAATACCGATATCCGCGGATTCAGCCGGCACAAAGGAACCGATCTGCGCCATCAGTACGATCAGGGCGGTCTGTCTCATATAGGTGGATTTCCCGGCCATGTTCGGACCGGTGATGATCGCCACGCGATTTTCTTTTCCATCCAGGAAGGTATCGTTTTCTACAAACAGATCCTCTTTCAGCATCTTCTCTACGACCGGATGACGGCCGCCGCGTATATCGATCTTCCCGCGTGTATTGATCCTGGGACATACATACCGATTCCTGCCGGCCACATAGGCAAGCGAAGCAAACACATCCAGAGCAGCCACCGCACCCGCCGTTTTCTGAATGCGGCTGACATGCTGCGAGACCGCATCTCTGACTTCACAGAAAAGGCCGTATTCCAGAGAAGCCAGCTTTTCTTCCGAACCGAGAACGGTTTCTTCGATTTCCCGCAGCCTCTCGGTGGTATAACGTTCGGCGCCGGTCAGCGTCTGTCTCCTGGTATAGTAGTCCGGTACTTTGTCTTTAAAGGAATTGGTTACTTCTATGCAATAACCAAAGACTTTGTTGAATTTGATGCGGAGATTCCGGATCCCGGTCTTATCCCGTTCTTCATTTTCCAGATCAGCCAGCCATTTTTTACCGTCCCTGCGGGCCGCACGATACGCATCAACCCGCTCGTTGTAGCCATCCCGAATGATCCCGCCGTCTTTCATGGCCAGAGGCGGATCGTCCTGTATGGAAGCAGCGATCAGCCTTTCCAGATCTTCCAGCGGATCCAGATCTTCTCCGATCTGTCTCAGCAGCGGACTGCTCATGCTGCAGAGCAGCTGCCGGATAAAGGGGAGCATTTCCAGTGAAGTACGGAATGCCAGTAAATCTCTCGGATTGGCATTTTGATATACGATACGGCTGCAGAGTCTCTCCAGATCATAGACCGGCTGCAGATATTCCCGGATCTCATCCCGGATCATGGGCATGGATACCAGTTCACTGACTGCCTCCAGACGTTTTTTTATTTCTTCAGCCTGGATCAGGGGCTGTTCCAGATACGTACGGAGAAGCCGCGCCCCCATGGCCGTTTTGGTCCTGTCCAGTATTCCCAGCAGCGAACCCTTTTTCTGTTTTTCGCGCAGGGTTTCCACCAGCTCCAGATTACGTCTCGTGGCGCCGTCCAGCAGCATAAAGCGGTCAGAATAGTAGGGCGTGATACGGGTCATCTGCCCCATGTTGTTTTTCTGTGTTTCATAAAGATAGCGGAATAAAGCGCCGGCAGCGATCACACCGCTGCCCATATCGCTGATCCCGAGACCCTTAAGGGAAGCCACACCGAAATGCCGATGCAGGATGCTTTCACAGGTATCGTCTTCAAAATACCGGTCATCCAGTGCAGAAATGGTTATATGCAGCCGTTCGCAGAGTTCATCTGCCGCGAGCGAAGACATCCGGAGCGCCTGATTGCAGATGATCTCAGAAGGCATAAACCGCTGGATCTCATCCAGCAGTTTGCCGGATCCGTTCATTTCAGATACCAGGCATTCTCCCGTGGAAATATCGGCAACACAGATCCCGAAATGATCCGAGAGGCAGACCACGCACATCAGATAATTGTGGCGTGATTCATCCAGTTCTTCCGGACTGATGATCGTCCCCGGAGTCACCACACGGATAACCTCCCTTTTGACCATCCCTTTCGCGGTTTTCGGATCTTCTACCTGCTCACATACCGCCACTTTATACCCTTTTTCTACCAGGCGGGCAATATAGGCATCGGCAGCATGATACGGCACCCCGCACATCGGCGCGCGCTCTTCCAGGCCGCAGTCTTTCCCTGTCAGGGTCAGTTCGAGCTCCCGGGATACCGTTTTGGCATCCTCAAAAAACATCTCATAGAAATCACCGAGACGATAAAACAGGATACAGTCCGCATATTCTTCTTTTGTTGCAGTATAATGCTGCATCATCGGAGAAAGAGCCATTATCTCATCCTTTTTTGTATCAGTTATACAGAATGTCCGACAGATGCTGCCGGCCGCACGTCAAACCACATCGCCCATGTAATAAAAGCCCCGGCACTCTGCGAGTCTGACCGGAATAATGGATCCGATCAGAGAAGCATTTCCCGGAAAATGTACGACCGTGTTGCTTTCCAGCCTTCCGCTGACAAGTCCGGGATCCTGCGGATTGACGTTCTCCACCAGAACAGTCCTGATCTGTCCCTCAAAACGGGACGTTTCCTCACGGCCGATCTGCTGCACAAGCGAAAGCAGACGGTCAAACCGATCATGCACGACATCCTCAGGCACCTGATCATCCATGGATGCGGCAGGTGTTCCGGTGCGTTTCGAATATATAAACGTAAACGCACTGTCATAACGTACCCGGCGGACGACATCCAGCGTTTCCTGAAAATCCGCTTCCGTTTCTCCCGGAAAACCGACGATTATATCCGTTGTCAGGGAAATATCCGGTATGGCAGCGCGGATGCGGGAAACCAGCTCCAGATACTGTTCTTTTGTGTATCGCCGATTCATTTTGTCTAATACGGCGGTACTGCCGGACTGCAGCGGCAGGTGCAGATGCCGGCAGATCTTCGGGTTATCTGCCATGACCCGGATCAGTTCATCAGACAGGTCTTTCGGATGCGATGTCATAAAACGGATCCGTTCAATGCCATCTGTTTTCACAACCTGTTCCAGCAGAGCGGCAAAAGTTACCGGCATGTCCAGCGTTTTTCCGTAGGAATTGACATTCTGACCAAGCAGCATGATCTCTTTGACGCCGTCCTGTGCCAGCTGTCTGATCTCGGCTAGGATGTCTTCCGGCTTCCGGCTTTTTTCCCGGCCCCTGACATACGGAACAATACAGTAACTGCAGAAATTATTGCATCCGAACATGATGTTCACGCCGGATTTGAACGGATATTTACGGATCTTCGGCAGATCCTCCACGATTTCATCGGTATCCGGCAGCACGGAAATAAACTGCTCCTCCGGACATTCCAGAACCTTTTCCAGAAGGAACGGCAGGCGGTGCAGATTGTGTGTCCCGAAAATCATATTGACAAACGGATACTCACGGCGGAGCGTCTCGATCACGGATGGCTCCTGCATCATGCAGCCGCAGAGTCCGATGATCTTGTCCGGATCCTTTTTCTTCAAGGAATGCATATATCCCAGGCGTCCGTACACTTTCAGATTGGCATTTTCGCGTACGGTACAGGTATTGTACAGTACCAGATCCGCGTCTTCTTCCTCTGTGATCTGAAATCCGGCCTCCGACAGCATGCCGCGCAGTTTTTCCGAATCCCTGGCATTCATCTGACAGCCAAACGTAATACAGGCCGCAGTAAGCGGCCTTCCTTTTTTTTCTTCCAGTTTTTTCAGATGTATCCGGATGGCATTCCGGTTTTCCTGTCTTGTCATATCAGGCCCTCACCTGTCCGTTCCCGTAAATCACAAACTTGGTCGTTGTCAGGGCATGCAGTCCCATCGGACCGCGGGCATGGAGTTTCTGGGTGCTGATCCCGATCTCTGCGCCAAAGCCGAATTCAAACCCGTCCGTAAACCGTGTAGATGCATTTACATAGACTGCAGCTGCGTCGATCTCCTGCAGAAACTGCTGGGCATGGGCATAATCGTTGGTTATGATCGCTTCGGAATGGCCTGTATTGTACCGGTTGATATGCGCGATCGCTTCCTCCAGTGAATCCACGGTGCGCACAGAAAGAATGCGGTCCAGATATTCACATCCCCAGTCCTCTTCCGCTGCGGGAATGCTGCCGGGCATATAGGACAGGGATATCTCATCACAACGTAATTCCACCATTTTTTTCTGCAGCTCCGGAACCAGGGCAGCTGCCAGCGCGGGCAGGATCCGGCGGTGTACGACCAGCGATTCACAGGCATTGCATACGCCCAGACGCTGGGTTTTCGCATTGAGGATAATGCGTACTGCCATATCGATATCGGCAGATTCATCCACATAGATATGGCAGTTCCCCGTTCCTGTCTCGATCACCGGTATGGAGCTGTTTTCTTTTACACTGCGGATCAGACCAGCCCCGCCCCGTGGGATCAGGAGATCCACATAGTTGTCCAGATGCATGAATGCACGGGTCGTTTCCCGGTCTGTCGCTTCGATCAGCTGTATCGCATCGGCGGGAAGGCCGTCGGAATCCAGGCTGTCCCGCAGGCAGCGGACGATCGCCGCATTGGAACAGATCGCGTCGCTGCCGCCTTTCAGAATAACCGCATTACCCGTATAAAAAGTAAGCGCAAAGGCATCTGCTGTCACATTGGGCCTGGCTTCGTATATGATCCCGATCACGCCGATCGGTACGCGGCAGCTTCCGATCAGCAGGCCGTTGGGACGCCGTTTCATTTCACTGATCTCTCCGATCGGATCATCCAGCGAAGCAACCTGTTCCATACCGACCGCCATGGCATCAATTCTGGCTTCTGTAAGCAGCAGACGATCCTGCAGGGATTCCGGCATGCCGGAAGCAGCGGCAGCGGCCATATCTTTCCGGTTTTCCTCCAGAATATCCTCTGCATGAACACGTAAGGCAGCTGCCGCATGCAGCAGGCCGGTCTGTTTCTGTTCACCGGTCAGTTTCTTCAGCAGCTTCTCCGCTTCGACGGCATGTTTACCCAGTTCTTCAAGCGTCATCATTTTTCTTACTCCATTTGTTCCATGTAGTTTAACAGATAGAACTCATCCTTTTTATCCGGAAGAAACAGCGTACCGACCGGTTCTCCCTTCATGATGCGGTGCAGAATATGAAAATCCTCACCGCTGGCGATCAGCATATGAACACCGGCCATCGAAGCAACCTGTGCGGCAGACAGCTTCGTAGCCATACCGCCGGAACCCACATTGCTGCCCGTTGACTTTTTTCCCATATGCATGACCGCATCATCCAGCGTTTCCACCGTTTCGATAAACTGTGCGTCCGGATTCGAATGCGGATCATCGGTATACAGCCCGTCAATATCCGAAAGCAGGATCAGCAGATCGGCATGGATCAGGGCGGCAACAACCGCAGAAAGATGATCGTTGTCACCGAAAACGGAAAACAGATCCAGTTCATAGGTGGCAATCGTATCGTTTTCGTTGACTACCGGAATAACGCCGCGCGAAAGCAGCTCGCTGAATGTGTTGCGTGTGTTGAACCGATTCAGATTGTCCAGCATCGTATTCTTCGTCATCAGGATCTGACTGCAGATCTGATTGTATTCTGAAAAAATCTTCTGATAAAGCATCATGAGCCGTGCCTGTCCGACAGAAGCACAGGCCTGCTTCTCCACCAGAGAATCACTGCGGCTGATCCCCAGTGCTTCTCTGCCGGCCATGACGGCACCGGATGAAACGAGTACGATCTCCTTTCCCTGATTATGCAGATCGGCTATTTCACGCACCAGGATCTCCAGCTTGACAAGGTCCAGCTTTCCCGTTTCTTTATGCTGGATCGAAGACGAACCGATCTTGATCACGATCCGTTTGCTCTCTTTTACAACATGCCGCCATGTCTGTCTGTTACTGTTTTCATTCATATGCATGTTGCATTATCCCCCTTCATGATAAAACTGCTTCGCGTGTGATCCCGAGATCCTGCAGTACACTCTCCTGTATCTCTTCCATTACAGATGCTTCTTCCGGTGTCATATGATCGTAACCGAGAAGATGCAGCATGCTGTGTGCAGTCAGGAAGGCAATTTCACGCTGCAGACTGTGTCCGTATTCTTCTGCCTGTTCCGCAGCTCGTCTGACATTGATCAGAATATCACCCAGACATAATTCCCCGCTGTCCGGATCAAAACAGGAGGCGGCTTCTTCGGCAAAGCCAAAATCCGCCGGCTCCGGAAAAGACACCAGTGGGAAAGACAATACATCCGTAACCGCATCTGTCTGCCGGTACTCTCTGTTGTACTGCCGGATCACGTCGTCATCCACGAAATGCAGTGAGATCTGCGCTTCATACGGACAGTTTTCTCTGTGCAGGATTGCCTGTACGACCGGCGTAAGTATGCTTTCAGGCTGAAACGGCAGTTTTTCGTCTGTATCCGAAACAATTTCCAGTGTCATCCTTCTCTCCTCCGTCTGCGTACGGATGACCGGTAGCCGTCCTGCTTTCCCGCCGCAGGCTTTCCTGTGTTCTTTTCGTATTTTTCGTAAGCTTCTACGATTTTCTGTACAAGAGGATGCCGCACAACATCCAGACTCGTCAGCTCGCAGAAAGCGACTCCTTCTACTTTTTTCAGGACCCGCACGGCAATATCCAGCCCGGAGGTGACTCCCTGCGCCAGATCCTTCTGCGTCATGTCTCCCGTTACGATCACTTTCGATCCGAATCCGATCCTGGTCAGAAACATTTTCATTTGGGAGGGCGTCGTATTCTGGGCCTCATCCAGAATAATATAGGCGTTATCCAGCGTTCTGCCGCGCATATAGGCCAGCGGTGCCACTTCGATCAGTCCTTTTTCCAGGTTTTTCTGAAAAGACTCCGCACCCATGATCTGATACAGCGCATCGTACAGCGGTCTCAGATACGGATCGATCTTGCTTTGCAAATCTCCGGGCAGAAATCCCAGTTTCTCTCCGGCTTCTATGGCAGGCCGTGTCAGAATGATCCGGCCGACCTCCTCTTTCCGGAAAGCAGTAATGGCCATGGCCATGGCAAGATATGTTTTTCCGGTTCCGGCAGGACCCAGGCCGAAGGTGATCATATGATCCCGGATCGCATCTACATATTGTTTCTGTCCCTGCGTTTTGGGTTTGACAGGCCTGCCGTTGATGGTATGACAGATACAGTCTTCATCCAATGCTACCAGGGATCCGCCTTCCGGACGGCCGGCTGTGGCACAGAGATAATTGATCTCCTGCTCCGTGATGTCATGTCCTCTCTGCGAGAATGCCAGTAGTTCATCCAGACATTGTACCGCTCTGTCCACGTCTTTCTCTGTTCCGGAAACATGCAGGGCTCCGTCGCGGGAAACAAGAGAAACAGCAAAAACCTGTTCCAGTTTTTTCATATGGGCATCCAGATAGCCGAAAATGTTTTTCTCATGCTCGGCCGGCATCTCCATTCTGACTTCTTTTATTTCCGACACCCTTACTTCCTTTCCGTATTATTTATGATATGGCTCATTCCGGCTGATCCGGAAGGCCCTGTATAGCTGTTCGAGCAGGATCAGACGCATCAGCTGATGCGGGAATGTCAGTGCAGAAAAACTGATTTTTTCATCAGCCCTTTGCAGAACGGCTCGGGACAGACCGATCGATCCCCCGATCACGAAGACAAGATGGCTGTTTCCTTTCACCGCCAGATCATCCAGATGCTGTGAAAAAGCGACGGAATCCGGCATCCTGCCGTCTATGGCCAGCGCGATCACATAGGCATCCTGTGGTATCCGCTTAAGCAGACGCTCGCCTTCTGTCGTCCGGATCTGTTCTTCCAGCAGGGGAGAGGAGCCATCCGGCGTCTTCTCATCCTGCACGACAGCCCACTGTATATGACAATACGCGCGCAGCCTCTTTTCGTACTCGCGGATCCCTTCCAGCAGATACGTTTCTTTGATTTTTCCAGCACAGGCTATGGTTATTTTCAGCATAACCGGTTCCGTTCCCCGTTATGCCGGCACATCGGCAGGTGCCGGGGCAGCTCCGCCGTCTCCGCCGGATGGTGCCGGTGCCTCTCCGCCTCCGGCTCCGCCGTCTCCGCCGGATGGTGCCGGTACTTCTCCGCCTGAAGCGTCTCCTCCGTCGGACGGGACAGGCGTATCTCCGCCGTCCGTACCGTCTCCACCGCCCGATCCGTCCTCTCCTCCTCCGGATGCCGGATCCGGTGCCGGAGTGGGTTCTGCCGAGGGATCTGCGCCATCCGGTGTGTCCGGCTGTGCAGACGGATCATCGGGAGATACGGGCGTCTGCCCGCCGTCTCCGCCTTCCGCGTCCGGAGTCGGGGTAGCGGTCGGCACTGCCGGTCCCGGATAGTAATACGTTTTTGGCTTAGGCACCGGTGTAGGCGTCAGCACGCGCACGTCATAGATATAGGTAGCCGACGCAACCATACCCAGTTTTCCGTTTTCTGCCTCCAGGACCGCATAAAAGATATGCTCACCTTCCTGCATATCCAGCGGCTTGTCATAAACCGGGCTCTCCTCTGTCGGCTTTTTATCGAAAGAATAATGACAGATATAACCATCCGGATACTTTAAGGTGATCTTCCTGGTTTTTTCTCTTTCTGTATCGGTTATTTTCCCGTCAGAATCTGCTTTTCTTGTGATACTGTAGGTGCCGGATTCCGGCAGGATCTCCGGCGGCGGCGGCGCGTCGTACTGGATCTGATAGATCCCGGCCGTAACAGGGCTCGGAAATCCTTCATTCGTGATCAGCAGGGTTTTCACCGTCGTAATGCCTTCCGTTAACAAAAACGGTCCTTCATATACCTGCGAAGAATTGGTCGGGTCGGATCCGTCCAGTGTATAGTAGATCGTCCCTTCCACCTCAGAGGTAAAGGATATCTCCTGATCCGTATTATAGACACCCTCTTCCGGGAAAAGGACAGGACCTTCCGGAAGGAAGCGGGCATAACGTTCCAGGACACGCGGCAGCGTACAGCTCATCAGGATCGTCTGGATATCTTCCGTACGGTTTTCCTCCAGATACTGGTCTAAAAGAAGGAAATAGCTTTCTTCTTCCTCCGGCCACAGTTCCATGATATGATACAGCAGGTTTTCAGCATCCTGTTTCTTATGCTGCGCCTGAAGTATCTTCACTTCCAGAAACAGAGCGTCATGGTCATCCGGTTTCTGTGCCAGGGCACGGCGGATCATATCGCTTGCGCCATTCGCATCTCCGCTTTCCAGAAGTGTTTCGGCCTGTGTGTACTGATACGAAAAAGAATTATGCTCTCTCTGCACCCCCATTGCGTAGGAAACAATAAACCAGGCCGCAACAGCCGCCGCCGCAAGACAAATGACCAGAATGATATGATTTCTCCGCTGGCGGATCCTTTTCTGGATCATCTCGGCCCGTTCACGGGCTTCCTGTCTGGCTTTCTCTTCTTCTTCAATCCGTTTATGCAACTCCTGCAGCTGGATCTCGGCGGTCACAAAATCCGGCACGATCTGTACTTCCTGACCGCAAACCGGGCAAAAGACCTCCTGATCCGAAAACTGCGCGCCGCAATTCGGGCAACTTCTCATTCAATTCTCCTCCAGGTAGTTTTCAAATTGTTCCATGCTCATAAGCACTTTCCTGGGTTTGGTACCTTCTTCTTCTCCGACAACACCGGCATCACATAATTGATCCATGATCCGGGCGGCACGGTTAAAACCGATCCGGAATGCCCTCTGCAGCATTCCGATCGATGCTTTGTCTTTTTCGATGATCAGCTTTCCGGCATCGGCAAAATACTCATCCTGCCCTCCGGGATCCGCAATTCCGGAGACACTCTCCGAAACGGAAGACTGATCTATTTTTTTCTGGATCTCTTCGTCGTAATTTCCGTTCTTATGATGCTGCAGCAGGAAATGTACGACCTGAAGGATCTCATCATCCGAAACAAAAGCTCCCTGCACACGGACAGGCTTCTGGTATCCCTGCGGATAGAAAAGCATATCGCCGTGTCCCAGCAGTTTTTCTGCGCCGTTCATATCCAGAATGGTACGGGAATCCACACCGGACGTGACAGACAGGGCAATGCGCGACGGCATATTCGCCTTGATCAGTCCTGTGATCACGTTGACGGAAGGCCGCTGCGTGGCAATGATCAGATGGATCCCTGCCGCACGGGCAAGCTGTGCAAGACGGCAGATGGAATCCTCTACCTCGTTCTGTGCGACCATCATCAGATCGGCCAGCTCGTCGACAATAATGATCAGGCGCGGCATTCTGGCAGGCCGTGTACCCTCTTCCGGTTCCGGCATCGAATCCACACGGGAATTGTAACCGGCCAGATCCCGCACGCCCAGCTCGGCAAATTTCTGATACCGTTCCGTCATTTCGGAAACGGCCCAGTTCAGCGCACCGGCCGCTTTTTTCGGATCTGTGACCACCGGTATAAACAGATGCGGAATACCGTTATATACAGAAAGCTCTACCACTTTCGGATCGATCATGATGAATTTTACTTCTTCCGGAGAAGATTTGTACAGGATACTCATGATCAGTGTATTAATGCATACTGATTTACCGGATCCCGTAGCACCGGCGATCAGCAGATGCGGCATCTTACCGATATCTGTGACGACTGACTGTCCGGCAATGTCTTTCCCAACAGCAAAAGCCAGAGGGGATTTATGCCGCCGGAAAGCCTGGGATTCCAGCAATTCCCGCAGCAATACCGCTGTATTTGTCTTATTGGGCACCTCGATCCCGATGGCAGATTTGCCCGGGATCGGCGCTTCTATACGAATATCCGCGGCAGCCAGGTTCAGTTTAATATCATCGGCAAGACTCAGGATCTTACTGACCTTGACACCCTGCTGCGGCGTCAGTTCATATCTGGTCACAGTCGGGCCGCAGCTGATGTGGTTGATGGTTACTTCCACACCGAAATCATGCAGCGTCTTCTGCAGTTTTGCTGCCGTGTTTTTCAGATGCGTATTCGAATCGCCGCTTTGCCCTCCTGCCGGAGACTTCAGCAGTGAAAGAGGCGGATAAACATAGGAATCCTCCCCTTTCCCCTTATCCTTGGGGATATCCGGCATGACAATACCGCCGGCAGACGGCTTACGTTTTCTGGCCGGCGAAACCTCTTTGGATTCCGGTGCACGGGTAGGCTCCGGAAAATCGGTGCTGCCGGAAGCTTTTTTGCTGTCCGTCCTGTTTTTTGCCGGAGTTTTCGCGCGTTCCACAAATGTAAAGTTTTCCGTCTGATTCACCGGTACCGACGTATTGACGATGATATCATCCGAAATCGGATAGGCTGTATTTTCAGCCGGCTTCTCCTGCTCAACAGAACGAAGTCTCCTGGACTCTTCCCGCAGCCGAGCCTCTTCCTTCAGATTCTGCGGAACGACCATGTGTGAAATATGACCGGTCCTGGCACGGACCGCAGCCACATTGGCATCCCGTTCTGCCTGCACGGCCTTCTGTCTTTCTTTGATGGCTCTTGCCGTATCTTTCTGCTGTTTTCTCTGCTGCTTTCGCTGCCGTGAATTGTCAGCCCGGCGCTGTCTCTGCATGCGGGCAGTGCCATAGGCTTTCTCACTCTTCCTTCGCAGAACAGAGAGCAGCGGTTTCTGTGTAAGCAGGATGGAAAAGATCACCAGCGCGATCAGCACGATCACATAAGCCCCGATCGTTCCCAAAGCCGATCCGAATAACTGCACGATCATTCCGCCTGTTACGCCGCCGCCTGCGTGCACAGCGGCACTTTCGCGGTAAATGCGGCCGGCCGTCATGTCTGCCTCATATCCATATTGGATCAGCTGGAAAAAGGCGCAGACAAATACATAAATACCGGACAGGCCGCATACACGCTGTGCGGACTGCGAACCCTTTCCGTTGTTGGCCAGAAGAAACAGATCCAGATAAACAAACAGGAACGGAAAGGCATAGGCCGGCATACCGAACACACCAAATAAAGCTCCGGATATAACGCGTCCCACAACACCACAGAGTCCGAGAAGACTCAAAAATAACAGCAATGCCACTGCCAGGACGATCAGTATGTGAATATCCCGGTTCAGAGGCAGATCCTGTTTATTATGGGAAGCGCGCACAGTCTTCTGAGGCTTCCGGTTTCCGGTCTTTTTTGTTCCGGCTGTCTTTTTTTTATTTCCGGTCGATGCCACTATAAGAAAACCTCGGTGTTTTCATCGAAAATACAAAACAATACAGAGTATGCCGATCACCGCTGTATAAACAGAAAACAGGCGGCTGGCTTTTCTGGATAATATACGTTTTACCAGCTGCAGCATCGCCGTGGATACAAAAGCCGATACGACAATGCCGATGATACAGGCACCTATCTGCGGCGGAATCTCTGCCTGCGCCTGCACAGAAGGCAGGATCCCGATCATGCCGCCCAGGATGGCGGGAATGGCCAAAAGGAACGAGAATCGTACCATAAAAGGACGTTCCAGTCCGGATAAACAGGATGCCGACATGGCCATGCCCAGCCTGGAAATACCGGGAAGCGACGCCGCACCCTGCAGTGCTCCTGCCAGCAGCGCATCACGAAAGCCGCATCTCATGGGATTTCGCTTCACTTCCGGCGTAAACGACGAGATAAACAGCAGCAAAGCCGTTACAAAAAAACCCATCGCCGTGATCAGAAGATTGGAGGCTCCCAGAAAGGAAAAATTACGCATGAACAAAGATACTACGGCTTCTACAGCAGCCGCAGTTACGAGCAGGGCAGCCAGACGGCGGTAATTGCCGTGCAGAAGTGCACGATACGTCCCCTTTTTCCTCATAAAGGTAATACGGTTGAACGTGACAAGATTTCTGGCCAGATCCCGCAGGATCAGCAGGCAGGCCCGCAGGAGTTTCCGAAGATCTCCGGCAAAGGTCCATACAACCGCCACCAGTGTTCCGATATGCAGATATACCATAAAAGACAGACTGCTGGCTGTGCTCTCTCCAAGCAGACGTCCGAACAACGCTATATGACCGGAACTGCTGACCGGCAGAACGCACGTGACCCCCTGTATCACTCCCAGCAGCGCCGCCTTCCAAACAGGCATACTTAATCCCCCCGGCTTTACTCCCCTTCCGCCGCTTTACTCCAGTTCCCCGTCCAGATTGGTATAAACGTTCTGAACATCGTCGCTGTCATCCAGCAGGTCGAGGATCTTCTGGAGACTGGCACGTGCTGACGGATCTTCCAGCGCCACTTTTGTCTGCGGCAGCTTGACGATTTCTGCTTCGGCCATAACGATCCCTTCTTTTTCCAGCGATTCACGCACAGCCGAAAAATCAGCAGGATCCGTCAATACTTCGTAACCGTCCTCTTCCTCGTTAAAATCTTCGGCACCTGCATCCAGTACAAGCATCATCAGGTCATCCGCCGATAAAGCGCATTCTTCCTTATCAATTAAAATCTGGCCTTTTTCATCGAACATGAATGAAACACAGCCCGGTGTGCCGATATTGCCCTGACCCTTGGAGAACGCAGCCCGTACATCGGCTGCCGTACGGTTTTTATTATCCGTGAGCGTTTCTACGATAATGGCAATACCGCTGGGACCGTATCCTTCATAGGTCATGCGTTCGTAATTCGCAGCGTTGGAATCTCCTGCTGCCTTTTTGATTCCGCGTTCGATGGTATCATTCGGCATATTGGCCGCCTTGGCCTTGGCAATGACATCCCGGAGCTTACTGTTATTGGCCGGGTCCGGTCCGCCTTCCTTAACGGCAATGACAATCTCTCTTCCGATGATTGTAAATACCTTGCCCTTTTTGGCATCATTTTTCTCTTTTTTATGCTTGATATTCGCAAATTTAGAATGTCCTGACATACTTAGCTCCTATCCTATTTTCCTGTGCCGGCTGCATCGCATACTACCGGCAATTTTATTCAGTCTATAAAAGAATAGCACTGCGCTGCGTCATCGTCAAGGCTGCTCATATGCGTATATAGTCGATCAGATCGCCGGCCAGAACCGCCGCTTCGGACCGCTCCCTGGCTGCACGGTTGCCGCATGTCCCATGTAAACAGACAGCCAGTGCTGCCGCTTTTGACGGCTGTTCGGAAAGCTGAAACAGGAAGGCAGCCAGGATACCGGCCAGGACATCACCGCTGCCCGCCGTCGCCAGTGCACTGCTCCCCTCCGGATAAAGATAACTGACCCCGTCCGCCCCGGCAATGACGGTATGGGCATCTTTCAGTACCACACAGGCGCCGCTTTTTTCAGCCAGCGCTTCTGCCGCTTTTCTGGAATCTGCTTTAATGGCGGCACAGTCCTCTCCCGTCAGGCGGCTCATCTCCATAACGTGCGGTGTCAGGACACAGGGACCCGGATAGGCACGCAGCATGTCCGGACGCCCCTGCAGCAGATTCAGTGCATCTGCATCCAGCACCAGCGGGAGTCGGCTGCGGCTGCAGACATATTCCAGAATATCGGAGGCCGTCTTTCCTGTTCCTATGCCGGGTCCGATCAAAACCGCATCCGCCCAGTTCAGCGCCGCCTCCAGTCCGTCGGACTCCCAGGCTTCTTCACGATATGTTTCCAGCAGTGCTTCGGGGAAAGAAGCTGCCAACGCCTGTCTGTTTGTTTCTTCCGTATAGATTTTCACCATTCCCGCCCCGCTCCGCAGGCAGGCTTTTGCAGACAGATATGCCGCTCCGCAGATACAGCGGCTTCCCGCAATGACCAGTATTTTGCCGAAAGTACCTTTATTTCCGGATTCTGCTCTGCCCGGAAGAAGAGACAGATCCTGCTGTGTCACCAGATGGAATTCTCTGTCTTCCGGCATGTCATCAGGGAGGCGTATTCCGATTTTTCGGATGTATACCCGGCCGGCACAGGCTTTCCCGGGATACTGGTATAAACCGGCTTTCGGTCCGGAAAAGCTGACCGTACAGCTTGCTTTGACGGCACATCCCAGGACCTGTCCCGTATCGGTATGCACGCCGGACGGGATATCCACCGCTGCGACCGGAATCCCGGAATCATTGATAGTACGGATAAGGCCGGCATACGGCTCCTGTACCATACGGGAAAGTCCGATTCCGAAAAGGGCATCCACGATCAGTGTTTTTCCTGTCAGATCCGGGAGATCTTCAGCCGGTACGATACGGACATCATACGTACGCAGCAGCTCCTCCTGCTGCTTTCGCTCCGTACTGTAACGGGATGGATCTCCTGCGGCCACGACAAGCGGATGATAGCCTCTTTCGGCCAGAAGCCGGGCAACGACTATACCGTCTCCGCCGTTATTGCCGGTCCCGCAGAATACAACCGTACCGGAAAGATCCAGTTTCTCCTCTGTAAGCACCTCCATAACAGCCAGTGCGGCCCGTTCCATCAGTACGGGAGAAGACAGCCCCTGACGCATCGTCCGGCTGTCTGCCTCTTTGAGCTGTGCTGCTGTCCAAATCCTTTCCAATTCCGTTTTCCTTTCTTTTTTGCGCTGTTATCTAAATACAGACCCGCATCCGCGGGTCTGCCTGTTAGTTTTCTTCTTTCTGCTGTGCCGCATTCAGGCGGTACGTCAATTGCATCAGGCTGTCTGACAAGTGGACATTTTCCACGATGACATCCTCGGGAAGCTGCAGATTAAGATCCGTATAGGCAAAATTCCAAATGGCATTTATGCCGTTTTCCACAAGGATCTGAGCTATTTCCGTAGCATTCTTCTTAGGCAGTGTCAGAACGGCGATCTCTACTTCGTGTTCTTTCAAAAAAGACGGCAGTTCTTCTACGCTGCGGATTTCGGTATTGCGTACTTTTGTTCCGATAACCTCTTTCCGGATATCAAACAACCCTACGATATGTATACTGCCGCGGTTGAAGTTTTCGTAATTGGCCAGTGCCTTTCCCAGGTGGCCTGTCCCGATGATGATCATGGCATGATCATGATCCAGCCCCAGGATCTTACCGATCTCATCCCGCAGATACCGAACATTATAACCATAACCCTGCTGTCCGAAACCGCCGAAATTATTCAGATCCTGCCGGATCTGGGAAGCCGTAACCTTCATAAGGCGGCTCAGTTCTCCGGATGAAATCCTTTCCGTGCCGGAATTCAGCAGTTCACCCAGATAACGATGATAGCGCGGAAGTCTGCTGATCACCGCCTTGGATATTTGTCTTTCTCCCACAGCGGTTTCCTCCTTGATCGTTCCTGCTGTATGATTGATCCTGCAGCCAAAGAATCTGCGCATCAAATGAATCGAATCCAACTGTTTTTGTTAGTATAACCGTTAGCCAAAAATCTGTCAACTTTGCAGGATTCGTGCTATACTCTACTGTATTATGATACTTTCATGTCAGCATATAACAAAATCATATGGTACAGAAAGCGTTCTGCGGGACGTCTCTTTTCATTTGGAAGAAGGCGAAAAGGCTGCCCTGATCGGCGTCAACGGAGCAGGGAAGACCACGCTGCTGCGTATCCTGACAGGTCAGGAAAATGCCGACGGCGGCGTCTGTTCCGTAAAAGGCGGATGCCGGATCGGTTACCTGGCCCAGTATCAGGAACTGGAAGGCAGCTGTACTATTTACGAAGAAGTCCGAAAGGCCAGACTTGATCTTTTGGATATGGAACAGAGAATCCGCGCCATGGAAGCAGAAATGGCCGGCGTTCCTTCTGCCGAAAACCCTGCCCTTCTTCAGAAATATGAAGAAACATTGCAGGAATATGAACGACGTAACGGATATGCCAGTGAGAGCGAGATCATCGGCGTACTGCGCGGACTGGGATTCGCCGAGTCCGATTACACCAGAAAACTCTCTTCGCTTTCCGGCGGACAGAAAACGAGGGTTGTGCTGGCCCGTGTCCTTCTGGAAGAACCGGACATCCTTCTTCTGGATGAGCCGACCAACCATCTGGACGTTTCCTCCGTTCGCTGGCTGGAAGCACGTCTTTCCCGGTATCCGGGCACGCTTCTGCTGGTTTCCCATGACCGTTATTTCATGGACCGCCTTGTCACGCATGTGATTGAAATAGAACGCGGTACTTCTCTCTCTTTTCCCGGGAATTACACAGCATTCAGTCGGAAAAAAGCGGAAAAGCGTAAAGCAGCTTTGCGTGCCTGGGAAAAGCAGGATGCCGCTATCCGCCATCAGGAAGCTGTGATCCGGAAACTCCGGCAGTTCAACCGGGAAAAATCCATTAGCCGTGCGGAAAGCAGGGAAAAACAATTGCAAAAGACAGAACGCCTGGAGAAGCCGGCGGATCTGGATGCTGATATGCGTTTGGAGCTGATCCCTTCGCAGGAAAGCGGCAAGGACGTCTGCATCGTTGAAGGGCTGCAGAAGCGTTTTTCTTCGGATCCTTTGTTCAGGGATCTGCATTTTATGATACGGCGCGGCGAACGGATCGGCCTGATCGGGGATAACGGAACCGGAAAATCAACCATATTAAAAATACTCGGCGGAGATCTAAAGCCGGATGCCGGCCAGATCCGTTTCGGTTCACGGGTGCAGACAGGTTACTACGATCAGGAACAGCAGCTTCTGCATGAAGACAAAACGCTGTTTGATGAAATCTCCGACTCTTATCCGGACCGCACGCAAACAGAAATCCGCAATATGCTGGCCGCTTTTCTGTTTACCGGCGACGATGCATTTAAACAGATCTCTGCTCTCTCCGGTGGAGAACGAGCCCGCGTGACACTGGCAAAGCTGATGCTTTCCGGCGCCAATTTCCTGCTTCTGGATGAGCCGACCAACCATCTGGATATCGAATCACGCGAAATATTGGAAGATGCACTCTGCCGTTTTACCGGTACGATCCTGTTTGTCAGCCATGACCGCTATTTTATCAACCGCACGGCTACCCGGATCCTGGAACTGGATCATCAGACACTGACAGAGTATCTGGGTGACTACGATTACTATCTGGAAAAAAAGGCAGAAAAACAAACCGGCATGCCGGCCGGACCACTTTCTACAGCTGTTGATACGTCCGCGTCCGGCAAATTGGACTGGCAGGCACAGAAAGAAGAACAGGCACGCATCCGGAAACAACAGCAGAAACTGCAGAATTGTGAAAAAGAAATAGCGGATACGGAAGAAAAGATCCGGCTCATAGATGAAGAACTTTCCCTTCCCGAAACAGGTACGAATCTGACTCGCTGCCAGGAGCTTGCCCTGCAGAGAGAACAGCAGGACAAAAAGCTGAATGAACTGATGGAGCTTTGGGAGATCCTGGCAGACACAGATTCCTGAAGAGTATTTACAGCTGTTCCAGCTCCGCTCGGATGGCTTTGATAAAGGCTTCACTGTCCAGAATGACCGGATCCGGAATATGGGTGATCGCCGCCAGATCACCGGTCATCTTCCCATTTTCGATCGTACGGATCGTGGCTTTTTCCAGATGATCGGCAAACACCTGCAGCTCCGGAATGCCATCCAGTTCCCCGCGCTTGCGCAAAGCCCCGCTCCAGGCAAAAATCGTCGCCACAGAATTGGTAGATGTGGTCTCTCCCTTCAGATACTTGTAATAATGCCGCTGGACTGTTCCATGCGCCGCTTCATATTCATAATAACCGCCCGGAGAAACCAGGACAGAAGTCATCATGGCCAGCGAGCCGAAAGCCGACGAGATCATATCACTCATCACATCACCGTCGTAGTTTTTCGTTGCCCAGATAAAGCCGCCGGCTGATTTCATGATCCTGGCTACTGCGTCATCGATCAGGGTATAGAAATAGGTGATGCCTGCTTTTTCAAATTCCGGCCGGTACTCATTTTCATAGAGTTCCTCAAAAATATCCTTAAACCGATGATCATAGGTTTTGGAGATCGTATCCTTGGTGGAGAACCAGAGGTCCTTTTTTTCAGCCAGTGCGTAGGTAAAGCAGCTGCGGGCATAGCTGATGATGGAAGCATCCAGATTGTGTACGCCCTGCACAACGCCCGGTCCGTTAAAAACATGGATAACAGACCGATCCTGTGTTTTGCCGTCTTCCGACGTATAGACCATCTCCACTTTCCCGGGACCCGGGATGCGCATTTCTACATTTTTGTATATATCGCCGTACGCATGACGCGCGATGGTGATCGGTTTTTTCCAGTTGCGTACACAGGGGTCAATGCCCTTTACAATGATCGGCGTACGGAAGACCGTTCCGTCCAGCATGGCGCGGATCGTCCCGTTCGGACTCTTCCACATTTCCTTCAAATTGTATTCCTGCACCCGGGCGGCATTTGGTGTGATCGTTGCACACTTGACCGCCACGCCGTATTTTTTCGTTGCTTCGGCAGAGTCTTTTGTGACCTGGTCATCCGTTTCGTCCCGGTGCTGCAATCCCAGATCATAATACTCCGTCTTCAGATCGATAAAGGGAACGATCAGTTCCTCCTTGATCATCTTCCAAAGGATTCTTGTCATTTCATCGCCGTCCATTTCGACCAGCGGTGTTTTCATCTGTATTTTTTTCATTATATGTCTCCTCTAACGGTTGTCTTTTCGGTTACACAGGTATACAGATACCGTTTTATAATACATATAGAATGTATCACACAGACTTCAGGCCGCGCTTCCCAAAACGGAACGGTTTTTCCAGATATAATCGATCAATGATACGATCGTCAGAATAACGGCAGCCACCGTCAGTATGGTTTCCAGCACAGCCCAGGAGGTAATATTTAACAGCATGATGATGATCAGTGCCATCTGTACGATGGTTTTGATCTTTCCCCACCAGCTGGCCGCGATCACAATCCCGTTGTCGGCGGCCACCAGACGGAAGCCGCTGATGATGAATTCTCTGGCTATGATGATGATCACGACCCAGGCTGCCAGCTCCTGTGTATCCACAAGACAGATCAGTGCCGTACAGACCAGCAGCTTATCGGCAAGCGGATCCATGAATTTTCCGAAATCTGTAACCAGGTCATATTTTCTGGCAATATAGCCATCCGCCGTATCGGTCAGGCTGGCGATGATAAAAACAACAAGGGAAAGATATCTTCCCGCTGCAAAGGGTGCATAAAAGAAAAGCAGAAATACGGGAATCAGGACCATGCGAAGGCAGGTCAGTTTATTGGGCAGATTCATATTTCTCAACATACTCATGATACAATCTCTCCTATCAGATCATACTCTCCGGCGGCAGTCACGCGTGCCCGCACCATGTCGCCGGTATGCAGTTCCTCTGTACAGTGCAGGAAAAAGAGTCCGTCTATATCCGGTGCATCACCATAGGTTCTGCCGATCCAGACCTGCTCTTCCGGGGAATACCCTTCGATAAAGACTTCCCGAATCTGACCGACCAGTTCTTTTCCGATCTCTCCTGAAATCTCCTGCTGCACGGTAAGCAGTTCATCCCGCCGCCTTTCTTTTTCAGCCTGTTCAATCTGGCCGTGCATGCGTGCAGCCGGCGTGCCTTCTTCCCTGGAATAGGTAAATACCCCGAGACGTTCAAACCGCATTTCCCCAAGGAACGCAAGCAACGCTTTATGCTGCTCCTCTGTTTCGCCGGGAAAACCGGTGATCAGTGTAGTACGTATCACAATACCGGGAATCTGTCTGCGCAGCTCCGCAATCGCCGAAACCAGTCCGGCATGCGATGTCTTTCTTCCCATTCTTTTCAAAACGGCATCTTCACTGTGCTGGATCGGCAGATCCAGATACCGGCAGATCTTCGGTTCTTCCCGTATGGTACGGATCATTTCCGGATAGAGTTCTTCCGGATAGCAGTAAAGGATCCGGATCCACAAAAATCCCTCAATACGGCACAGGGCCCGAAGCAGTTCATGAAGCTTCTTTTCTCCGTACAGATCCATGCCATAGCAGGCGGTATCCTGTGCCACGAGGATCAGTTCCCGCACGCCTCTGTCTGCAAGAGATGCAGCTTCTTCCTGAAGATGTTCCATCGGTACGCTTCGGTATGGGCCGCGCAAAGATGGAATGACACAATAGGTACAGTGTCTGTCACATCCTTCCGCGATCTTCAGATATGCAAAAAAGCCGCCTGTTGTCAGAATGCGGGATGGTTCACGTACTGTGATATCAGAGGGCGCATCCAGATAGACCGGCCTTTCTCCCTTTTCTGCCGCCAGTATGGCTTCACGGATCTTTGTATAACTGTGGGTGCCGATGACGGCATCAACTTCCGGTATTTCCTGCAGGATTTCCTGTCTGTAACGTTCGGAAAGACAGCCGGCAACGATCAGGGCATGGCATTTCCCTTCCCGGCGCCAGGCAGCCATGTCCAGAATGGTCTGTACGCTTTCTTCCTTTGCCTCATCGATAAAGCAGCACGTATTTACAACGATGATATCCGCTTCTGCTTCATCATCGGTAATACCATACGCATCCTCAGAAAGAAGGCCCAGCATTCTTTCTGAGTCCACGCGGTTTTTGTCACATCCCAGAGAAATAAACAGGATTTGTTTTTGATTATTTTCGCTGTTCAATTATTCTTCTGCTTCCGTTTCTTCCTCAGCTGTATTCCGCCGTACAATATGCACTTTATCATCATAGAATTCATCTACTGCGACAGAAAGCGGTTTGCGCGGTTTTCCGTTTTTATCCACGTCACGTACAAATGCTTCTGCACCGGATACGAGCTGTCTGGCTCTTCTGGCTGTAGCCAGGACAACCGAATAACGGCTGGTAACCAGAGGCGCATCTTCTCTGTCCTGGTCCTCGTTGATCTTATCGATCATTTCTACATATGACGGATGTATCATAACAAAGTCTCCTCCCGTTCTGTTAGTTCTTTTTGTATCTGTCTGATAAATGCTTTCCGCTGTGCCGTACGGCAATGCTGTGTCTGGATCAGGTTATGCAGTTCGCGGACACAGGCATCCAGATCATCATTGATCAGTATATAATCATACTCTTCCATGCCGGCGGCCTCTTCAACGGCCGCATGCAGGCGGGAATAAATGACGTCCTTCGTTTCTGTTCCCCGTCCTGTCAGCCGTTCTTCCAGAACAGCCGCATTGGGCGGCGTTACAAATATCAGGATGGTTTCAGGTCTGCGCGCCTTTACTTTCAGTGCCCCCTGGATCTCGATCTCCAGCAGCACATCTTTTCCTCCGGCCAGCTGTTCCTCCACATATGCCATGGGTGTTCCGTAAGCATGATCCACATAATACGCATATTCGAGAAAAGCATCCCGGTCGATCATTTCCAGAAATTCTTCTTCTGTTTTATAGAAATAATCAACACCTTCCGCCTCCCCTTCCCGCGGGCTGCGCGTCGTTGCGGAAACAGACAGGGCGTAGTTTTCATATTCTTCAAGCAGACGTTTCGTAATTGTGCTTTTGCCGGATCCTGAAAATCCGGAAATAACCACCAAAAGCCCTTCAGTCATAATCATACCTCTCTGGATCACTCTATGTTCTGGATCTGCTCACGTATCTTTTCGATATCCGTCTTTAAGGCAACGCCCAGATCAGATGTGAGCATATCTCCTGCCTTGGAAAGGATCGTATTCGCCTCGCGATTCATTTCCTGTGCCAGAAAATCCAGTTTCCGGCCGACCCCTTCACCATGCTCAATGGTATCCCGTACCTGACGGATATGACTCAGCAGTCGGACCGTCTCTTCATCTGTGCAGATCTTATCCGCATAAAGAACCACTTCGGCAGCGATCCTGCTCTCTTCCAGCTGTGCATTTTCCAGCAGTTCTTTTGTCTTTTCCCGCAGCCTGTCCTTATAGGCCTCCATGATCTGCGGTTCATGCTCAACAATAACCTGCACCCGTTTTTCCATGTCATCCAGCTTACTCAGCAAGTTTTCCCGCAATACAATGCCTTCTTTCTGCCTGGCGTCACGAAAACACACGGCAGCTTCACGCATGACCTGCTCCATGGTATCCCACAGTTCGTTTTCATCCGGTTCTTCCTCTTCCATTTTCAGGATATCCGGAAAAGCCAGGAGTTTTGTTACCGTCAGATCATTGAGCAGCGTGAATTCTCTTTCTGCCTCTTTGGCGCACTGGACATACTGTTCTGCCAGTGCAGCATTATACTGCAGCACCGTTCCGGAAAGACGGTGATCCTCATAATTCACATAGACATCCAGCTTTCCCCTCGATGCATATTCCTTGAGAATATGGCGCAAGTCTGCTTCAAAAGACTGAAACTTCCGCGGCAGACGGATACTGCACTCAAAATATCTGTGGTTAACCGATTTGATCTCTACAGAGATCTTTTTTTCGGAATCCTGGTATTCGGCGCGGCCGAATCCGGTCATGCTGTATAACAAACTATGTTCCCCCTAAGGTATTCACTGTTCAGCTTTCCTGGATGTTGATGGCTGTGATCAGAGCATCGATCGACGCACGGATGATATCCGGGTCAACGGCGGCGCCCCAGGAAGCATTGCCGTCCTTGTCTTCAATCCCGACATAGGCGATCGCTTCCGAACTCGTCGACTTGGTAAGCGCATGCTCCTGATACGTTGTCAGATGGAAATCCAGACCATGTGCTTTTTTCAGTGCATTGCTGACCGCATTCAGACGGCCGTTTCCTTCGGCGACCACTTTGTAGAATTCCCCGTCCTTGTAAGCCGTATTGACAACCGCTTCGATGTAGCCGTCCTCCAGCTGTGCAAAATGCACGCCGTGGACACGGATGGGCCATTCTTTATCGACGAATGTTTCTCTGAACAGGCTGTAGATCTCATCCGGCTTCAGTTCCTTATGCAGGTGATCGGAGCGATTCTTCGCTGCATAACCCATGGCTTCGCGCATCTTCTTAGGCAGAATAAGGCCATACTGCGTCTCCAGAACATAGCCGACACCGCCCTGCCCGGACTGACTGTTGATCCGAATGACATCTGCATCGTATTCACGGCCGATATCATGCGGATCCAGCGGCAGATACGGAACGGTCCAGTGATCTGGATCTTCCATTTCAATCCAGTGCATGCCTTTGGCGATCGCATCCTGGTGCGAACCGGAAAAGGCAGCAAAGACCAGCGCTCCTGCATACGGTCTGCGCGGATCGACCTGCATGTTGGTAAACTGTTCGTATTTCTCCGTGATATCCGTCATGTTTTCAAAATCCAGTCCCGGATCCACGCCCTGCGTATACAGATTCATGGCTAACGTGACGATATCCACATTTCCGGTCCGTTCCCCGTTGCCGAACAGCGTACCTTCTACCCTGTCCGCGCCGGCCAGCAGTCCCATTTCCGTGGAAGCCACACCGCATCCTCTGTCATTGTGCGGATGCAGGGACAATACGACATTATCACGGTATTTCAGATGTTTATGTACATACTCCACCTGGGAAGCATAGACATGCGGCATGGACAATTCCACCGTCACAGGAAGGTTGATGATCGCCTTCCTGTCAGCCGTTGGCTGCCATACATCCAGTACGGCATTGCATACTTCCACCGCATATTCCGGTTCTGTACCTGTGAAACTCTCCGGACTGTACTGGAAACGGTAATGTGCTCCGGCTTCTTCCGTCAGCTGCTTCAACAGCATGGCCCCTTCTATGGCAATCTTCTTGACTTCTTCTTTTGACTTCTTGAAAACCTGCTGCCGCTGTGCAAAAGAAGTGGAATTGTACACGTGCACGATCGCATTGTCGCAGCCCTTCAGCGCCTCAAATGTCCTGCGGATAATATGCTCGCGGGCCTGCGTCAGCACCTGCACGGTTACGTCATCCGGAATCCTGTGCTCTTCGATCAGCCGGCGCAGAAACACGTATTCGGTTTCGGAAGCAGCCGGGAAGCCCACTTCGATTTCCTTGAAACCGATATCGCAGAGCAGCTGGAAATACTCCAGCTTGGTATCCAGATCCATCGGAATGATCAGAGCCTGGTTTCCGTCACGCAGATCCACGCTGCACCAGACGGGCGCTTTTTCCAGAGAATCCTGCTCGATCCAGTCAAAGCAATCCTCCGGCGGCAGATAATACTGTTTTTTGTACTTTTTGAAATTCATCATAATGCCATCCTCTGTCTTTCTGCCAAACCATTATGCTGTAAATCGGTCAGGCCTTTTTCATCTCGTCAAACACTTTGGTTATTTCGTCAGAAGGTTCTTTGGTCAGCAAACTGACAATAACGTTGACCACAATGGCTACGATAAAGGCCGGCAGCAGTTCGTAAATATTCCAGGCGCCGCCCAGTGGACGGACCGCAAATTTCCAGATAAAGATCATGGCGCCGCCGGCGATCATCCCGGCCATGGCTCCCTGCATATTGGATCTTCTCCAGAACAGGGCCAGCAGGATAGCCGGTCCGAAGGACGCTCCGAATCCTGCCCAGGCAAAGGAAACGATCTGGAATACGGAACTGTTCGGATCCCAGGCGATCCCTACACCGATCACTGCAATGATCAAAAGACTCAGTCTGGCTATTTTAATCATTTTCTTCTCATCGATATCCATATGCAGGAATCGATGGAAAATGTTTTCTGAAACCGAAGAAGATGCGGCCAGCAGCTGGGAATCCGCCGTGGACATCGTAGCTGCCAGTATGCCCGACAGGATCAGACCGGCGATAATAGCCGGTATCCAGCCATGCGTGCTCATAAGATGCGCGATCTCAACAATGATCGTTTCCGAAGCAGAACCTTCCAGTGCCTTGACAGAGCCGTTGGCGGTCATTCCCAGTCCCACTACGCCGATCAGAATGGCAATGAACATGGAAATCACAACCCAGATCGAAGCCACACGGCGCGAAAGAGCCAGTTTCTGTTCATTTTCGATTGCCATGAACCGGAGCAGGATATGCGGCATGCCGAAATAACCGAGGCCCCATGCCATGGTAGAAAGAATGGTGATAAACCCATACGGAGAAGCCGTTCCGGATCCCGGATCATGTATGGATGTAAAACTCAGATATCCGGAAAGCTGCCGGGCGTTGTCCATGACAGCGGACATGCCGCCGGCCGTATGAACACCGAAACCCAGGACGATCAGAAGAGCGATCGTCATAACAATACTCTGAATAAAGTCTGTCGTGCTCGCTGCCAGGAATCCACCCAGCATGGTATAAACCGCAATAATAACAGCACTGCAGATCATAGCCGTATGATAATTGATGCCGAACAGACTGGAGAACAGCTTTCCGCACGCAGCAAAGCCGGATCCGGTATACGGGATAAAGAAAATGATGATCTCGATCGCTCCGATCAGCATCAGTATGCGCCGCTTATCGCCATATCTGTCAGAGAAGAAATCCGGGATTGTAATAGATCCGGTCCGGGCTGTATAAAGCCGTATTTTTCTGGCAACGAAAAGCCAGTTCAGATACGTGCCGACAGCCAGTCCGATCGCGGTCCAGCCGGCATCGGCCAGCCCTGTCAGATAAGCAACTCCGGGAAGTCCCATCAGCAGCCAGCTGCTCATATCGGAAGCTTCCGCACTCATTGCTGTAACGAGCGGCCCAAGCTTTCTGCCGCCCAGATAAAAATCTCCGACGGTCTCGTTTTTCTTGGAAAACGCGAACCCGATCAGGATCATTCCCAACAGATACACGATCATGACAATCAGGATACCGACTTGTGCATTTGACATGATTCATTACCTCACAAAACTAAAAATACTCATTCGAGTGTATATTTTAGCATAGTGAACTAAGCAAGGCAACGCATTTATGACAATGTGAGCTGAAAAAGATGCAGGACCCTGTCCGCAGATAAGGCGCTTTACAGCCGGCGGATTCCTTCCCAGATATACTGCAGAACGACATCCGGGATCAGGCCGGAAAAGATACGGTGCGCGGTGCATACGATCCCGGGCGTTACGACCGGCAGCCCCAGACGGCAGCCGACAAGAGACAGAGCGGCGACGGAAGAAACCATCGACGCCAGCGGATAAGAATGGATTTCTTCTTTATTATTCTCTTCTGTCTTTTTAATGAACTCCGTATCTTTGATCCAATAGGGACAGACCGCCGTCACCATGATCTTATCCGGCAGCAGTTCATGACGGAGTGCTCTGGTATAGCGCAGCAGAAATGCTTTGGTGGATGCATAAACATTCAGTCTCTGCAGCGGCTGAAAAGCGGCAGAAGAACAGACATTCAGGATATGGTCTCCTTCCTGCATATACGGAAGACAGACATCGGTGAGTGCCACCACCGCGGAACAGTTCAATTCGATCATACGGATCTGTTCCCGTACAGGCAGGGCTTTTGTGAGCCCCGTCCGTCCGGCACCGGCACAGTTAACAAGAAAAGAAACACGTATCTTTTCTTTATGGATCTCATTGCGTATGCTGGTGATCGACTCCGGTTTTGTCAGATCAAGGGCCAGGCAGCGCACAGGCTTCCGCAGGAGATCCGCCGTTTCCTGCAGCCTGTCTTCTCTTCTGCCCACAAGCCATATCTCATCGATCTTTGCGACCCGGCGGTCAATCCGTCTGGCATAAGCCCGTCCCAGTCCGCTTCCGGCACCTGTGATCAAGGCAATCCGCTTTAGGTGTCCGGCGCCATATCCCGGTCTCCTCGCTGTACCGGCCGGAAGCCGGTACCAGATCAGCTCACCGATCAATAGCACCAGACCCGCCAGAACGGTTATGAAAACGATCATTCCAAGGCATCTGACAAGTACATTCATAAATTCAAAGCAACCCTCTAAAGACAGTAAAATAATACCCGTTTTGCAGAAACTGCTTTACCGCTTGTCCCTGTCGATCAACTTCAGCAAAATGACAGCTATGACAGCAAAAATCAGCGTGATCAGAAGAAGAGCGCCCCAGGACTGCAGGATGTTTTCTCTTGTGTAAACAAACGCCGGATTGGTATTATACTGTCCCGCCACCTGCATAACCTGTTCTTTCAGATTGTTCTCAGACAAATAGGCCAGAAGCAGCTGCATGGGTTTTTGCCCCTGCACTTCAACTTCCCTGAATCTATACAGCATACTCCAGGCCGTAGCCATAGGCAGTCCGTTATAATTACCAAGCGCACACAGACATTTCTGTCCCCAGTTGATGATCGTGATTGTTTTCAATCTGGCCAGTGCCCCTTCGAGCTGGAAAAACTGCCCTGAAAAGACCAGCTGGAAGATCAGCATAAAAGGCATGACCGTCATGGCTGTCGTCGTATTGTGTACCAGGCTGGAAATAGCGATAGCTGATACGTCTGCCGCATAGGTGACAAGCAGCAGAGAAAGAAAGGCATCGATCAGGAAAGAACCCGTAACCAGACCGCCCTTCGGAAAATGAATATCTGCCAGATAACAGATCGCCAGCAGAATGATCGTCTGCACTACGCAGAGCAGCAGCTGATACACCATATGTGCGGCGATATAGGAACTGATATGCATACCGGAACGATGCTCTCTTTTGATGATGTCCCGTTCCCGGCAAACAACCTGAATGGAATTGAAAAACCCGTTCCAGAGGCACACGCAGACCAGGGCAAAACATCCTGTCATGGTACCCTCCTGCGTAACAAACAGGTTTCTGCCGACAGCAATGGTGACCAGGCCGGCGATCAGAGCAGCCATCACGAGCATTTTCCAGTCACTCTGGTATATGAACATCCGGATCAGTTTTCCGAAATAAATCCCTGTCTGGGAAATTCTTCCGCGGTAACGCTGTTCAGTTTTCATCTGCCTTTACCTCCCTCTCTGCCAGCGTCCACTCTGCATATTTCTCAATGAACTCATCCGCGCGGCCTTCTCCGCCAGCGTTCTTGCCGTTGATGGCCATAACGATCTGTTCCATGGTATCCTTTTCAAAAAACTTTCTGGCTTCTTCCGGCGAACCGAAAAAGGCAAGACGGCCAACGTTCCCGGAATCCCGTGCCAGAACAATGACTTTATCGAAAAGGTCTATGACCCTGTCCGGAGTATGTGTGATGGCGATCACGATACGTCCCGTATCGGCAATATCCCTGAGCTTGGTAAACAGTTCTCTGGCGATGACTCCGTCCAGTCCGGAATCCGGTTCATCCAGGATAAAGAGTTCCGGATCACTGATCAGCTCCGTACCAATAGAAATCCGCTTCTTCATACCCCCGGACTTTTTACCGACCAGGCCCTCCAACCCTCCGGAAAGTCCCAGTACTTCACAGACATTTTCAATCTTTTTCTGACGTTCTTCTTCCTTGACCTGGACCGGGAGCCTGAGCTTGGAAGCATCCCCCAGCGTCTGCTCCACTGTATCGTTCATACGCAGCAGTTCCTGCTGCGGAACAAAGCCGATCCGGTATTTCATTTTTTCATAGTCTTTATAAATGTCCTCACCGTTCAGCAAAACCGTGGCATTCGCTTTTTCATATCCATTGATGGCATTGACCATCGTCGTTTTTCCGGATCCGGAACCGCCCAGCAGGAGAACAAGGGAACCGTTGGGGATCGTAAGATTGATATCTTTTAACAGATAATGGAGCTTTCCGAAATTTTTGACTGTTCTGTCATGGATATGGATAACCAGGCCGTCGCTGCTATTCTCCGTATCTACAGCTGCACGCAGGGCAGCTGGTGCCGTTCCGGCAAGGTAATCGTTATGCACTTTCTGCTGTACCGGCTGATAGTTTTTGACGAATCCGATCAGTATAAAAGCCAGCCAGGGAAATAGGATCATCAGCACGATCCATTTTCTGGACAGATTAAAAAGACGGATGACCCCCAGCCCTATTCGGATCTGGTACACGAATAACACGAGGACGAGACCCAGCGAGATCACGATCCACAAATTCTGACTGGTGGAGTTTTCAGGTGCACGGTTCATAAATATGGCACTAACACGGGAAGCGATCTCAAGCAGCAGACAGACGAGACCGTCCATTTCCATCTCGGCACATTCCGCCAGTTTATAATACCGGAATCCGGGAATAAGGCCATACCATCCTTTTTTTCCGCATTTACTCAGCAGCTTCCACAGACCGGCAGCTGCCAGAAAATATGTAATGATCTCATATACGTCCAGCATAGTGTTCTTTTCCACCTCATAACATATTTTTAGCAATTTTATTATATAAAGAAAACCATAAAACTGCAAATGAAATACTTCTGCCGTTCAATGGTTTCGCGGTATTCAGGTTTTTTCTGCAGTATAGTATAATATTATTGCAGGACGGAAGAATCTGTAAGGCGCCGTATCGAATCACATCGCCGTCTTCAGAAAACCAGGATTCATGAACAGGAGGATCGCCATGAAAAAAGAAAATGTCCTTCCACGGGTCGTGATCTATACAACCGGCGGCACCATCCAGTGTGCGAAAGATGAACTGAGCGGAAAGGTGGCACCCGCACTGACAGGCATTCAGACGCTGGAACGCCTTTCCGCATTGAAAGAACATTTTTCCATGGAGATCATTGAACTGTTCAATATGCCCGGTTCCGATCTGACACTGGAAAACGGACTGGAGCTGTCCAGGTCTTTGCGTCTTACCCAACAGCGCGACGATATAGACGGTATCGTCGTCCTGCAGGGAACAGACACCATGGACGAGATCCCGTTCTTTATCAACGTGACCGTTCGATGCCGGATCCCGGTCGTATTTACGGGATCCATGAAGAGTTCACACGATCTTTACAGCGATGCGCTCGGAAATGTATTTGGAGCCGCAACAACAGCCTGCGACCCGCAGTCTGTAGGACGGGGTGTGCTGGTATACTTCAATGAAACCATTTTTTCGGCAGATGATGTGAACAAGTACCATTCCTGCCGCATAGACGCTTTCCGGTCCCCTCTCGGTCCCCTTGGCACGATCGTAGAGGATCGCGTCCGGTATTACCGCAGCAACATTCAGAAAGAAGTATACCCAGTGGAAAACGTGCACTTCAGAGTGCCGATCCTGAAATGCTACACCGGGATCGAACCGGATCTGTTTACCTACATCGTCAACAGCGGTATTGACGGTATCGTGATCGAAGGCTACGGAACCGGCAACATTCCCTTTTATCTTTCGGAACCGGTTCGGCAGGCAGCCGCCAAAGGGATCTATGTGATCGTTACCACCCGCTGCGTGGACGGGGAAAGCTACGCCTGCTACGACTACGTCGGCGGCGGCGCGCAGCTGGAACGGTTCGGCGTCATGCTGAGCGGAGAACTGAACGCGATCAAAAGCAGAATTCTCCTGATCGCACTGCTCTCTGCCGGAAAAAGCGATTCAGAAATCCGTAAAGCCTTCTCGGAAGGCAGCTGAAAAGCATTCTGCAGCTCATACAAAGAGCGTGCCTGTACTTCTTTCCGGAACGAATTGTGATACCAGGCGCCGCCCGGCGCGCATGACGGATATCCGTTCGGAAATGTACAGGCACGTCTCTTGTTTTCTTATAAGGATCTTACTCTGGTTCAGCGAATCCCTTTCGTCCTGTAATCCCAGTCGTTGGCATCGAGATCCCTGATCGCTTCCGTACATGCCTTGACAAGCACGTCTTCCATCATTTTGCCTTTTTCCGGCGTTGCCTTCGTGGGATCGCCGGTGGCAGCACAATTGGTCAGTTCGGCAAAATCCCATTTTACATCCACATACGGGGGAAGGCTGTCCGGCACAAAGCCCTTGGCCTGATCCGGTTCGTTCCACTGCGGATACAGATGATACGCGATCGAACTCTCTCCCTCTCCGGCATGTCCGAGGCCATCCCAGACCTCAAAGGTGCCCTCAGGCAGCAGTTCTCCGGCCGTGACCCACCAGGCAGGCAGTGCGACTATGCGGGCTTCCGGATATTTTTCTTTTATTTTGCGGGATGCGACTTCGATCGGAGCTATGTTGCCGTCATGTCCGTTCATCACAAAGATATGAGTCACGCCGTTACGCAAAACCGATTCCATCACGTCAAACAACACCTGTGTTACAGTATCGTAACCGAGTGTCAGCGTAAACGGGAACGTGTCATAATGGGCACTATATCCGACCGTAACCGGAGGAAGCACAAGAAGATCATCAAACTGATCTGCGACCTTGCAGGAAAGCATATAGGAAACTAAAGTGTCCGTACCTTCTGCCAGATGATTGCCGTGTGCCTCACAGGAGCCGACGGCAAGGATCACCTTGTTGAATTTTCTTTTTTTGACCTGATGTGCAGTCAGTTTCATTAATTCATTGTTCGCCATGCCTTAAAACCTCCGTTGGGTAGTGTGTATGTGTTTTTTTTGATAATAATACGGATTGTTCCGCACTTCGTGCTCTCGCAATCCTGCGAAACATTCGGATTTCACGGGGCCCCGTCCTGAGCCCCGTTTCATCCTCATGTTTCGGCGGGTCCCAAGCCCAATTGTCCATCAGCAAGCAAGCTTGCCATGTCCAATCGGGCTTTGACCCTGGTATTATTATATGTTCTTTCTGAATTTCAGCATGCCGTCTTCAGCCTGGCAGATCACGACGGTCTTATCCGGAACGTGTTCGTCAGCTGTGAATGAAATAGTACCGGTAACGCCTTCGAAGTCCGTTGTGCCTTCGATCGCCGCACGGATGTTTTCCGGTGTCACGTCGTCGCCGCAGGCTTCGATCGCAGCCGCAATGATGTGTGCCGCGTCATAGCCGAGCGCTGCAAAGCCGTTTTCCGGAGCTTTACCGTATTTCTCGGTATAGGCAGCGATAAAGCCCTGTACGTTTTCTCCTTCGTCGTCCGCAGAGAAATGGGTGCCGCAGTAGACATCCTGGTTGGCAAGGTCACCCGCCACGCCCCACAGATCGGTATCCCAGCCGTCGCCGGAGATCATCGGAGCTTTCACGCCTTTGGAACGGAACTGTTCGATCACGGTGCTGGCATCGTCCGGACCGGTGGCCATGAAGAGAATGCCGCATTCTTCACCGAGATCCTGATAGCGGGCAATCTGTGCGGAATAATCATAGTCGCCGCTGGCAAAGAAGTCCTGCAGAACGATCTCGCCGCCGAGCTCTTCAAAATGAGCCATGAAGTAATCGGAGAGGTTTGTCGTATAGCTCATGGAATTATCCGTAAGAACATACGCCGTCGTAGCGCCGAGTTCTTCAAAGGCATAATCCGCACAGGCTTCGGCACAGACATCATCGCCGAACGCTGTCAGAAATGCACAGTCGCCGACAACCGCCGGGATATCCGGGGTCGTAGCACCGGTGGAAAGGAAGGGAACTCCTGCTTCCTGCGCCACAGCACCGGCCGCATACACAAAGTCACTGTCCGAAAAGCCGGTCAGCACCACTGCGCCGTCGGAATCGATCAGCTTCTTTGCATTGTTCGCACAAACAGCTGTATCTGTCTGTCCGTCATAATACACAGCCTTCAGCTGTTTTCCGTTCACGCCGCCGGCCTCATTGATCTCTTCGATCGCCAGATCAAATCCCTTCTGCGACGGATCGTCCAGCGTAGACTGATCACCTGTCACATTGAAAATGCCGCCGACAACGATTTCATCGTCTGCGAACACAGCTGTGCTGAGCATAGCTGTCGTCATGACAGCAGCCGCTCCCATTGCCAGACACTTTCTGAAAATATCCTTTCTCATTTTAATACCTCCTGTCCAATGGTTGTTGAGTTGCTCTATCAGCAAGACTTTCGGCAGCAATCCGTTGAAACCGGACCGTTACGCTTTCCGCCGGAATGCGGCGGCCAGTCTCTGATATTCTTCCCTGCGGAACGGTGCAAGATACGTTTCTCTGGAGAACCATGTGTCCAGTATGATCTCGCTGTTCCCCATAATACCCTGTCTTCTGAAAATAATAAGCAGGATCAGCAGTATGGCCATAATGATATTGGAAAGGCCGAACATCATGGGCAGCTGATGGCCCGCGATCCGGAACCCATTCTCCAGTGGTGCCAGGAATTCCGGCACGATAGAAAAAAACATGGCGCCCGGAATGGAGCCGCTCAGAGAAAACATTCCGCCTATTACACTCATCTCCACAATGTCAAAGCTCTTGGAAAAGTAGAAATTCGATCCTGAAATCGTCGTGACAAAATGTCCCCACAGGGCGCCGCCTACACCGGCAAAGAAAGCACTGATCGCAAAACACGAAATCTTCTTCCTTACCAGGTTGATACCAAGTGTCTGTGCGGCCACCGGATCATCCCGCATGGCAACGAGGCCCCGGCCGTAATCGGAATGTGTCACCCGGTAAAGCACAAAGAGCGTGATGACAGCCACAATATAGACCAGTGCTACAGTGGACCGGTTCGGCAGACCGGTAAGGCCCCTGGACCCATGAGTAATGTCACCCTGATTATCGATCACGGCACGCACGATCACGATCAAAGCCAGTGTTACAACCGACAGATAATGCCCCTTCGTACGGACCACGGGGAAGCCGATGATCACTGCAACCAATGCCGCAGCGATCCCGCCGATGAGCAGAGCCGGCGGCAGCGGGATCTGAGTGTTGATCAGCCAGTCCGGAAGGCCCGGACACTGGTTTTCCTTTACCTGCGGCGCCAGCGTGAAAAACGCAGACATATACGCACCGATCGCCATGAATGCCGCATGCCCCATGGAAAACATACCGGAAAACCCGTTGACCAGATTCAGACTGGCGCACAGGATAATGTAGATCCCGATCATGATCACAATACCCGTATAATAACTCTTGGGCCGGAAACCACAGTATAACAGCACGATCAGCGGGATCACCACAAAACACAGAAGCCGGAACAGATTGCAGTCTCTTAATCTGATTTTCTTCTCCATATCTGCCTCCTCCTCAGCTTCTGGCCGTTTCGCCGCCGAACAGGCCGTTCGGACGGAACAGCAGCATGATCACCATCAGAAGGAACACAAAGGCATCCCGGTACGCAGTCATCGTTGTGGGCATCAGCCCGGCAAACAGCATCTCCGCCACCCCGATGATAAAGGCCCCTGTCACAGCTCCTCCCATGGACCCGATCCCGCCGATGACTGCCGCGCAGAACGCTTTCAGTCCGGGTACGAAACCGAGGGAAGGATACACGGTCTTATATTCACCTGCCAGGAGCAGACCGGCAACAACCGCCAGCCCGGATCCGATTGCAAAAGCAGTCATAACCACCTTGTTGACATTGACACCCATGAGCCGTGCCGCCCGCAGGTTTTCCGAACACGCCCGCATGGCGGTTCCGATCCGGGTCAGCTTAAGGACAAAGTGAAGAATGACCAGCAGTATGGCCGTTACGACGATTGTGATCATATTGATCGTGGAAACAGACACGGTTCCGATCATGTGCCCTGCCGTCAGCCATTCCGGCAGGATAAAAGGCTGTCTCTGAGAGGTGAATACCATCTGCAGGATATTCTGCAGCAGCGCCGAAACAGCGAGCGACGAGATCAGCGTTGCTTCCTCTGATGCATCACGCAGCGGCCTGTAAGCAAGTCTTTCGATCAGGAGCCCCACACAGATACTGAAAGCCACCGAAATCAGCAGCGCGGGCAGGATCGGCATGCCCATGGCATTCATCAGAGTCAGGATTATATACACTCCTACGGTCATGATATCGCCGTGGGCAAAATTGATGAGCCTTAAAATACCATACACGATCGAATAGCCTATCGCGACGATTGCGTATATGCTGCCGAGCTTCAGACCGCTGATCAGCATGGTGAGAAAATAAGACAGACTCATATGTCACCTCCGAGATACGCATCCTTCACACGTTCATCATGGATCAGATCCGAGCTTCTGCCTTCCA
>JAIKYQ010000016.1 GCA_024683035.1 Eubacterium sp.
CGGAAGTACTCGTTTGACAGGTACTCCCTGATGTATGTATTCTGTTCAAACAGCTATGCGGCTATACATGCCTCCGACCGATATTGATCCGGTTTTGTATACTTCCGCAGAAAACACATACGAGGTGAAAGATGAACGGAATGATCGCTCAAACAAGAAAAAACCTGAAAGATCCCATGTATATGGCGGAGACAGTCCGTGTCATGACCACAGTCTTTATGATCCTGTCCGCACTGCTGATGGTACTCGGCGGGAATATCCGGCCCGTATCCGCAGCAGAGGAGATCGCCGGGGCTGAACTCGGTAAGATGTTCAGCGTGTTCAAAGGACTGTCCAACCTGTTTATAAAATTCGCCTACGGGGCCATGGTGCTGATCTTTGCAGTCGGCATGGTCAAATCAGGCCTCACCGCACAGGCAGCACAACAATTCGGGGCTGCTGGGAAGGTTTCAAACGAACTGATGAACGTGCTGGGCGGGATCGTGATTTTTGTGTTCGGCCTTCTTTCCTATCCTATTGCGGAGAAGATCATCAGCGCAGTGATCTCCGGTGCCGGGGCTTCCGGAGGGTTTCAGACGGACAATCTCGATCTTCCCGGTATCGGCAGATAGAAAAATGGATCCGGAATTTCAGAAAAAATGTTGTCTGTCCAGGCCGGCTGCTGTTCTTACGGCAGCCGTGTTTCTATTTATCTTTCCCGCAGGAACGGCTCATGCCGATGTCCGGGCTTCCGGACATATCGGAGCCATCTTCGGGATCCTGAGGGACCTGACGGATCTTTATATCAGGATGGCATACGGGGCCATGATCCTGGTCTTCGCTGTCGGAACTGTTAAATCCGGACTCGGAGCACAGGCCGCCCGGACATTCGGCCTGCCCGGGAAAGTCTCAAGTGAGATTGTGAATTTCACACTCGGCATCGTTGTATTCGTATTCGGGATCCTGTCCTATCCGATCGCGGAAAAGATCATCAACTCGATCGTGTCATCAGCCGGAACCGGCGGCATGACAGGACTGCCTCTGGATCTCTGAACCGGGGGAGGCATATGCAAAGGAACTGTATCGTATTATTCCTTCTGCTTTTCGTTATGGCTGCACCCGTGATCTGTACTGCCTATTCCGGCAACGACGGAACAGCAGGAATTTCCCGGCAGAACGATCCTGCAGCAACAGCCGGCTCCGATGAAGCAGAACCGGAAGAACCGGGCAACGAACCCGGAACTGACCCTGGCGCCGGGACTGATCCTGCCCCGCAGGAACAGCCTGGCACGGGCGGCACGCTGTACGTGGAAGTCGACATCGATTTTCCGTGGAAAAATCTGAAGAATGCTCTGATCCAGACAGCAAAATACCTGACGTCCCAGGCTGCAGGGGAATCAGACGCGACCGGCGGCGGTTCCGACCCGATGACACAGAAAAGCGGAAGAAAAGTCGTCCGGTATGATGACCTGCCGAAATACACGGGAGGAGCTTCAGACGGTGAAAATGACCCGGAGGCTGCGAACAGTTTTTCGTCAGAAGCGGATAATACCGGCCCGGGAGGTTACGTATCCTGGACCGATTCCCTTATGGACACATCCAGATATTTCACTGTCCAGACTGTATTCGGGGATGAGGCGACAGAGGACGATTTCTACCGTCTTTCCGAAGCATCCGGAAGGGGCGGAGGCAGAACGGAGGAACTGCCTCCGGATACAGGCGGCGGCGTCCATGAATACGATCCGGGCAGGGGTTATGCTGACGACGACCTGGTCTATTATTCCGGGGATATACGGGATATCTATGACGACAGCTCCTTCGATTTTTCCGGAATGAGCACAGACTATATCTGGCATATGAGCCTTGGCGATATCAGGGAAGGGGTGGACCTCGGATATATCATAGAGACCGGCGATCCGGATATGCCGTATGCCTGGCATAAGGCGGAAACCGACCCCAGCGGTTTCCCGTACTACAGGGACTGGCCGGTCATAGAACCGGCGGAAGATGACTTCAGGGAGTATCCGGCGAGGGATTATTTGGGTTTCGGAAAGAAAAATTCCGATGATGAGACCGACGGCATCATGGATGATATCGGTGCCCAGATCGACAATGGAGACGCCGCCCGGATCATTTCAGATGAAGATCTCAGGAAAGGACTGCATAACGGCACGATCAAGTACGTCGGTGACAGCGGCACAGACTGCCTCTACATGGATACGGCAAACGGACAGTGTGCCGTATCATCCCCTGATCCCGGTACGCTGGGGATTATCAGGATCGCGAACGACGCGCTTGTCGGGATCGTCGACAGGCTTTACAAACCGACCGCAGAGACTGAGAAGATCATGGACAGAGGCTTCGATATCACCAGAAAACTTGCCGCCGCACTGGTGCCTCTGGTGATCCTTCTGACGATCGCCGGTGCCATGCGGGCGGGAGCCAGCTCCGTCACGGGGATCGCCGAAGCCAGGACTTCCGCGGTCAACCTTCTTTTCTGCATCGGTCTTGCCTTTTCCAGCCGCTGGCTGCTCGGAAAGATCTCCGCGGTATCATACAGCATCGCCTCTGAGATCGGGAAAGGCGCGATCCTGTTCAGCGACAGCATGCTGACGTCCCTGACGTTCGGTTCCGTGGTGCTGATCATGCTGTTCACATTCGTCTTCATTTTCATCATCATCGCACTGCTGATCGAATTCTACCTGGCAGCAATGTCCCTTCAGGTCATGTATGCGCTTCTTGCCGCACTAGGGCCTGTATTTATCATCCTGTCGTCCTTCCGGCCTCTGGAATGGCTGCGGGGCCAGTGGCTGAAAATGCTACTTCAGGCGGTCGTGCTCGCGCCGGCAAATGCCCTGATCATCAATCTGCTCAACCATATATCATGGGACGGCGGTGCTTCAGGAGTTCTGCTCGCTTCGGCGATGTATATCGGCTGCACTTCGATCCTGATGGCCATCAACGGATCCGTCGCGAAACAGGTGCTCAGCAGCGCTGCCATGGTAGCGTCAAAAAGCGCGGATTTTATAAGAGGCGGCTTTACAGGGGCGGGAGGTCTGAACCTCGCCGGCTTTGCCGCATCAGGCGGTTTCGGCGCTCTTGGTACGGCTCTTACCCATGGGGAAAACAGCAGTGCTGGGGGAAATAACCGGAGCGTCAGCGCAGACCCGGCAGCGGTAAATACTTCCCGAACTGGTTCTCCGGCAGCTGCCTCTCAGCCGAATATACCCGGAAAACGACAGGCAGGAGTTCCCGTTCCGCAGTACGGTTACAGCAGGAACAGCTCTCAGCAGAATCTGTTCTCCACATTGCTTGCCGGGACCGGACTCGGGGGAGGCGTCGCCGCAGCGAACCGGCTGAAGAGCTACAACGAAAGAAAG
>JAIKYQ010000036.1 GCA_024683035.1 Eubacterium sp.
CACTGGTCCTGCTGGAAAGACAGGTAAAGACAAAAGCTCCGGAACAGTCCACTTTCTCCACCAGTTGGGAAGAGTAGAAAGAATATGTGAATGTTGAGGAACAGCTGATCGAGGCGGAAAAGGCCCGTACGCAGGAAGAGCGTCCCCGCGGAGGATTCCGCCGTGCATTGAAAAACTTCTTCCGCATTCTGCGTGACAACTCTCTCATCGTTTCGCGCAACAAAAAGGAATTCGTCCGGCTGCCGCTGTGGATCCTGGCCATCGTACTTTTGATCACAGGCCTCTGGAAACTGGCGATCGTCGTAGTCATCATCAGCCTTTTCTTCCAGGTCCGCTATTCGTTCGGCGGCAAAGACCAGCTGCCCGAAGCAAACGAATTTATGGAAAAAGCCGGCAATGCCGCTGATCATATCAAAGAAGAATTCCAGAACAAGACCGAGGCTTAATGAACAAAGGGGCGGCCCGTCTGTATGGCGGACCGCCATAAAAGGAGGCACATGGGGGCTCATATACTGGTTGTAGAAGACGAAGAAAAACTGGCGCGTTTTGTGGAACTCGAACTTCTCCACGAGGGCTATCAGGTCACAAAAGCTTCCAACGGACGGGATGCACTGCGCATCGCGTCCGAAAACGCATTTGACCTGATCCTGCTGGATATCATTCTGCCGGAGCTCAACGGCCTGGAAGTCCTTAGGCGTCTGGAACGGGAGCATCCGACACCCGTGATCCTGCTGACTGCCCGGGATTCTGTGATGGATAAAGTAGCCGGTCTCGATGCCGGCGCTGTTGACTATGTGACAAAACCGTTTGCGATTGAAGAACTCCTGGCCCGGATCCGTGTGGCTCTGAAAAACCATGCCGGACAAAGCACTCCAACAGCGGTATCTTCAGAGGGCATCCTCAGCTGGGGGCCTCTTTCCTTAAGTGTTCCCCGCCACCAGGTGACCTTCGACGGACAGGAGATCACCCTCACGAACCGGGAGTTCCATATGCTTCAGATCCTTCTGGAAAACCAGGATATCGTTCTTTCCCGGGATACGCTCCTGGAAAAGGTATGCGGCTATGAATATGTCGGCGAGACCAATGTCATCGACGTATACATCCGCTACCTGCGTTCCAAGATCGATGACGTTTTTCACGTTAAAATGATCCAGACCGTACGCGGTGTAGGCTATGTCATCAAATCCTATGCAACATGATACATGATATGAAAAAAGAAAAGCCGGTTAAAGAGAAAAAAGAAAAAGCCGCCGGACAGGCGGCCCGCAAAACAAAAGCAGAAAAAGCAGCTGTCCGGGCCGATAAAAAAGCCCGGAAAGAAAAAACTGCCGCCCGCGCGAAGGCCGCGGCGACGCCCAGACGAAGAAGCCGGGCTGCAGACGCCCCGGAAACAAAGCGCATGACTTCGATCGTCAGAAGGCTGCATTTCCGGGAAATCCGGCTCCGCCTCGGCGCGATCTTCGGCCAGGCCGTGCTGCTCTTTGTCTTTCTGTCCCTTGGCTGGTTCCTTGTCACCGAATGGACCCTGACCGGCCGTATTTCTTCCGACGTTTCCCGCCGGATCCTTCACGGGACTGACAACACTTTATACTATTACATTGCTGATGCCAGCGGAAAACAGCTGGTCCGGGCCTCCATGCGGGAACCGTTCATCATCATTCTGATCGTCGCTGCCGCCCTGATCGTCCTGGGACTTCTGGGCCTTCTGCTCTCTCTTCATCGTGATGACAAAGCCATCCGGAAGATCCTGGCACCGATCAACGCCCTTGCCATTAAAGCAGACGAGCTCAACCGGCTCAGCTTCTCGGAGGACAAATACCAGCTGATCGAAGATGCCATCACGCGGATGCAGCCGTCAGAATCGGAGGCGCTCTCTTTCGGCGACAGCGATCTGCAGGGAATCGAGACCGCTGTCAACAACCTTCTCTGGCGTATGCGGGAAAGCAATAAGCAGCAGGCGCGCTTTGTCAATGACGCCTCGCATGAACTCCGAACGCCGATCGCCGTCATCAAAGGTTATTCCGATCTTCTGGCCCGCTGGGGGAAAACCGATGAAAAGATCCTGGACGAATCGATCTCTGCGATCCAGAACGAGTCCGAACACATGAACCACCTGGTCGAGCAGCTGCTCTTCCTCGCGCGAGGCGACAGCGGCCGCACCAGACTCTCCGAAGAACTGGTTTCACTCAATGAGATGGTACAGGAAATCTATGAAGAATCTTTCATGATCGACGAAAACCACCTGTACCGCTACCAGCCCCCGGAGAACGAGATCCTCTTCACCTGCGATCCCGGCCTTCTCAAACAGGCGGTGCGCATTCTCATCGACAATGCTGCCAAATATACGGCGCAGGGAGATGAGATCATTCTGCGCGCCGGCCGCAACCAGGCTGGTTCCGTATATATCGAAGTGCAGGACACGGGGATCGGCATGGCGGAACAGGATGTGCAGCATATGTTCGAACGCTTTTACCGCTCAGACAATGCACGCAATTACGCCGGTACCGGTCTCGGATTATCCATCGCCAAATGGATCGTCGACAAGCACAAAGGGCACTTCGAGATCCTTTCGAGAACCCAGCTGGGAACCAGGATCCGGATCGTGCTCGGCGCATAACGGACAACCGTCCAGTACAAAAACAGCCGCTGTCTTATCAGAATAGACGGCTGTTTTTGTGTTCTAATCTATGTCTATATTTCATAGATCCCTGGCAGCTGATTCTCAGATTTTGTAAATATTCTCCCTGATGAAGGCGCTGCATTTCACAGGATCGCCTTCCTCGATGACCGCACCGAGTTTATCCATCCCGATCGTGTCGACCAGTTCTTCAAACTTCTTCAGGTTCAGCACAGTCTCCTTCGTACAGCCCAGTGTATTCTCTCTGTACGGGAAGATGTCGACGGCGATATTGCCGTCGAACTCATATTTTTTCAGGAAATAGAACATTTCCAGATACTCCGTATGATGGATCGTGCCGGCGATCAGGTCATCGTCCCAGACACCGTAGTTATCGTTCGCATGCATGGTGACCAGCTTTCCGAACTCGCTGGCCAGCGCAACTGTCTGCGCGACATTCTGCTGCACGTTCCAGATATGGCCTATGTCGATCGATACGCCCACGTTCTTCCGGTCGATCTTTTCGCACATCAGCAGTGCATTCGCCACCGTATCCACGATCGTCCGGTTCCGCGGCTCACGCGGCTTAGCCTCCAGTGTCACCATGACCTCCGGATTGTAATCACAGATCTGCCGGACGGAATCGATCAGGTTCATCCAGGCTTTTCCGTAATCGGTCTGGAACGGATAGTCAAAACCATCCTGCCCGAGCCACAGAGTCATGGGCGGAATGCCTTTCAGTTTCTTATTAAAATCACTGTTCTTTTTGCACAGCTCGATCGCCGCCTGGCGTATCTTCTCGTCCGTGCTTGCCAGACTGCCGTTTCTCCATTTCCTGCGCCCGAACAGGTTCGTAAATGTAGAGGAGATAACCAGGCCATATTTATCCAGCACGGCATTGGTCGCGTCTGCGTCGGAATTGATCCCTTCTTCTGCATAATAGATATCCAGCGCATCCAGACAGCCCAGTCCGGCCAGCGCATCCACTTCGTTTTCAAACCCGAACCGGATCTCACTCTCTTCTTTGTATCCTTCGGCGACAAAACGGTCTACGTTCTGCCCCAGCGAACCCACAATTGCACTGTACTTAATCTTTGCCATGCTATCTCCTCCTTCGCTTACAAATAACCTGTAACCAGAGTCACTATACATTTAGTAATATTATACACTGTCCGCCCGCCTTTTGCATTAAAACTGACGGCCGGATCACCGCTATATTTTCGTTGCCCTTATACGGCAGGAACTTCCGGACCTGCCATTTTACACGGTTTTTACTGTTTCTATACACAATACTTTACACAGTGATGATAGATTCTGCCTGTACCCTTTTTTCTACAGGAGATTTATCATGACAATATTTGGTTTCTTTTCCCTGATGGGCGGCGTAGGCCTGTTTCTGTACGGAATGAGTGTTATGTCGACCGGCCTGAAAAATGCCGCCGGTGACAAAATGAAACTGATCCTGGATCATGCCACATCAAACCGCCTGATATCGGTACTGATCGGTGCTGCCGTAACGCTTCTGATCCAGAGTTCTTCTGCCACAGATATGATGGTCATCAGTTTCGTGAATTCCGGGCTGATGTCTCTGACGCAGGCGATCGGTGTGATCATGGGAGCTAATATCGGTACGACTGTAACAGCACAGATCACGGCATTCAACCTGGGCGCCTACGCACCGCTGATCCTTTTCCTTGGAGCAGCGATCTTCCTGTTCATGAAGGAAAACACTCTGAAGCATATCGGTGCGATCATTATGGGCTTCGGCATGCTGTTCTTCGGTATTTCTGTGATCAAAACAGCCATTGTGCCGCTTTCCGAAAGTGAATCGTTTATTTCCTTTCTGGCCGGTCTGGAAAACCCGGCCATCGCCATCCTTTTCGGTGTAGCCTTCACGGCTCTTCTTCAGAGTTCCTCTTCCTCGGTTGTCATCTTCCAGACCTTCGCCGTGCAGGGGCTGATCAACTATCAGATGGCTGTTTATCTGATCATCGGCGCTGCCATCGGATCGGTCACCCCGAATATTCTGGCTTCCCTGACGACAAACCGCAACGGCAAACGCACGGCTGTGCTGAACCTGCTGTTCAACCTGATCCGCGCAGGGATCATCCTGGCCCTGATCAGTCTGTTCCCGGGGTTCCTGCGGGCGATCCAGAATCTGACGCCGAACAGCATCGGTCATCAGATTGCCAATACACACACTATTTTTGCCATCCTTGCCGTACTGATCGAATTCCCGTTTGCCGGAAAAATCTGTACCCTCTCCGAGAAGATCATCCCCCTGCTTCCGGAGGAAAACAAAAAGATTGCCGACCGCAAGCTCATGTACATGGTGCAGAACACCGACCTCCCTTCTTCCCTTGCGCTGTACCAGGCCCGGCTGGAGATCACCAGGCAGGGAAAGATCGCCAGAGACTGCCTGCAGGATGCCATTGACTGTTTCTTCCGGCAGGACGATCACCTCGCTGCCGTCGTTATTGAAACAGAAACCACCGTGGATATCCTGACGGCTAAGATCATGGATCGTCTGATCGCCCTGCGTTCCATGGATTATACACCCCATGAGCTTTCACAGATCTCCCAGATGATGCTGGCTGCCTCCGATATTGAACGGATCTCCGATTATGCCGAAAACATCGCCGAGTATGAAGGACAGTATAAAACCAGGAAGGCCGTGCTGTCCGATGCAGGCTCCCAGGAACTCCGGACTCTTTCGGAAGCCACCCTGCGTTCGATCGACTGTGCACTCGATATATTTGAACACGAAAACTTTGCGCGCCTGCCGGAAGCAGAACAGCTTGAACAGGAAGTGGATACGCTGTACGACCAGTTTGTGAACGCGCACATCCATCGTCTTATGAAAGGAGAATGCAATCCGGTCAGCGGCGTGATCTTTACAGATATGTCCTCCGGCCTGGAGCGCTGCTCAGACCATGCCATCAATGTTGCTTGTTCTTTGTCGGAAAATCCTGTAATGTGAATAAGAGAACTATCCGGAGGAAGAAACACGCATGGCACTGATTTATATCGTAGAAGACGACGCCAGTATACGGGAGATTGAAACGATCGCATTAAAGAACAGCAATTACATTGTCCGTTCCTTCGGATGCGCAGCAGATTTTTATAAAAAGACGGATGAGATCCTGCCGGATCTGGTGCTGCTGGATATCATGCTTCCGGACCAAAGCGGGTTTGAGATCGTCCGGAAGCTTCGGAAAGAGCCGAAGACCCGCCGGATCCCCGTGATCATGGTCACAGCCAAAACATCCGAAGCGGATATGGTCAAAGGGCTGGATGACGGTGCGGACGACTATATCCGGAAGCCATTTTCCGTTTTGGAGCTGCTGTCACGCGTAAAAGCATTGCTGCGGCGTACAGAAGAAGAAACCGCGGATCATCTCTGCACCGGCGGGATCGAGCTGGATCATTCCCGCCGTCTCGTACGCGCAAACGGCGAACCCGTGGAACTGACTTTCAAGGAATACGAACTTCTCCGGTATCTGATGATCAACGAAGAAATTGTCCTTTCCCGTGATGCCATCATGCAGTCTGTCTGGGGCGCTGACTATGGAGGGGAGACCCGGACCGTTGACATGCATATCAAAACGCTGCGCCGGAAGCTGGGAAGCTGCGGCAGCCAGATCGGAACGGTCCGGAATGTAGGCTATGTCCTGACAGCCAAAACCCACGGTGCCTGAAAATGAAACAGAAGATCAATCTCAGTCTTGCTTTTATTGCCCTGATCGCCGTGATCGCGACGGCGGTCGGGCTCACCTTTGTCTATTACGGACTTCTCCGCGAGAGGATCCGTTCTGACCTGGCCTCAAGCGCCGAGGTTCTCAGTGACACCGGTCTGCTGCAGGAGCTTTATCTTTCTTCCGAAGAAGAAGGAACAACGAACACAGACCGTCTGGAACGTCTCCGCGACATGTCTGCCCGGATCACATGGATCGATCAGGACGGAAGTGTCCTGTTCGACAACGACACGAACGCCGACCGGCTTGAAAACCATCTGGACCGCCCGGAAGTCCGTGCCGCTCTGGAAACCGGCTCCGGTGAAAGTGTCCGGAATTCAGATACCATGCATATGGACACCCTTTATTATGCCCTGAAACTGGATAATGGAACGATCCTGCGCCTGTCCACACAGGCCAGAACGCTCACCAGCGTCCTTCTTACAGCCATGCCCATCATCATTGTGATCATCGCCGCGATCCTGGCTGTCTGTATCCTGCTCGGTCATTTTCTGACGGCAAGTATCCTGCATCCGATCGAAATGATGACAGAACACCTGGAGGATCCGATCGCAACATCAGAATACAAAGAACTGAAGCCTTTTGCAGATAAGATCCGAAACCAGCATGAAAACATCCTGGCGGCGGCAAAGAGCCGTCAGGATTTTACCGCCAATGTCACGCATGAACTGAAGACGCCGCTGACAGCGATCTCCGGTTATGCGGAACTGATCGAAAATCACATGGTGGAAAAAGAACAGGAAGAACATGTCGCCCGGCAGATCCGGTGCAATGCAGACAGGCTGCTCTCCCTGATTAATGACATCCTGGCCCTGTCCGAACTGGATCACGGGGAACTGCCTCTGCAGTTTGTACCGGTCGATCTGCAGGAAACAGCTGCTGAGTGCTGCGCAAACCTGGAAGTGGCTGCGGCGGAAAAACACATCCGTCTGATCCAGGAAGGGGACAGCGTAACGCTCATGGCCGATCGGAACCGTCTGGCCGAACTGATTACAAATCTTGTGCAGAATGCGATCCGATACAACAATGAAAACGGCACCGTACGGATCACGACCGGCAGCCTGGACGGACACGCGTTCCTGCGTGTCGCGGATAACGGGATCGGCATCCCGAAAGATCAGCAGGACCGGATCTTCGAGCGATTCTACCGGGTAGATAAAAGCCGTTCCAGGGAGTCGGGCGGAACCGGCCTGGGACTGGCGATCGTCAAGCATATCGCCGAGCTTCACCATGCAGACATTTCTCTGGACAGTACGCCGGGAAAAGGCACAGTCATAACCGTATCGTTCTGATTCAGAAAATCCTTTCAGCAAATGTAAGGAATGCTATAATGAATTCTTGTTCCCAAGGCAATACTCTGGCCTATGTCAGAGAGGAACCTGCCGTGGGGAAATATGCGGCATCCGGGAGAAAAGTGAGTAAAACAGCAAAGCAATGGACCATACAATGAACTGTCAAAAATGGTATGACGAGAGTGTTTTTTATCATATATATCCACTGGGACTGACCGGCGCACCAAAACAAAACGAGTACAATGAACCGGTACACAGGCTGCGCTCGCTGCTGCCCTGGATCAGCCACCTGAAAAAGCTGGGCATGACAGGATTGTACATAGGCCCGCTTTTTGAGTCCGTAGGGCACGGATACGAAACGACTGACTACCGGAAAGTGGACTCCAGGCTTGGAACCAACGAAGACCTGAGAGATTTCGTATGCGCTTGTCACCAGGCGGGGATCCGCGTGATCCTCGACGGCGTATTCAACCACACCGGCCGGGATTTCTTTGCCTTCCGTGATCTTAAGGAAAACCGGGAAAACTCCCCCTACCGGGAATGGTACTGTAACGTAAACTTCTGGGGGAACAACGAATACGGAGACGGCTTTTCCTATGACAACTGGGGCGGCTATAATCTCCTCGTAAAGCTGAATCAGCGCAATCCCGCTGTCCGGGATTATCTCTGCGATGTCATCCGCTTCTGGGTGCACGAGTTTGATATAGACGGCCTTCGTCTGGATGCGGCGGATGTTCTGGATTTCGAGTTTATGAAAGCGCTGCGCCGTACCGCGAATGAGGTTAAAAAAGACTTCTGGCTCATGGGAGAGGTGATCCACGGTGACTATTCCAGATGGGCCAATGCCGATACCCTGCACAGTGTGACAAACTACGCACTGCACAAAGCTCTCTACAGCGGACATAACGATCATAACTATTTTGAAATAGCCCACACCGTCCAGCGTACCAACAGCCTTGTGCCGGCGTCTGTACATCTGTACAATTTTGCCGATAATCATGACGTGGAGCGGATCTGCACCAAGCTGAATAATAAGGCTCATTATCTGCCGGTTCATATCCTCCTCTACGCGCTTCCCGGCATTCCCTCCGTTTACTACGGCAGTGAATTTGGGATCGAGGGCCACAAGGAATGGGGTTCTGACGACTCTCTCCGCCCCTGCATCGATCTGCAGGAACATATGCACGATGATCAGACGAATGCCTGTACCCGTCTGATCGTCCGGCTCGGCATCATCTACTCTCTGTACAAAGAACTTGCATGGGGAGACTACCGGGAGCTGTTCCTGACAACCGGCCAGTTTGCTTTCGCCAGGGGAAGCCTTGTTGCAGCTGTCAATAATGCAGATCAGGAAACAGATCTTTGTGTTGCTGCCTCTGGCAGTGAATACATTGGACTGATCAGCGGGCAGCGGGTGCAGATACAAGACGGCTCCATGACTCTGCATCTGAATCCAAATGCCGGAGATATCTTCGCTCCGGCAGACGAGCGGTATCAACTATATCTGGAACACCTTGATGGAAAGGAGATCACCCGGCAGGGATTGCCGCAGACAAAAACAAGTACGACAGATGCCGGAGCAGGCGATACGGTCGATCCCGAAGACCATGCAGCCGATACCACAGACCATGCAGCTGACAGCGGAGCAGAAGATGACCGCCTGCACACGGTGCCGATCCCGGACATTCCCTATGAACAAATGAGTGTAGAGCAGCTGCAGGCCGTCATTCTCGCCAAGATGGAAAAGAACGGAACCGTAACGGACAGGATGCGCCGCGATGTGACGGAGAATATCTGGCACGATTCACTGGTAAACTGGGCCAAAAGCTTTTGAAGCTATATTTAGAAACAGACATCATGTAAAAACAGGAGGTATTAAAAATGAAAAAAGAAAAAGTGATTATCCCGGCGCTGTGTTTATCCGTGCTGCTGTCGTCCTTTGCCGTGTAGGGAGCGGAAGAGACAGCCGGACAGACAAAAACGGATCTTGCATCCATGAACTGGTCTGACTATGCGGTATCCATTAACGGAACCGTACTCTCCTTCCCCACAACCTTTGATGCCCTGGCTCCGCTGGGACTGGAAAACGATGATGATCCCGCCGCAACGGAGATTGAACCGAATCAGTACGGTATGCTTTATTTCCGTCTGGGAGAAGGTAAGATCAGTGTGGAGTTCACCAATCTGGACATCAATGTGCTTCCCGCAGACCAGACCATTGTGACCGGTATCCAGCTGGATAAGATGTTTCTGGATGATGAGCCTGTCCAAATCGAACTTCCCGGCGGCATCAAGTATGGCGAGTCCACCCTGGAGGATATCGAGACTGCCTACGGAAAAGCTTCTGATATTTACGAAGGGGACATGTATACCAAGCTGACCTATGAACAGGATATCTATAATTCCGTTGAACTGGAAATAGATAAGGAATCCGGAAAACTCAGTTCTGTTGATATTCAAAACATTAAAGAGCCTGAAAATATGCAGAAGGGTGAAGTAAACACCGACGTCCCTGCAGAGGTAGCCGCCTATACTCTTCCGGAGCAGCTCAGTGATGATCTCAACGCCTATGAAATCCAGGTCGAAGACACCGTCTATAAACTGCCTGTGCCCGTTTCCGTCATGATCGCCGACGGCTGGGTCCTGGACGCGGACGGCAGCGACGAAATCATTGCAGCCAAGAATTTTGGCTGGGTCACTCTGTCCAAAAATAACCAGACGATCCGTGAAATTGTGAGAAACCATGAAGACTATGCGACGATCCCGGAAAACTGCTGGCTGGGTTCCATCAGTCTGGGACTGCAGGATGCTGATCTGGAAGGCTCCCTGCCGGGAGGCATTCATGTTGGCATGACCATGGAAGAGTGTGAGAAAATCCTTGCCGACAGCGGCGTAGAGGTTGAGACAGATGATTCCTCTTCTTCCTTCAAGTACTACAGCTACGGCGAAGCGTATGACCGTATCCATGAGATCTCTGTTTATACGGAAGAAGGAGGCACCTATCCGCAGAACACGGTTATAACGATCAGCGTGGAGAACAATGAAACGGACTGATCTCTATACCGGAAACAGGAACGTTTTTCTGTAAAACCAAATAAAGAATTCCGAGCGGGCCTCCTGTGAAACGCACTGTATCACAGGAGGCCTTTTCCTATGACAACTTGTTTCAGAATTTCTCAGAGTTGTGAACCTCCCAGAGTTGCTATATACATAAACTTTAAATAGCGCTATAATACCTTTTAGTATATTCAAGCAGCCATATGAGGTAAAAAATGAAAACACACGATTCAAAAAGAAGAAACACCTACCTTGTCGCTCTGCTCATCAGCATCATCCTGTTTTACATCCTGACACACCTGCCGGAGCTTACACGGGTCCAGCAATCCGTAGGCGCCTATTTTAATACGGTGACCATAGGGTGTATCATTGCCTATCTGATGAATCCCCTGGCCAAGTTTTACTGGAGAAACCCGTTCAAGAATCTGAAACGCGGCCGATGGGCTTTGTCCGTTTTTTTTGCTTTTGTAACTTTTATAGCAGTGATCGTGGTCCTGCTGCTCATACTGATCCCGCAGCTGGTCAATACCATCTCTCGTTACAATAATGTATTTCTCTTCTGGATATTCCGGTCTTGATTCAATAACAATTCCTTCAGTAAAGACACCGCCTCGATGATATAAATTATCCTTCCTAAAATCCAAAACATCATCTTCTATATAATTCTTATCACTTCTTTACAACACTTCTCAAAACTTTTTTTCTGTACTGCAACGCCGTTGGCGTTTTGTAGACAGTCAGCACAGATTTTTTCGTGCTGTCCTTCACCTTCTATCGGAAGGGGTCTTACAAGCCGCTACAGCACGTCCTGCGTGCCTGTCAGCGTGATCCTGTGTGCCTGTTCCTTCACTTCCTATCGGAAGGGACTACACAAACCGCTGTATGCACGTCTGCGTGCATGTGCTTCCTTGCCTTCACACTGTATCAGGAGGGTGTGGACGGACACCTCTCTGTGCGCTCCTGTTTCTGCGTTGCCGCCTTTCTGTCGTCCTTAAAGCGGCTTCGGCGGGGGGCAAAAAAGCAACTTCCAAGAATGTTAACATTTTCCACCGATACAGCCGATCTTCATGTGCCTTTTTAAAAGATCTATTTGACTTATTCCTTTGCGAAATTGACCTCAAAATTGAAGTGTGCAGACCCGCAAACCCTTGCTATACTTACATTTGAAAGGAGGGGGCACAATTCTGACGGTCACTTTTCAAAAGTACATTTTTGAAAGATCTATTGGACTTAATTGAGAAATTGACGTTTTATGTCGACAAAATATGTTCGAGCAGAGAATGCATTCAGGCCAGAAAAGGCGGCAGATGCACACCAATCGTGAAAGGCCGAAATGCTGAAAAACCTTGATTTTACGCGCAAAGAAAAACACCGACCCCGGTGATCCGAATGGATGCCAAAATCGATGTTTTCGTGCGCCCTCGGGGACTCGAACCCCGGACAAATAGATTAAGAGTCTACTGCTCTACCAACTGAGCTAAGGGCGCTTATTTACTGGAACTCTTGCATTATAGTTGAATCGTGCCGAAAACGCAACCCCTTTTTTCCAAAACACACAAACCATGAATTTGTAAAAGGACTGTGTTGCCGATTTTTCATTTGTGATGGACGAAATCCATGTGTAAAGGGTTTTCGTCCATCATTATTTTGCTTCAGAGGGGACAAGATGCCAGGATGGGGACATTTCGTCCAACGCTTTTTCAATTTCTGTGGGACAGGATAGCTGAACCGGGACATTTCGTCCAACGCTTTTTCAATTTCTGTGGGACAGGATGGCCAAACCGGGACATTTCGTCCAACATATTTCTGATTTCCGTGGGACAAGATGAGGGGAAAGGGATGTTTTGTCCATCGTTTTTCTGTTTTCTGTGGG
>JAIKYQ010000038.1 GCA_024683035.1 Eubacterium sp.
AGAACGCCGTTCCATGCTGTTCCTGCTGGCGTCGATTGTCATGTGGTTCATGGGATATAATGCAGCCAGCTCCAAATTCTCGGTCTATGCAACAGAGATCCTCAAACGGGATTATAATCTGACCCTGCTGATCGCACAGGCAGCGGCTATTGTTGCGTATATCCCGGTCGGAATGACCGCATCGCGGATCGGCCGGAAAAAAACGATCCTGATCGGCGTTGTCCTGTTGTTTATTTCCTTTGGAACGGTGGGTCTGCTGCGGGAGAACTCGTCGGCAGTGCTGATGAATGCCATGTTTGTTCTGGCAGGCATTGCCTGGGCGACGATCAATGTCAATTCGTTCCCCATGGTGGTGGAGATGTGTTCCGGTGCGGATATAGGCAAGTACACGGGGATTTATTATACGGCTTCCATGGCGGCGCAGATCCTGACCCCGGTCCTGTCCGGCTATCTGATGGACCGCCTGGGCATGACGGTCCTGTTCCCCTATACGGTGGTATTCTTTGCCATTTCTTTCTTTACCATGCTGCAGGTCCGGCACGGAGATTCCAGACCGACCGCAAAGACGGGTCTGGAAGCACTGGAAGACATGTAAAGAGCAAGCCGTTGTTCAGGAAGACAGAATCGTCAATGGGAGTATGCTATGCACGGAGGAAACTGGTCCGCGTATCAAAGACAAACAGGCAGTATGCCGCTGGATTTTTCGGCGAACATCAGTCCGCTGGGTGTCCCGGAAAAGGTGAAGCAGGCGATCCGGCAGGCGGCAGAAGAAGTCTGCCGTTATCCGGATCCCCTATGCCGGGATCTGCGGGAGGCCATCGGAGAGGCCGAACAGCTGCCGCCGGAATATGTATTCTGCGGAAACGGGGCGGCCGACCTGATCTGGCGGCTTGCTTCTGTTTTAAGGAATGGGACGGTTCTGCTCCCTGTTCCGGCTTTTACCGAATACCGGGCGGCTTTGGAGACGCATGCATGCCGGGTCCAGCCGTATGTATTGCGGGAGGAAGATGAGTTCCGGCTGACGGAGCGTTTTCTGCCGCTCCTGCAGCAGCAGGCTTCCGGGGAAACAGCCGGAGCTTCCGGTCTTTCGTGCGGCGGCCGGGAGGATGCGGGGAATGCGGTTTTTCTCTGTGAACCCGGTAATCCGTCGGGAGTAACGACGGATCCTGTGCTGCTGCAGAAGATCCTGGAATGCTGTGCACAAACAGGCAGGATCCTGGTGCTGGACGAGTGTTTTCTGGATTTCCTGGGAAACCCGGAAGAACATACGATGAAGCGGTTTCTGAAGGAGTTTCCGAACCTGATTCTGCTCCGGGCTCTGACGAAGAGCTACGCGATGGCCGGTGTCCGGCTGGGGTACTGTCTGTGCTCTGACCCGCAGCTGCTGGATCGGATGCGGCAGAGCGGCCAGCCCTGGAATGTGTCCCATATCGCACAGCAGGCCGGAATTGCGGCGCTGCACGACAAAGAGTATCTGGAAAAAGTACGGCAGCTGATCCCGCGGGAAAGGGAAAAACTGAAAAGCGGTCTTGAGAAGCTGGGATTCCTTGTAATTCCCGGTGAAGCCAATTTCCTGCTGTTCCGGGCAGCCCGTAAAAAAGTGGAAGGTTCCGGTGTACGGGAGGACAAGACTCCTGTACCGTATGAAGGCGGCAGACTGGCACAGAATCTGTACGAAAAAGGGATCCTGATCCGTGACTGTGCAGACTACGAAGGACTGTGCGGAGGGTGGTACCGGATCTGTGTGAGTACGGAAGAAGAGAATCGTATGTTCCTGCAGGTGCTGGAACAGGTGATCCAGAGCCGCCTATAGTTATATGCTTAACAATTATTTGCCTTTTTTAGAACCCTATAGTATAATTGCCACGGTCTTTAAAACTGAATAAAGCAGTTACAAAAATTTCGTGAAACAGTTACGAACAACAGGTACCTGTGCGTACCGCACATTGACCCCGGAGAAGGGCAATGATGAAAGGAGAGAGCCATGAAAAGGAAATTTTTGACAGCATTTCTTGCATTGACGATGGTTACCGCCATGCTTGCCGGATGCGGCAGCAAAGAGGGCGGAACCCAGGCAGGATCTTCCGCAGTCAGTGCTTCTGAAGAGACCGCAGAAGCAGAAAGCAAGGCGGAAGAAGCAGTCTCGGAGGCAGTTTCAGAGGCGGCGGAAGACGCAGCTTCAGAGGCGGTTTCAGAGGCGGCAGAAAAGGCAGCATCAGAAGCGGCAGCTTCCGACGACAAAGAGGCAGCGGCACCGGCAGCTGAAACCGAACGGGCCAAAGCCAACGAACTGACCGTAGGCATCGCACAGGATTTCGACAGTCTTGACCCCGACTATATGACGGCGGCAGGAACCAAAGAAGTGCTGTTCAATGTTTTTGAAGGGTTAGTGAAACCCACTTCCGACGGGGAGATCGTCCCCGCAGTCGCTTCCGACGTACAGAAATCGGAGGACGGCCTTACCTATACGTTTACACTTCGCGACGGCGTAACTTTCCACAACGGAGACCCGGTGGAAATGGAAGACGTCATTTATTCCATTGAAAGAAGAAAGAACGGAGAAGACACCGCAGCACAGCTGGAGGCGCTTTCGGTGATCGCCGACATGAAGAGCGAGGACAAGACACTGACCATCACGCTCAGTGAGCCGAGCAATGAGTTTCTGGCCTTCCTGATGAATGCGTATATCATTCCCGCAGATTATGACCAGCAGGAAACGGCACCGGTCGGTACCGGCCCGTATAAATTCGTGTCCCGCTCTGTACAGGACAATCTGGTACTGGAGCGCTTTGCGGATTACTGGGGAGAAGGCGGCAGCATTGACAAGGTTACCTTCAAGATCCTTGAGAAGGCGGAAGCCCTGGTTACCGGACTGCAGAGCGGCGCGCTGGATGTGGTGGCACATATGTCCAGCGATCAGACAGCGCAGCTGGAAGAAGATGAGTTTACGATCGAACAGGGCAGCATGAATCTGGTGCAGGCACTGTATCTGAACAATGCCGAGAAACCGTTTGACGATGTCCGTGTACGACAGGCACTGTGCTATGCGGTCGACAAACAGGCCGTGATCGATCTGGCCTTCGACGGATTTGGCATTCCGCTCGGCACTTCCATGTTCCCGTCTTTTGCCAAATACTATGATGAGTCCCTGACAGATTACTATACGCAGGATCTCGAAAAGGCCAAAGAGCTGCTGGCAGAGGCCGGTTATCCGGACGGTTTTGAAATGACGATCACAGTTCCCAGCAACTATACCCCGCATGTGAATACGGCGACGGTACTGGTGGAGCAGCTGAAGGAGATCGGCGTACAGGCAACGGTGGAACCGGTTGACTGGAACACATGGCTGGATGAAGTGTACGGGCAGAGAAAATTCCAGAGTACGATCACCGGACTTACCAGTGATAACATGACAGCCAGAAAGCTGCTGGAGCGCTTCGGCAGCGAAGTAGGCAACAACTTCACCAATTACAGCAACGAAGAATACGATGAGATCCTGGCAAAGGCCCTGACGGCAACCGACGATGAAGAACAGATTGCGCTGTATAAGCAGCTGGAAAAGAATCTGACGGAAAATGCCGCCAATGTCTACCTGCAGGATATGGCAGATCTGGTTGCGGTGCGCACCGGTCTGGAAGGTCTGACCTTCTATCCTCTGTATGTCCTGGATATCAGCAAACTGCACTGGACGGCATAAACCCGCAGTGTAAGCAGGGCAGCGCCGCAAAGCAGGCTGTCCGTCAAGATACATGAGTAAAATGTCCGCGGGCTGCGGCGGAGAAACAGAAAACCGCAGTCCGCGGAAGATTGGCGGGTTTATAGATGGGTAAATATGTGCTGAAGCGTGTCGGCATGATGCTGATCACGATGATCCTGGTGTCGTTCCTCACGTTTCTGGCTTTTGAACTGATTTCCGGCGATCCGGCCCGGAATATGCTGGGGACCAATGCCACACCTGCACAGGTGGAGGCACTGCAGCATGAACTGGGACTGGACCAGCCTTTCTTATTGCGTTATTTCAGCTGGCTCGGAGGTTTCTTTTCCGGAAACCTCGGGGTTTCTTACAGCTATCGGCAGCCGGTGTGGGATCTGATTTCCACCAAGTTGGGGATCACGCTGCTTCTGAGTCTGATCAGCTTTATCATGATCGTCTTTATTTCCATCCCTCTCGGTGTTTATTCGTACCAGTGGACAGGCGGGCCCTTTGACTGGATCCGGACGACCTTTAACCAGCTGTGCATGGCCGTGCCTCCTTTTTTTACCGGTATCCTGCTTTCCTGGGTATTCGGTATCGTGCTGCGCGTTTTTACACCGGGAGATTTTCCGTCTCTGCGGCAAGAACCGGGCGAGGCACTGGTGCATCTCTTTTTCGGAGCGATCTGTCTCAGCATCCCGCGGATTGCCATGACGGTCCGCATGATGCGCAGTACGGTCGTGAGTGAGATGAACAAGGCGTATGTGCGGACAGCCATCAGCCGCGGCAATGACCGCCGGGGTGTGCTGCGAACCCATGTGCTGAAAAACTCGCTGGTGTCTGTTGTGACATTTCTCGGGCAGACGCTGGCAGAGATCGTCGGGGCCGGGATCGTCGTGGAGCAGGTGCTGGGCATCCCGGGGCTGGGGCGTTTTCTGGTGCTTTCCATCTCCCATCGGGACTATCCTGTCGTGCAGGCGATCGTGGTCATCCTGGCCTTCTGGGTCGTGCTGGCCGGCACGGTGGCCGATGTCATCAACCAGCTCATTGACCCGAGACTGCGTCTGGGAGGTGCCGGCGAATGAAAAAGATCAAAAGACGGATGAACAAATATCTGGTGGCCGGACTGATCATTACCGGGATCATCCTGGTGATCACCCTGGTCGGGGTTTTCTGGACGCCGTATTCGCCGACAGCCATGAAATACGGCAAATTCCAGGCGCCGACGCTGGCGCATCTCTTCGGCACGGATAATTTCGGACGGGATATTTTCAGCCGGGTCCTGAAGGGTACGGGGACAACGCTGACGATCGCACTGGCAACCGTAGCCATCGGGGCTGTGATCGGGACCATCGTAGGCGCCGTGACAGGCTATTTCGGCGGTCTGGTGGACGATGTGCTGATGCGGCTGAACGATGCGCTGACGGCGTTTCCGAGTATTCTGCTGGCCCTGCTGATCATCAGTATCGTCGGACCGGGCAATAAATACAATGTGGTGATCGCGCTGGGCCTGGTCTTTATTCCCAGCTTTGCCCGGGTGACACGGACGCAGTTTGCCGGCCTGCGGGATGTGAACTATGTGACCAGCGCTCGCCTGATGGGTGCCGGCAGCGGGCGGATCCTGCTGGTGCATCTGCTGCCCAATATCATGCGTGTACTGCTGCCTGCCATCACGATCGGCTTCAATAACGCCGTGCTGGCGGAAGCGAGCATGAGCTTTCTCGGGATCGGCGTCACGCCGCCGGATGCATCGCTGGGCTATATGCTGTCCGAAGCGCAGGGCATGCTGAAAGCCGGTCCGTGGTACGCAATCTGTACCGGCCTGACGATCGTACTGCTGGTATTCGGCGTAGGCCTGATCGGAGAAGGCCTGCAGGTACAGAACAGGGAGGTGGTCTGACATGCTGGAGATCAGAGACCTTCATGTGAAATTTCATAACCGGGAGCGGGAAGCCGTATCCGGAGTGTCGCTGACGATTGTTGACGGGGAAATTGTCGGTCTGGTCGGAGAAAGCGGCAGCGGCAAAACGGTGACAGCCATGAGTATTGCCGGACTGCTGCCCCGGAAACAATGTACGCTTTCCGGCGATATCCTGCTGGACGGACAGGACCTGCTGCATGCCCAGCGGAAAGAACTGCGCAAGCTGCACGGAGCTAAGATCGGGGTGGTCTTCCAGGAGCCCATGAGTTCCATGGATCCGCTGATGCGGGTCGGCGAGCAGGTGGGGGAAGTGCTGCGCATTCATACAAAGCTGGATAAAGAGGAACGGAAGCAGAAAGTGCTGGAAGCAATGCGTGCGGTGGATCTGCAGGATCCGGAACGGGTATACGAAAAGTATCCGCATGAGCTTTCCGGCGGTATGCTGCAGCGGGCCATGATCGCGGCGGCGATCGTGATCGAACCGTCCCTTCTCTTACTGGATGAACCGACAACGGCGCTGGATGTGACGATCCAGGCACAGATTCTGGAACTGCTGAAACGGCTGAATGCAGAACGCCGGATCTCGATGCTGTTCATTTCTCATAACCTGAACGTCGTGCGGAAGCTCTGCAGCCGGGTGGCGGTTATGCAGCAGGGTAAGCTGGTGGAAACCGGAACGACGGAAGAAGTCTTTTACCATCCGCAGCATCCCTATACACAGCGCCTGATCGAAGCTATCCCTACACGGGACGGGCGCATGAAACAAGTGAAAAAAGCTCTGTCCGGTGACGCTGCCGAGGCGGACGGACGGGAAGGAACACTATGAATGCGGAAAACGACGGCCTCGTCCTGGAAGTGAAGCACGTCAGTGCGGGCTACCACAGCGGCGGATTTGCAGGACACGGCGGAAAATACAGAGAGGTGCTGCATGATGTGGATTTTGTCGTGCGGCACGGGGAAATACTGGGTCTGGTAGGGGAAAGCGGCACCGGAAAATCGACGCTTGCCCGGGCTATTCTAGGACTGCTGAAGCCGGAGAAGGGTGAGATCATCCATCATACACCCCGGCCGCAGATCATTTTTCAGGATCCGTACAGCTCTCTGAATCCGGCTTACAGTGCCTGGTGGTCGGTGGAAGAACCGCTGCGCATCTTTGGAAAATATGACGCGGAGGAGCGGAAGCGCCGGGTGCGGGACATGCTGCAGCGGGTGGAATTTGCGGAAGAGTTCTATGAAGCCAGACCGGACGAACTCAGCGGCGGGCAGCGGCAGCGCGTCAGTATCGCAGCCGCCCTGATCCGGCGGCCGCGGTTTGTCATTGCCGATGAGCCGGTCAGCGCATTGGATGTCACTATTCAGGCTCAGATCCTGAAGCTGCTGCGGGAGCTGCGGGATGAATTTGACCTGAGTTATCTGTTTATTTCCCATGATCTGAATGTGGTGTATCAGCTGTGCGACCGGGTGCTGGTCATGAAGGACGGGCGGATCGTAGAGCAGGGGCCGGTGGAAGAGGTGTACGATCACCCGAAAGAGGAGTATACAAAAAAGCTGCTGGAAGCCAGCATGTAGTTTCCGGATGAGGGAAAAACCAGATGAGTATTCGTTATATTGCCGACATGCACTTTGATCATGCGGATATCATTCCGTATGACAACCGCCCGTTTGACAATGTGGAGGACATGAATGAGACCATGATCCGGAACTGGAACCGGGTGGTCAAAGAACAGGATCTGACCTGGATCCTGGGGGATTTCTGTGCGGGAGATGCGGCGCGCTGGAAAGAGATCCTGCAGCGGTTGAACGGAAAAAAGGCGCTGATCCTGGGAAATCATGATTCCGCAGAAGCGGCAGAAGCACTGCACGACTGTTTTGAGGATGCAGCGGAATACCGGGAGATCACGGACGGCGGCCGGCAGGTTGTGCTCTGTCATTATCCCATCCCGGCTTTTCACGATCAGTATTTTGGCTGGTATCATCTCTATGGTCATGTGCACGCTTCGTATGACTGGAATATCATGGAAAATGCAAAACGGCTGATGCGGAATCTGTACGTACGGCAGGATGTCTGCCGTATGGCCAATACCGGTGTGATGCTGCCCTATATGGACTATACGCCGCGTACGCTGGATGAATTGCTGCCGCAGCTGTGAGACGCCGGCTGTGAAGAGGGGAGACGTCTGCATGCGGAAGAAATCATCCGAAGAAAAAGACCCGGGCAAAAACGGGAAACGGTCAGCTGTGCGAAGGGTCGGCCTTCTCCTGCTGTGTGCCTGGATGCTGCTGGCCGGCTGCGGCACGGCGGAACAGGGCAAAGACGATCCCGCGGAACAAGCGGTGCAGGCCAAAGACGATCCCGCAGAACAGGCGGTGCAGAGCAAAGACGGGCCGGCGGACAGCCTTATCCGGGAAGAAGAGAGCAGAACGTTTTCCTATCAAAAAAGAGAAATCTGGTGTGAGAACAACGGACAGAAGATCTACGGGATCGCGTATATACCGGACCGGAAAGGAGTTATGCCGCTGGTCATCCATGCCCATGAACTGGGCGTCAGCCACACAACCGGGATTCCGTATGCGGAACGGCTGGCACAGGAAGGCTATGCGGTGTATTTGTTTGATTTTCGGGGCGGCACCGTGGGAGGCAACCACAGCGACGGAGATACGGTCGGCATGTCGGTGATGACCGAGGAGTCGGATCTGGAAGCGGTTTTGGCGGCTGCGACCTCATGGGATTTCGTGGATCCGAAGAAGATCTTTCTGCTGGGCGGAAGCCAGGGCGGCGTGGCAGCGGCGCTGGCCGGCTGCAGGAATGCAGATCGGGTCGCCGGTATGATCCTGCTGTATCCGGCGTTCAACCTGCCCCTGGATGTGCATAAACAGTTTGCGGACCGGGAAGAGATACCGGAAGAATATGATCTGTATGGCTCCGTTCATGTGGGCAGGAATTATGCGGAAGATATCTGGGATCTGGACTTGTTCCGGGAGCTTTCCGGGTACGGCGGGCCGGTCCTGCTGCTGCACGGAGACCAGGATCAGATATCCGATCTGTCCCTGGTGGAAAGGGCGGCGGAAGTGCTGCCGCAGGGGGAACTGCACGTGCTGCAGGGCGCCGGTCACGGGTTCGCCAACGGCTTTACAGGGGAAGCCCTGGAGTATATACTTGTATTTATGAAAACATGGTGTTGAGCAGGAGGTAAGAGAAGATCATCCGCGGGAACGATCCCTTCGGACCGGCACAGCCGTGCCGGCAGAGGGCGCACGGATGGTGCGGCAGGCCATGAAAAAGAATTTCCGATGCCTGGTCCTTTCCGATACGCACGGAGACATGCATGTCTTGCGGGAAGCGATCGAAAAAGAAAAACCGTTTGATACCCTGGTGCACTGCGGTGATGTGGAAGGAAATCTGGGTTCTGTACTGGGTGTACAGGACTTTGGGTATCTTGCGGTAAGGGGAAACTGTGATCTGGTTTCTGATGTTCCCCGGGAGCTTCTGTTTAATCTGGGAGGCTCCCGGATTTTTGTAACGCACGGGCACCGTTATCAGGTGCGTTTTGATGTACAGCCGCTGGTCCGGCAGGGACATATACAGAAAGCCGATGTGGTCCTGTACGGGCATACGCATGTGCCGGCACTGTACAGGGATGAAACCACGGGCATCCTCGTTGTCAATCCGGGCAGTCTGGCAAGGCCGCGGCAATACCCGAAGGAAAAGACCTATGCGATTTTGACCATTGCGGACGGGGAATCGCCGCAGGCGGAAATCCGCGTGTTGTAATACGGGAGAGGATATATGACATACAGCGACGGCAACGGAAAGGCAGGTGCGGAAAAGAACCTGTTTTTTCTGGCTTTTACAGAGGCGGGTTTTGCCCTGGCGGAACGGCTGGCCGCTGCGGCGGGCGGGTGCGTCTTTCGCAGCCGCGAGTCCGGCGGGGTACAGGCATGGACAGCGGCACATTTTTCCCGGGCAGACGCCCTGGTTTTTGTCGGTGCGGCCGGGATCGCGGTGCGGGCGATCGCCCCGTTTGTAAAAAGCAAAGCGGCGGATCCGGCCGTTGTGGTGATCGATGAGGGCGGACAGTTTGTGATCCCGATTCTTTCCGGGCATCTGGGAGGAGCCAACAAACTGGCCCGGCGGCTGGCGGCCGTCTGCGGAGGGACGCCGGTCCTTACGACGGCGACGGATGTAAACGGGCGGTTTGCCGTGGATGAATGGGCAACGCGGCAGAACTGCGCCGTACGGAACCCGGGCAGGATCCAGAGAGTCTCTTCCGGAATTCTGGCCGGGGAAACCATGACCATACAAAGCCGCTGGCCGGTCCGGGGAGAGGCGCCGGCCTTTGTCCGGCCGGTATATGGCTGCCGGCCTTCTGCAGGCCTGCAGGGTGAAGCGGACGGACAGCAGGCGGAAGGGGAACCGTGTCATCCGGATGTACTGGTGGATATTTTTCAGACACCTGGAACGGATCCGGAACCGCTGCGGCTGATCCCGCGGATCGTTGTGCTGGGGATTGGATGCCGGAAGGGAACAGAAGAAACACAGATCGAAAACTGCTGGCGGCAGTTTCAGGCGGAATACAGGATAGCAGAAGAAGCCGTCTGTCTGGTAACAAGTATAGATCTGAAAAAAGAAGAGGCCGGACTGACAGGATTCTGTGAAACACACGATTTGCCGTTTGTGACCTTTACGGCGGAAGAACTGCGTAAGGCGGACGGGGACTTTTCTTCATCGGCATTCGTGGAAAGCGTTACCGGCGTGGATAATGTCTGCGAACGCAGTGCTGTGTGCGGGACGGCAGCGCCGGCAGGACAGGCAGGAGGCGGCCGCCTATGGATTCCGAAAAAGAAATACGACGGCGTGACGATGGCACTGGCCGTCAGGGCCTATCATCCGGATTGGAATTGGTGAGGTTTATGAAAGAGGAGGTAACAGTATGGCGTTGATGACAGGCGAGCAGTATATCGCAAGTATCCGGAAACGGAAGATGCAGGTGTACATGTTTGGAGAAAAAATCGAAAACCCCGTAGATGACCCGATCCTGCGTCCGTCCCTGAATTCAGTGCGGATGACCTATGACCTGGCGCAGATGCCGGAGTATCAGGATCTGATGACCGTGATCTCTCCGGATACCGGAGAGAGGATCAATCGTTTTACGCACATTCACCGCAGCACGGAGGACCTGATCAACAAAGTAAAAATGCAGCGCCTGCTCGGGCAGAAGACGGCCGCCTGTTTCCAGCGGTGTGTCGGTATGGATGCCTTTAACGCGGTCTATTCGACAGCCTATGAGATCGATCAGAAATACGGGACACCGTATTTTGAAAACTTCAAAAAGTTCATGTTGTATTGCCAGGAAAAGGATCTGACGGTGGACGGGGCCATGACCGATCCTAAGGGGGACAGGAGCAAGGCACCGCATGAGCAGGCGGATCCGGACCTGTACCTGCGCGTGGTGGAACGCAGAAAAGACGGGATCGTGGTCTGCGGTGCCAAAGCGCATCAGACAGGTGCGCTGAACAGCCACGAGGTCATCGTCATGCCGACGATCTCCATGGGACCGGAAGACAAGGACTACGCCGTGTCTTTTGCCGTACCGATGGATGCGGAGGGCATTTACATGATCATCGGACGGCAGAGCTGCGATACCAGAAAACTGGAAAATGCGCCGCTGGATGTCGGAAATGAAGAATTCGGCGGGGTGGAAGCCCTGGTGATCTTTGATCATGTGTTTGTTCCCAATGACCGGATCTTCCTGAACGGGGAAACCGAGTTTGCCGGCATGCTGGTGGAACGGTTTGCCGGGTATCACAGGCAGAGCTACGGCGGCTGCAAGGTCGGTGTCGGGGATGTGCTGATCGGCGCCGCGGCAGTGGCGGCAGAGTATAACGGTGCCGCCAGGGCCAGCCACGTCAAGGATAAACTGATCGAGATGACGCATCTGAACGAAACCCTGTACAGCTGCGGGATTGCCTGTTCGGCGGAAGGGAAACCGACAAAGAGCGGGAACTACATGATCGATCTGCTGCTGGCAAACATCTGCAAGCAGAATGTCACCCGTTTCCCGTATGAGATCGTGCGGCTGGCGGAGGATCTTGCCGGCGGCCTGGTTGTGACAGCACCGTCCGAGAAGGATTTCAGGGACCCGGATCTGGGACCGGTGATCGATAAATACCTGAAAGGAACGGAGAATGTTTCCACAGAAAACCGCCTGCGGATCCTGCGGCTGATCGAAAACCTGGCACTGGGTACGGCGGCGGTCGGCTACCGGACAGAGTCCATGCACGGTGCGGGCAGTCCGCAGGCACAGCGGATCATGATCTCCCGGCAGGGGAATCTCGCACAGAAGAAAGAACTGGCCAAGGCCATCGCCCATATTGCAGAATAGAAGAACAGACACGGTTACGACAGCTCGAGAAAACAGAACAGGAGAAGCGTATGGCAAAGGTTTACGCCGTGGGGATCGGTCCCGGCGGCAGAGAGTATATGACACAGGAAGCAGCGGCGGCTCTGGAGGCCGCAGAGGTACTGTGCGGATATCCGGTCTATCTGGATCTGGTGGCTCCGTATTTTCAGGGAAAAGAGCTGCTTTCCACACCGATGACCAAAGAAACGGAGCGCTGCCGGATGGCGCTGGAAGCGGCGCAGCAGGGAAAGACTGTGGCAATGGTCTGCAGCGGCGATTCCGGCGTGTATGGTATGGCCGGCCTGCTGCTCGAACTGGCGGGAGAGTATCCCGGAACAGAGGTCGAGGTCATCTGCGGTGTGACGGCGGCTCTGTCCGGGGGGGCCGTTCTGGGGGCACCGCTGGGACACGATTTCTGCGTGGTCTCCCTTTCGGACCTGCTCACTCCCTGGAAACTGATCGAAAAGCGGCTGCGCTGTGCGGCGGAAGCGGATTTTGCAGTCTGCCTGTATAATCCCGGATCCCATAAGCGGGCTGATTATCTGCAGAAGGCCTGTGAGATTCTGCTGGAGAAAAAGGATCCGGAGACAATTTGCGGGATCGTGCGCAATATCGGCCGGGAGGGACAGGAAAAGAGGCTGCTCACACTGGATGAACTGAAAGACACCCCGGTCGATATGTTTACAACCGTGTTCATCGGCTGCAGCGGCACGGAAAATATACGGGGATCCATGGTCACCAGAAGAGGATATCATAAAAAGAAGGCATCGGAGTCGGCGGCAGGAGTTGAGAATGGATAAAAAAGAACAGGTGGTACAGTGGAAACACAGGGGCTGCAACTGTGCGCAGGCAGTACTCTGTGTGTACACAGAGGAAACGGGATACAGCGAAGAGCAGATGAAAAAGATCGGAGCGGCTTTCGGTGCCGGCATGGGCAATATGGAGGCAACCTGCGGAGCACTGTGCGGCGCCGCGACTGTGCTCGGCCTGCTGCGGTATGAAGGAAAGCCGGTAGCGCGGGATGCGGCAGCCCTGCAGCGCATGTTTACCGAAACCTGCGGGGCTTCTCTGTGTAAAGACTTGAAGGGAAGAGATACAGGCAAGGCCGTGTGTTCCTGCGACGACTGCGTGCGGAATGCCGTGGCAGCACTGGAGAGTATAAAGGAGGGTTGGTCATGATTCATTTTGTGGGAGCCGGCCCCGGAGCGCCGGATCTGATTTCCCTGCGGGGCGCACGGATGATCCGGGAGGCCGATGTCATCATATATGCGGGAAGTCTGGTCAATCCGGCACTGCTGGAGGAACGGAAACCCGAGTGTGTGGTGTATGACAGCGCCTATATGACACTGGAAGACGTCATCGGGGTCATGAAAGTGGCGGATGCGGCCGGAAAGGATGTGGTGCGGCTGCACACCGGTGATCAGAGCCTCTATGGAGCAATCCGGGAACAGATGGATGAGCTGATCCGGCTCGGCATCGACTATGACGATACACCGGGCATCTCCAGCTTCTGCGGAGCAGCGGCGGCGCTGCAGACCGAGTATACATTGCCGTCTGTCAGCCAGAGCGTGATCATCACCCGGATGGAGGGACGCACGCCGGTCCCGGAGCGGGAGAAGCTCCGGAGCATGGCCATACACGGCTGCTCCATGGTGGTGTTCCTTTCCATGGGGCTGATCCGTGACGTGCAGAAGGAACTGCTGGCGGGTGCCTACACAGAGGAGACACCGGCCGCCATCGTCTACAAAGCCACCTGGCCGGAAGAAAAAGTGTTTTACTGTACGGTCGGAACGCTGGCGGAGACGGCGGAAAAAGAAGCGATCCGGAAGACAGCGCTGATCGTGGTCGGTGATTTCCTGCAGAAGGGATATGAACGGAGCAAGCTGTATGATCCCGGGTTCACGACGGAATTTCGCGATGCAGCCAGGTAAGGGGGCAGAAACAGATGCAGATACATACGTTGCCGGCCGATATTGAACGGACCAGCATGGCGATCATTGCAAAAGAGCTGGAAGAACGGGGGATCGTGCTTCCGGAGGAGAATGCGGCTGTGATCCGCCGTGTTATCCACACGACGGCGGATTTTGACTATGCCCAAAATCTGCGGTTTACCGCAGGGGCCGTCGGCAGAGCGGTACATAAACTGGCAGAAGGCGGAGCCGTGATCATTACAGACACGAATATGGCACTGGCGGGTGTCAGCAAACCATCCCTGAAAAAGCTGCGGGCGGAAGCTTTTTGTTTTATGGCGGAGCCGGAGATCGAGCAGAAGGCAAAGCAGGAGGGGACTACCCGGGCGGCAGCTTCCATGGTTTACGGGGCCGCGCGCTGGCCGGAAGCCGTTTTTGCCGTCGGCAATGCACCGACGGCGCTGCTGACGCTGGCGGAACAGATCGAAGACGGACTGCGGCCGTCCCTGGTGATCGGTGTTCCGGTGGGCTTTGTCAATGTGGTGGAAAGCAAAGAAAAACTGTTTGCAGTTTGTGAGCAATACGGTGTGCCGGCGATCGCGGCTTTCGGGCGCAAGGGCGGCAGCAATGTGGCAGCGGCTGTCTGTAATGCGCTGCTGTATACGGCGGCGGATATGCTGGATCCCGGCAAACGGGGATGGCAGGGATAAGGATTTTTATGGAAAAACGTATGAATGCGGACCGGGAAACGGCAAAATGCATCATGATCCAGGGAACGATGTCCGGGGCCGGGAAAAGCCTCCTGGTGGCAGCATTGTGCCGGATCTTCCGGCAGGACGGCTGGCGGGTTGCTCCGTTTAAAAGCCAGAACATGGCCCTGAACAGCTATGTGACTCGGGACGGGTTTGAAATGGGACGCGCCCAGGTCATGCAGGCTGAGGCGGCCGGGATCGAGCCGGATGTCCGGATGAACCCGATCCTGCTGAAGCCTTCGAGCGATACGGGAAGCCAGGTCATCGTAAACGGCGAGATCCGGGGGCAGATGTCGGCGGCAGAGTATTTCCGCTATAAAAGAAAACTGATTCCGGAGATCATGGAAGCCTATCAGGCGCTGGCAGAGGAAAATGACATCATCGTTATCGAAGGGGCCGGCAGTCCCGCGGAGATCAATCTCCGGCAGGACGATATCGTCAACATGGGCATGGCGGAGCTGGCCGATGCACCGGTACTGCTTGCCGGCGATATCGACCGCGGCGGGGTTTTTGCCCAGCTGTACGGGACAACGGAGCTGCTGCAGCCGGAGGAAAAAGCCCGGATCAAGGGGCTGATCATCAATAAATTCCGGGGCGATGTCGAAATCCTGCGGCCGGGGCTGACCATGCTGGAAGAGAAAACCGGCATCCCGGTGATCGGCGTGGTGCCGTACGTACAGGTGGATGTGGATGATGAAGATTCCCTGGCGCCGGTGCTGGAGCAGAGGCGCGTGAACAAGCCGCTGGATATCGCCGTCATCCGGATTCCGCATATTTCGAATTTCACGGATTTTACGCCGCTGGAAATGCATCCCCTGCTGGGGATCCGGTATGTCCGCACGACAGCGGATCTGGGCAGGCCGGATCTGATCATCCTGCCCGGAACCAAGAATACCATGGACGATCTGGTGTGGCTGCGTGAGAGCGGGCTGGAAACGCTGGTGCAGAAGCTGGCGGAGAAAGGAGTCCCGGTCCTGGGCGTATGCGGCGGATACCAGATGATGGGGACGAAGCTGTATAATCCGGAGAAACTGGAGGGAGACAGGGAAGAACTGGACGGACTGGGACTGCTGCCGGTGGAGACCGTATTCCGGGACACAAAAGTCCGTACCCGTTTTTGTGCCGATGTCACGGCTGCTCCGTTTGCCGGTGCGCGGATCGACGGCTATGAAATCCATATGGGCATAACCGATATACAGGGTGAGCCGTTCTGCATCCTGGAAAACGGAACACCCGAGGGGTGTATACAGGGAACGGCGTTCGGGACCTACCTGCACGGCCTGTTTGACACCGGAGAACTCACAGAGAAACTGGCCTTATATCTGGCAGAGCGGAAAGGAATCCCGGTTCCGTCTGAAGAAGACCGGCAGGAACGGCCGGAGGCGGAAGAGGACATCGGCCGGACAGAGGATAAACAGACCTATATGGACCGGCAGTACGATCTGCTGGCCGACAGCGTGCGCGCAGCGGTCGATATGCGGGCCGTATACCGGATCTGCAGACTGGAAGATGTAAAATAATTACCAAAACCCAAAAGAATCTAAGACTTTTCGGAAACCGTCTGTTTTATAGTGAATACAACAGTTACCGATGTGAGAACAGAAGAAATGCCGCTGTAAACAGTACGGACGAAAAGGAGGACATGGTTATGAACATGATGAAATGGGTAGACGATATGCTCGCGGCGGAGCAGAAGAAAGGTATGCCGGTGCTTTCGTTCCCTGCCATCCAGAAGATGGGCGTTACGGTCAAGGAACTGATCAATCGGAGTGAACTGCAGGCAGAAGCCATGAGGATCGTGGCAGAACAGACACCGGATGCGGCCGCTTCGGTCAGCTTTATGGATCTGTCCGTAGAAGCCGAAGCCTTTGGTTCCACGATCCATGTGTCTGATGATGAAGTGCCTACTGTTGTCGGCAGTATCGTAAACGATGAAGAAGAAGCAGATGCACTGGTGGTTCCGGAAGTCGGGGCCGGCCGTACAAAACTGTATCTGGAAGCCATGGGCAAAGCGACCAAGCTGATCACGGACCGTCCGGTATTCGCCGGTTCCATCGGACCGTTTTCTCTGGCCGGCCGTCTGATGGATGTTTCGGAAGCCATGATCTACTGCTATGAAGAGCCGGACATGGTGCACACCGTACTGGAAAAAGTCACGGATTTTCTGATCCGGTACATCAATGCCTATAAAGAGACCGGTGCAAACGGTGTTGTAGTTGCCGAACCGCTGGCAGGCCTGCTTTCTCCGGATCTGGAAGAAGAGTTTTCTGCGGCATACATGAAGAAGATCGTACAGGCCGTACAGACGGATGAGTTCCTGGTTGTGTATCACAACTGCGGGAACTGCACGATCCAGCTGATCGATTCCATCGCGCAGAACGGCTGCCGCATGCTGCATTTCGGCAATGCGATCGATATGGCCGAAATGATGCCGAAGGTTCCGGAAAACATCATCGCCATGGGGAATGTAGATCCGGCCGGTCAGTTCCGCAACGGTACACCGGAATCGGTGAAGGCAGCGACGATCGCCCTGATGGAAAAATGTTCGCAGTACAAGAACTTCGTGCCCTCTTCCGGATGCGATATTCCGCCCCTGTCTCCGTGGGAGAATATCCAGTCGTTCTTTGAAGGCGTGAACGAATTCTACGGAAAATAAGAGTAGTATTCATTTGGATACGGATAGGATAGGTAAAGGGATCAGAATTCTGATCCCTTTATCTGTACTGTTTGGGGGTGAGGCCCGTATATTTCCGGAAGACTTTGGTGAAGTAGCTCTGGTCGCTGAAGCCGCAGGCTATGCTGATCTCCATGATGGGATAATCGGTGTTTTTCAGCAGATGCTGTGCCTCCCGGATCCGCACCTGATTCAGGTAATCCTTGAAAGAACGGCCGGTGACCTGCCGGAACAGGGTGGAAAGATAGGTGGCATTGAGGTGGATGGCTTCGGCGACGTCTGTCAGCGTGATCTCCTCTGAAAAATGGACGGCAATGTATTCCGTGGCGTTGCGAATCAGGGAGTTGCCTTTATCGGAGGTGTAGAACAGGCTTTCCGTAAAGATATCCATGTTGTCATGCAGGATATAACTGATCTCATAGACGTCTTTTGCTATAAGGATCGATGAGATCAGTTTTTCGTTCAGATCCAGGATCCGGTCCACGTCCGAGCCGTGTTCGATCGCCGCACGGGAAAGCAGCGAGCAGAGTTCCACGATACGGACCCGGATCCTCCGGATATCATGCCCTTCGTACAGCAGCAGATAGGCAAACAGTTCGTTCAGGGTTTTGCGCGCTTTCTGCAGATCGCCGGTCTTGATTTTGGTGATCAGGCGGGATTCCAGGTGCAGAGGATACTGCAGGGTATCCCGGACACCGCTGTTTTTATACAATTGGATGGATTCATTGATCCGGGACTGCTGCAGCAGACGGGTGTTATTGGCGCTCATCAGTTCTTCTCCGGTACTGGTCAGGCTGCTGACGAGATAATACAGCAGGCGCTTGTATTCCTGGGCCAGTTCCGGAGAAATGGTCTTGAGCTGATAGGAATGCTCGGAAAGAGAGAGAAGAGACCGGGTATCGAGGTCGTATTTTCTGCTCAGTTCCAGGATCAGCGAAGCGTCCGGTTCGTCCATCAGAAACGGACCCGCGATGACGGAACCCAGCATGGTCTTTTTATTCAGGATCGGAAAGACAATATGATACAGGCCGGCGTGGCAGTCAAACAGGTATGCTTCGCCGAAGCGCAGAGCCTGTTTGCCGGCTTTCAGGTGCTGTGCCATGCAGGTATCGCCGTCCGGAAGATGCCGCATGATCTCCGCACAGAAGGGGGCGCTGGTCCCCTCGTTGATCAGCACATTGCCGTCCTCGCTTAGAAGCTGGACATGCAGATCCGTACAGACATGGTATGTCCGCAGGACTTCCTGAAACTTTTCTTCCGGATAGTATTGAAACAGATAATGTGCCATGCATACAGTGTAGCACAATTTCCAAAAAAAATCTCAGAATCATAATAAAATTACCAACATTATAATAAAAAATATTTTATGCTGTAAGGGCATGAGGAACGGTAGGTTTTAGCAACTTCAGGAGGAATAAAAAGAATGGCTATTTTAGATGACATTTCGGCAAAACTGCAGGCAGGAAAACGGAAAGACGTATCGGCTCTGTGCCAGCAGGCGATTGATGAAGGCATTGCGGCGGCAGATATTCTGAACAAAGGACTTCTGGCAGGCATGGACATCATCGGCGCCAAGTTCAAAGCAAACGAAGTCTTTGTACCGCAGGTTCTGGTTGCGGCCCGTGCCATGAATGCCGGCGTTGAAATCTTGAAACCGCATCTGGCTGAAGGCGAGAGCACATCCAAAGGCAAGATCATTCTGGGAACAGTCGAAGGCGACCTGCATGATATCGGCAAGAATCTGGTCAAGCTGATGTTTGAAGGAAAAGGTTTTGAAGTGATCGATCTGGGTGTCGATGTAGCACCGGAGAAGTTCATCCAGGCTGCGATCGATAACGACTGCAAGATCATTGCCTGCTCTGCTCTTCTGACCACCACCATGCCGAAGATCGGTGAAGTCGTGAAAGCTGCGGAAGAACGCGGTATCCGCGACCAGGTGAAGATCATGATTGGCGGTGCGCCTGTCACACAGGAATTCTGCGACAGCGTCGGAGCCGATGCCTATACGGAAGACGCCACCAGCGCTGCAGAAAAAGCACTGGAGTTCATTGCGTAAGCCCGGATAGCGGCTGCGCTGCATAAGCACGAAAGTGTGTAGGAGCCACGAAGCTTATGCCAGGGCAATAAACAGAGCAGTACCTTATTTTTATATGGTATCATCAGGGGGTTGCGGACCGCAGCCCCTGTTTTTAAAAGCGGACATACAGATGCACAGGGAAAGGAACGGCCATGCAGCGATATACCGGCGAAGGAAACGGAAAGACAACGGTTTTGGAACTTCTGCAGAAGGAGCAGATTTTTCTTCCGGCGGACTGCGGAGGAAGGGGAACCTGCGGAAAATGTAAGGTGCAGTTTCTGGGCGGCGCTCCGGATCCGCTGGAGGAAGAAAAGAAAAAGCTTTCGGAAGAACAACTGGCAGAAGGCGTGCGGCTGGCCTGCCGCTGCTGTCCGGATGGTCCCTTTGAAGTGGCATTCGAACAGGCAGAGGAAGAGATCGCAGTGGAAACGATCCAGACGGACGGAAGGACCGGCGGCAGCAGCGGCCATCACGCGGTTGCGATTGACATCGGTACGACGACCATTGCGGCAGCCCTTCTGGATACGGAACGGCAGCAGATCCTGGATTCCCGTACCTGTGTCAATCATCAGCGGGCATACGGGGCGGATGTCATCTCCCGTATACAGGCCTCCAACGACGGCAAGGGAGAAGAACTGCAGCAGCTGGTGCAGAAGGATCTGCAGCAGCTGATCACAGAGATGGGAGAGGATCCGGAAACGGTACCGGCGGTGATCGCCGGCAATACGACCATGGAGCATCTGCTGCAGGGGCTGTCCTGTGAAACGCTGGGCGTGGCTCCGTTTACGCCGGTGGACATTTCCCTGCACCAGAAGGACAATTACCTGATCCTGCCGGGTATCAGTACATATGTCGGAGCGGATATCGTGGCCGGCATCGTCGCTTCCGGTATGGACCAGAGCGAAGAGGTCTGCATGCTGATCGACCTGGGTACCAACGGGGAGATGGCGATCGGAAACAAAGACAGGATCCTCGTGGCTTCCACGGCAGCCGGACCTGCCTTTGAGGGCGGCAATATCTCCTGCGGTGTGGCCGGAATTCCGGGTGCGATCAGCCGTGTCACCGTCACGGACGGCGCCGTGCAGTACGAGACGATCGGGGACAAGGAACCGGTCGGCCTCTGCGGCACAGGCGTACTGGAGATTATGTATGAGCTCCTGAAAGAAGAGATTGTGGATGAGACCGGCCTGATGGATGACGACTATGTGGATGACGGATTCCCTCTGACAGAAGGGATCGTTTTCACGGACCGGGACATCCGGGAAGTGCAGCTGGCCAAATCGGCCATACGCGCCGGGGCAGAGACGCTGATGAAAGAGTACGGAGTGACGTACGAAGGAATTCACAGGCTGTATCTGGCTGGAGGATTCGGACAGAAGATCGATCTGAAAAAAGCAGCCGGCATCGGGATCCTTCCGGAAGAGCTGATCGAAAAGACGGAAGCCGCCGGCAACAGTTCCCTGGCCGGTGCCGTGCTGGCAGCCTGCGATCCGGCGGTACGGCAGCGATTTGAACAGGCTGTGCTGCTCTCGGAGGAAGTAAGCCTGTCGGAGAGCAGGGTGTTCAATGATTTGTATGTAGAGTATATGTTTTTTTGAGGAGGCAGACAATGACCAGGGAAGAAGCGGCACGGCTGGCGGAAACATGCGGTTTTTCACACTATGGTTTTTTTCCTGCGGAGAAACTCCGTTTTCTGCAGGAGGTGCGGGATATGTGTGCGGCGGATAAGTGCCAGAAATACAACAAATGCTGGAGCTGCCCGCCGGCCTGCGGAACACTGGAAGAAGCACGCACGAGAGCAGGACAGTTTACCTGGGGTATCCTGCTGCAGACGACGGCCGAGCTCGAAGATGATTATGATGTAGAGACCATGATGGAGGCAGACGAACAGCAGAAGCAGCATTTTGAGGCCTTCTGCAGAGAAATTGCCGGGAAAGAGGAATACATGCCCATGGGATCCGGAGCCTGCCATATCTGTGCGGAATGCACGTGGCCGGACGCACCCTGCCGTTTTCCCGATCGGATGGTTTCTTCCATGGAAGCGTATGGCCTGGTCGTTTCGGAAGTCTGTCAGCTGGCAGAGACGCCCTACTATTACGGCCCGCAGACCATCACCTATTCATCCTGCGTTTTGTTTTAGTGGTTTACCGTACCGGGTACCGACAGAGGAGTGCCCGGGACATGGGAAAGACAGGGAGACCTTATGCTCGGAATCGGAATCGACACCGGCGGCACCTGTACGGATGCCGTGATCTGCGATCTGGAGACCAATGCGGTACTGGCTTCCGGAAAGGCACAGACGACCCATGATGATCTGAAGATCGGCATCCGGAAAGCACTTGAACAGCTGCCGCAGGAACTGCTGCACAAGAGCGGAACGATCGCTCTTTCCACGACCATTGCCACCAATGCCTGTGTCGAAGACAAGGGAGGCCGCGGCAAGCTGATCCTGATCGGTCCGGACAGAAAAGTCTTCGAAAAAACGCACGCATCCTATGGTATCCGCAGCAGCCGCGATGTCCTGCTGGTCGACTGCCGGATCGTATCGTCCCGGGAAAAATCCGAGAAACCGGACTGGGACCGCTTCCGGGAGGAGATCCGGGAATTTCTGAAGGACTGCGACTGTGCCGCCGTGGTGCAGATGTATGCGGCGGATCATAACGGTGCCTACGAAAAAAAGGCTGCGGAGATCATACGGGAGGAGTTTGAGCTGCCGGTGATCCTGGGGCATGACCTGTTCCCGGACCGGAATCTGTACCGGCGCGGGGCAGGTGCATTGCTGAATGCCCGTCTGGTCCCGGAAGTGCGTCGGTTCATGGAGGCGATCCGGCTTACCTTTGAAGAAATGGGACTGCAGCTTCCCACAACGATCATCAAAAGCGACGGTTCACAGATGTCCCGGGAATATGCGCTGCTGCGGCCGGTGGAGACACTGCTGTCCGGGCCGGCAGCCAGTGTGACCGGTGCCGGGATCCTGGCAGAGGAAGAACAGGCCCTGGTTGTGGATATCGGTGGGACGACAACAGACGTGGCTCTGATCCGGAATGGTGTGCCGGACTATTCCGGAGACGGGATCCGGATCGGTGCCTGGAAGACGTTTGTCAAAGGCCTGTATGTGGATACGTTTGGTCTGGGAGGCGATACGGCGGTGCATTACAGTTCGGCCGGCCGGCTGTATCTGGAAAACTACCGCGTGATCCCGCTCTGTGATCTGGCAGCCCGGTATCCGTCGGTCCTGGAAAAACTGCGAAAGCTGGATGCGGAAGAAAGAAACCATCCGTATCCGATCCATGAGTTTCTGGTGGTACAGAAGGATATTGCCGGAAGCAGGGAGTATTCAGACGAGGAAAAGGCGCTGTGCTGTGCTCTGGCAAAACAGCCCCTGTCACTGGAGGATGCCGCGAGGGCAGCAGGCAGCGATGTGTACAGTCTGACGACGGCGCACCTGGAGGAAAACGGCGTGATCCTGCGTGCGGGTCTGACACCGACGGATATCATGCATATCCGCGGAGATTTCGAAGGATACTGCAAAGAAGCGTCCCTTTACGCGGCGCATTTTGTCGTTCGTTCGTCAGAAGCGAAAAATGTAGAAGATCTCTGCCGGACCGTATATGATCTGGTCACGGAACGCTTGTATAAAAACCTGATACGGATCCTGCTGACAACGGAATGCCGCGGCATCGACGAACCGGATGACAGACAGATCCGGGCGTTGATCGATCATTCCTGGAAGACAGAACTGGAACGGGAACACAGGCAGGAGCTGTCCGGCCGGGCAGCGGAGACACAGAAGAACAGTGTTTCTGAACAAGGCCTGCCGGCAGCGGTTTTCTGTGAAAAAGAGCGCATGCTCCCGGTCCTGTTTCAGACACCGGCGAAGATCATCGCGGTCGGGGCACCGTCCCATGTGTTTCTGCCGCGCGTGGCAGCCATGCTCCATACGGAGGCGGTCCTTCCGCCATATGCCGATGTGGCCAATGCGGTCGGCGCGGTGACAGGAGGGTTTTCGGCCGTGACCGAGGTGACGGTCACGCCGGTCAGACAGGGAGACAGGGAAGTGCTGGAAGTCCTGACCGCAGAACAGAAAACGCGGTTTGAGGATCGGGAAGAGGCGTTTGCTTTTGCCAGAAGAGCGGGAACATCTGAGGCAGAGGCAAAAGCCAGAGAACAGGGTGCTGCCGGAGAAGTACAGGTCACGGTGGAACAGATCCATAAAGAAGGTGTGCATCGGTACGGTACGACCTGGCTGATGGATGTTTTGCGTTTCCGCGCTTCATCCGCGGGCTGAGCCGGATGGCCGGCTGTGCCGGAGTCAGATACAGGCGGAGCACGCAGGAGGATCGCAGAAACAGGCTGCGGAGGGCGGCATGGAAAACGGAAGTAAGCACGGATATATCCACATTTATACCGGGGAGGGGAAAGGCAAGACCACGGCTGCCGTGGGACTGGCTGTCCGGTTTGCCGGCTGCGGCGGCCGCGTGCTGTTTTCCCAGATGCTGAAGGACGGCTCATCCGGAGAACTGGCGGTACTGGAACAGCTGGAAAATGTGGAAACGGTCTGCTGCCGGGAATGCTTTGGCTTCTCTTTCAGCATGGATGAAGAAACCAGAGAACGCGCAAAAAAGACGTATACCCATTATCTGGCGGAAGTACTGGAACGTGCCGGTTCCGGAAGATACGGTCTGCTGGTGCTGGATGAAGTTCTGGCGGCATACAATCTGGGATTTGCAGACAGGGAAGCCCTGATGGTCTTCCTGCGTTCCAGACCGGAAGATCTGGAAGTGGTGCTGACCGGGCGGGATCCGGCGCCGGAGCTGCTTGCCCTGGCAGATTATGTTTCCGTGATAAAAAAAGAAAAGCATCCGTTTGATCAGGGGATCCGTGCACGGAAAGGAATCGAATACTGAGATGCCGCAGACAGCCGGACATGCCGGATCCTCCGAAAGATCCCGGATTTTAAAAATACTGCGTGCATTCTGCGGAATATGGCGATATAATGATACAGGAATAAATGAATACAGATGAGCCTCAGGTGTCGGAAACGTATCATACGCTTCCGGTGAAAAGGGAAACAGGTGCAAGTCCTGTACGAACTCGTCACTGTAAACAGGGAGTTTTCGGCCATGTGCCACTGGTCAGCCGGGAAGGCGCCGGAAACGGAGAACTGTGAGTCAGGAGACCTGCCTGGGGTAAAGCACAGGAAGCGGAAGCTTCCGGACCACGAGTAACTGGCCGTGCAGAAACACATGGTGTTTTTTGTATGTCCTTTGCTTCGGTCAAAGGGCTTTTTATTTTGTCGGAAACGCCTGCGAGTCTATACTCCTACGCGTTCCTCATGCATCCGGAGGCGGCAGCATCGAACGGACGACCACCAGAGATCCGGAGGATTTGCCGCCTCCTACTATTTTGCGCCTGGTGCTGCCTGCAGCAGGGCAGGGGAAGAGCGAAGGACGGCGAAGCGGAACTGTATAAGGCGGGGGATGTCTTTTGTGGATGGCTCTGCATCAAACAGGATAGAGGAATCAGCAATAATCAGGACAGGAGGAGCAACATATGAAACGGAACATCATGGCAACAATGCTGAGTCTGGGACTGACAGCCGTTTTGCTGGCTGGCAGCAGTATAGCTGTCCCGGCGGCGACGATCGTTACCTGGGAAGAGCTGCAGAAGCAGAAGGAGGAAGCGGCTGCAGAGACAGAACAGGCGGCAGAAGAACTGAATGAATCAATGGAAGAGGCAGCCGAGAAGCTGGAAGAAGTGATCGGGGAAACGCAGGAGACTGCGGAAGAAGGCGCGGAAGCGGCAGATGACCAGGCGGCAGCCGATGAAGCGGCAGCCCTGATCGACGCGATCTATGTCCAGGAGCGGACGGATGAGACCGACGCCCAGTGTGCGGCGGCCAAAGAAGCCTGGGATGCCCTGACAGACGCGCAGAAGGAACTGGTGGAAGGCGAAAATGCCGATCCGGATTACTTCGGCAGAGACACCGGCGATGCCTCCAGGGACGACCCGCGG
>JAIKYQ010000058.1 GCA_024683035.1 Eubacterium sp.
CCTTCCGCATTCAGAACCCCTGCAAACCGGTCATACCGGTCAATGAATTCCACCATTCCGTGTGCAATCTGCAGCACAGCCCGCACCTTTCCTTCCGGCACCCAGGAAATGGCATGGATCTGTGTTTTACCGTCCGCCGACGGGTATGTAAATTCTTTTTTCATCCTGCTCCTCCCTCATGCGGCTCGTGTGCAGTACCTCATCGTTTCTGCACCCCGCCTTTTGTTACGACCTTATCGTCTCTGCGGACGCCTTTTCCGTCTGCTGTTCTTTTGCCGGTATGCCATACGCCATGCTTTCCCGTGCCTCGCGAAATATGGCTGCGAGAGGGCGTCCGGTTTCCCGTGCCAGCGCCGCCGCGCTCTCATATTCCGGAAAGACTTTTTCTTCCTCTCCATTCAGACAGACTTTTACATCCACTTCTCCGGCCGACGTCCGCACCTTTCGGATCTCCCGCGGCAGCACCGTACGTTCCATATAGACACGGCGGATACCAATCGTTGTCGTTTCCCGGAACAGGATCTGTTCCATTTCCTTTATGACCTCTTCATTGCAGAGCACGCTCAGCTGCCAGGCCGGCCGGTTCTTTTTCATATAGATCGGCGTGAAAAACACATCCCGCGCGCCTGCCGCAAACAGGCATCCACTGACGTAGCCGAGTATTTCCCCGCTGCAGTCATCGATATTGCTCTCCAGTTTCCAGATCCCTTCTTCCGGACGTCCTCCGGCACGCAGTCCTTCTGCAGCTGCGGCTTCATCCGGACGGGATATGGCCGCCTCCGGCAGTGCCTCTTCTTCCTCCAGCAGCATGACCCGCAGCAGGCTCGGAATGCTGTAAGTGCGTTTACCGGCCCCGTAGCCGGTCTTTTTCACACGCCAGTGTTCCGGCAACGCTTTATCCGTCCGGATCGCAGCGCAGATGGCTGCCCCGGTCGGTGTCACAAATTCACCTTCCGCATCCAGTATATGCAGGGCCAGATCCTCTGTTTCTGCAATGGCTGCTACGGCCGGTACCGGGATCGGCAGGATCCCGTGCTGTGTACGGACCGTCCCCTGTCCTTCACACAGATATGGTATGACCACTTTCTGTACACCCAGATTGTCCAGACAGACAGCTGCAGCGACAATATCGACGATCGAATCCACCGCACCGACTTCGTGAAAATGCACATTTTCCCTGGTTGTACCATGTGCCTTGGCTTCCGCTTCTGCCAGAACATCAAAAATCTTCAATGCCACCGCCCTGGCATTCTCCGTCATCTCTGTCTGCGCCAGAATCCGGCTTACATCTGCCATTGTCCGATGGATATGCGCATGCCCGCAGGCGTGCTGATGCCCGTGTTCATGCCCGTGTTCATGCTCGCCGGTGTGCTCATGCCCGTGCCCGTGTTCATGCTCACAGGGTGTTTCTGCCTTCTGTTCCTGAAGCTTTCTTTTTTGCTCTTTCTTGTCCGGTTTCTGTTTCTTCTTATGCTTGTGTTTATGCTTCTTATCCGGCTGTGTCCCGGCTTCGTGTTCTTCCTCGTGTCCATGCAGACAGGCCATTTCGTGCTCCTGAGCGTGTCCATGCAGATAGGCCATATCATGATCATGGTTTTCATAGGCTTCATCCAGCAGCACGGCAAAATCACAGCAGCTGATCCCGGCCTTGCTTACCCGGCTGATCTCCGTTGTAAAACCCTCCAGGGGGATACTGTTCAGTACCTTCTGCAGAACCTCCGGATCCGCTCCCAGGTCCAGCAGAGCCGCTGTAAACATATCTCCGCTGATTCCCGCCTGTGCCTGGATATACAGTATGTTTTCTTTTTCCATCGTCTGTTTCTCCTTTTTCTGTTCTGCGAACTGGTTTTATTTTACCTTTCCGCAAACGAAAGCACAACCTTCTTACTCAGGAAACAAAGTCTGCAGACGGACATCAACGCCTCAACGCCAGACAAATAGCCAAAAAAAATGACCCGGCATGTACCGGGTCATCTGTATGGTCTGTGTATCTGTCATGCGGTCATTTCCGTTCCGCTGCTCGCTGTCGTGTCGGCAGCTGCAGGATCGGTATAGGAAGCATCACTGTACGTTTCCACATAGGTATCACCTGCATAATCTTCGGTATACGTCTCCGTATTGGTCTCTGCCGGAGCGTCCTCCTCCACGAGTCTCCGGATGGAGGTGATCTGGCCGCTCTTGACATCCGAATAACCGATTCCATGCGCTTCGTCAATCGCATTGATCATCTGGTTGTCACCTGCATAGATACCGACATGTCCGTCGTAAATGATCAGATCTCCGACCTGCACATCGTTATAGGATACCGCCTGTCCGTCGGTTTCCTGTCCCCAGGAAGTACGCTGGGTCGTGATGCCGAAATTCGCCATGACCTGCTGCACGAAGCCGGAGCAGTCCACACCGTCTGTCAGACTGTTTCCTCCGTATACATACGGATTGCCGATGAACTGCTGGGCATACGCCAGAATAGCCTGTCCCCGGCTGCTGGTATTGGAAGACTGGGAAATGGCGTTCCCGTTGGTATAATTCCCCGCAGAGGTGCCGGTATTCGTATTGGTGTAGCCGGCATCTGTACCGCCGCCGCCGACGGCTGTCTGTACACCGTTGTAACCGGCATCGCCGCCGTTATTCACATAACCGCCGTTATCCACATAGCCGCCGTTATTCACATAGCCGCCGTTTTCGGCATAATACGAATCCACAATCTGCTGCGCCACATACGCTGCCTCTTCGCCGGTGACGCCCATGGCTTCCTGCGCGGCGATCAGCTGGGCAATCGCTTCATTCTGTGCCTCGATCAGTGCCTGATACTCATCGGCCATGGCATACGCCTCGGCGATCTTGGCATCATAATCGTCGTATTCATCCTTTGCCTGCTCCAGCAGTTCTTCCAGCCAGGCCTGTGCATCTTCCTGCTCGTGCTTGCGGGTTTCCAGCGCGGATCTGTCTTCGTACTGCTGCGTCTGCAGGGCTTCTACCAGTGCAACCGTGGCCAGATACTCATCCAGCTGGTTCCGGTCATAGTTATACATCTGCTGGGTATACTCTGCTTTGTTCAGCACATCGGAAAGATTTCCGGCTCCAAGGAAAACCGTGGCCCAGCCCGCGTCGCCGCCTGTCTCATACAGATACTGGATCCGTTTTTTCATGGCGCCGTATTGGACATCCCGATCTTCTTCCGCCACAACCAGGTCAGCGGTTGTCTGTTCCATCTGCATGGTCAGATCATCGACTTCGTGGGTCAGGGTCTCAATACCTGAAATGGTCCGGACCAGTTTTCCCTGCAGATCATCGATCTCTCCCGTCAGTGCTTCTTTCTGCTCTTCCAGGGTATCGATCGTACCGCGGACCTCTTCGAGATCCTCTTCCATTGTTTTCACTTCATATTCAGCATTTTCAATTTCTTCATCGGAAGCGGCTGCGGGAAGTATGCCTGCCGCAGATAAAACAACAGCCAGCCCGGTAACAGCCAGCATTTTATATATACGCATAAGAGTATTCTCTCCTGTATTCAAGTCATTCAAAGTTGAAGTATTTGTTTCAATCTTTTAACATACTACCATATTTTGTGTAACACAGCAAGGGAACATATTTCCGTATTTTGTAAAGAAACTATGAACTGTATTTGGGAAAATTCACAAAACACCTTCTGGACAGAATTTGTTTCTGTACATAAATAAACGGTTTTTCTTGACTTATGCTTCCCCATACGATACGCTTGATCTGTCCGCAGGAAGAACTGCTGACTGCCGGACAGAACAGAATCTGCCGTTCCGAAGACAAGGATCCGTTCCGCGTTCAGGAGAAGGAGATATCCGCCGGGGACTCCCCGGATGGCTATGCTATTTTCATCCTCTCTGCGGGCGGCAGAGAGGATTTTCATTTATTAAAGGAGAGACGCCTATGGAGACACGCGTTGCCGTGATCGGCATCATCATCCGGGATACCGAATCCACCGGAAGGCTGAATGGACTGCTGCACGAGTACAGCACCTATATCATCGGCCGTATGGGCCTGCCCTACCGGGAAAAAGATATGCATATCGTTTCGATCGCAATCGATGCCCCCTGTGACGTGATTTCCGCGCTGACAGGGAAGATCGGCCGGCTGCCCGGGATCGGCGTAAAGGCCGCCTACGCGCCGGTCTGAGCTGCAGCATGCAGGCGGAAACACAAAGACACGATCGGCAGGGTACAGAAATGACAGAAAAAACACAATACCTGATCGACAAACTGCATACGACGCACCGGTTAGAGCTTTCGGAATATGAATGCCTGATCGAAAGGATGGATGCCGCCTCCCGGGCCTGTGCGGCAGAAAAAGCCGTCGCCGTCCGAAAGGAAATATACGGCACAGACGTGTTTGTCCGCGGACTGATCGAATTTACAAACTATTGTAAAAACGACTGTCTGTACTGCGGGATCCGGCGCAGCAATCAAAGTGCGGACCGCTACCGGCTGACACCGGAAGAAGTCTTCTCCTGCTGCCGGGAAGGATATCGTCTCGGTTTCCGTACGTTCGTCCTGCAGGGCGGAGAAGATCCGTATTTTACCGACGAACGGCTGGTTCCGCTCGTACGGCATATCCGGACTTCTTTTCCGGACTGTGCCATCACACTGTCTCTGGGCGAACGGACCCGGGAAAGCTATCAGGCCTTGTTTTCTGCCGGTGCCGACCGCTATCTGCTGCGGCATGAAACAGCGGATCCGGCGCATTATGCGAAACTGCATCCGGCGGCACTTTCCTGGCAGCACCGCATGGACTGCCTGCAGGAACTGAAATCCATCGGCTATCAGACAGGCTGTGGTTTTATGGTGGGATCTCCGTATCAGACGTCCCATGATCTGGCCGAAGACCTGCTGTTTGTCCAGGAATTTCAGCCGGCCATGTGCGGGATCGGTCCGTTCATTCCCCACAAAGATACCCCGTTTGCAGACCGGCCGGCCGGCACGCTGGAGATGACCCTGTTTCTCCTCTCTCTGCTGCGGCTGATCAAGCCGGACCTGCTGCTGCCGTCTACGACAGCCCTGGGAACGATCCATCCGCTCGGGCGGGAATGCGGGATCGAAGCCGGTGCCAACGTCGTCATGCCGAACCTGTCCCCGGCCGGTGTGCGGGACAAATATCTGCTTTATGACAACAAAATCTGCACGGAAGAAGAATCCGCCCAATGCGTCGCCTGCCTGAACCTGCGGATGGAACGGATCGGATACCGGATCGTAAACAGCCGGGGTGATCCGCCGGATGCGGACCGCTTGAAGACCTGCTTTGATACGGATTGACAGACTGCAGAAAGAACCCGCTTAATACGAACAGACAAAAACGGAGAATATCCGTTTTAATATGAACAGGCAGAACGCAAAAAGCTCTCTGCTGCGAACCATAAGAAAGGATGGTACTTGTAACGATGGCTGTATATAATCCCAAATCCCTGATTGCCGACGAATTCATCAATCATGAAGAAATCCTGGAAACTCTGCGTTATGCAGACGAAAACAAGCATAATGTCGAACTGATCGATGCGATCCTGGAAAAGGCCCGGCCCCGCCGGGAGAACGGTGTGCTGCACTGCACCGGCCTGACCCATCTCGAAGCCTCGGTCCTTCTGGCCTGCGACATTCCGGAAAAGGTTAACGCCATGCTCCGGCTGGCAGAAGAGATCAAACTGGAATTTTACGGCAACCGCATCGTGATCTTTGCGCCGCTGTACCTGTCCAACTATTGTATCAACGGCTGCCTGTACTGCCCGTATCACGCGAAAAACAAAACCATTCCGCGAAAAAAACTGACGCAGGAAGAAGTCCGTGCGGAAGTGATCGCCCTGCAGGATATGGGCCATAAGCGACTGGCGATCGAAGCCGGTGAACATCCGACGGAAAACCCGATCGAATACATTCTGGAATGCATCAACACCATCTATAGTATCCAGCATAAGAACGGCGCCATCCGCCGCGTGAATGTCAACATTGCAGCCACCACCGTGGAGAACTACCGGAAGCTGCACGATGCCGGCATCGGCACCTATATCCTGTTCCAGGAAACCTACCACCGGGAAGGGTATGAATACCTGCACCCGACAGGTCCGAAATCCGACTATGCCTACCACACGGAAGCCATGGACCGTGCCATGGAAGGCGGTATCGACGACGTCGGCCTCGGTGTCCTGTTCGGTCTCGACAAATACCGCTATGAATTTGCCGGCCTGCTGATGCATGCTGAACATCTGGAAGCCGTACACGGCGTCGGTCCGCACACGATCAGCGTGCCGCGTGTCAAACCGGCTGACGATATCGACCCGACCGAATTCGATAATTCCCTGACCGATGAGATGTTTGAAAAGAACATTGCCTGCATCCGTATAGCGGTCCCCTACACCGGCATGATCATCTCTACCCGCGAAAGCGAAGAAGTCCGGAAAAAAGCTCTTTCCATGGGGATCTCCCAGATCAGCGGCGCCTCCCGTACCTCTGTCGGCGGTTATACAGAAGAAGAACGCCCGCACGACACGGAACAGTTTGATGTA
>JAIKYQ010000094.1 GCA_024683035.1 Eubacterium sp.
GGCAGCCAACTGGGACCGCATGCATAAACTTGTGCGCGCTGCCGGACGTGAGATCCGCGTACTGAACCTTTTCGCCTATACCGGCGGCGCCAGCTGCGCGCTGGCTGCTTCCGGTGCCCATGTGACCCATGTGGACGCAGCAAAAGGAATGGTTCAGTGGGCAAAGGAAAATGCCGCAGCCTGCGGCATCCCCACGGAGCGTATGCGCTGGATCGTGGACGACTGCATCAAGTTCGTGGAGCGGGAAGGCCGCCGCGGAAAACGCTACGATGCCATCCTGATGGATCCCCCCTCCTACGGGCGTGGCCCCGGCGGCGAGGTGTGGAAGCTGGAGGAATGCGTCTGGCCCCTGGTGGAAAAATGCGCGGCACTCCTCTCCGACGACCCGTTGTTTTTCCTGATCAATTCCTATACCACCGGCCTGCAGCCCGGAGTGCTGCGCTACATGCTGGAAAAAGCCCTGCGGGAAAAACGCGGCGGCATTACCGAAGCCGATGAACTGGGCCTCCCCGTCGAAAACAGTGACCGTTCTCTCCCCTGCGGCGCCAGCGGCTGGTGGATTAATAAATAAGAAAAAAGATCCGATATAAGAAGTATGAACGTATCCGAACTTTCCAACAACCTGTACCGGCAGGCCGGCGTGGACGCGGCAAGGCTTAAGCAGCTTCAGAGCGCAAGACGCAGCGACCGGCCCGAGAGTCTCGGCGAAGAGCACGGCGGCCCGAAGTTTTCGGCCGTCTTAGCGGAGCTTGCCGAAAAACATGCTCCCGCGGTTTCCGCTTCCGCAGCTTCCGGTGAAACTTCCGCTTCGGAAAAGAGTTCCGCTCTTTCCGAAAACCAGCTGCGCGATATCCTGAAAAAAGAACTGAGTTCCTCCACCATCTCTTCCGATCTGGTAAAGGCTCTTACGGACGAGGACGGCAATGTCTCCGAAAGTCTGCTGGATCTGATCCTTAACGATGAGGAAGATGAAGAGGTGATGGATACCCTGATCAGCACGGATCCGGATGCCGCATTAAACCGCATGCTGACGGACCGCGATGTTGCGCAGGAATACTTAAGCTCCTCTTCCGGCCGCAATCTGATGGCAGCCATGGCCCAGCGCAGCCTTTCCGGGCTGGTAAGCTGAGCCCTGTTTTGATCCGGAAGCATGCAGAGAAAACCGCGGGGGACCGGAAAGCCTGCGGTTTGTTTTTTTGACACAACTGTGCTATAATCCTGTTTATGAAGATATTGATCGCCGAGGACGAAGAAGACCTCGCTGAAGTGATAAAAGCCATGCTCGAACATGCGGGCTACACCGTGGATACGGCGGAAAACGGCGCCGTAGCGGTGGATCTTGCCCGCAGTAATATCTATGAGCTGATCCTTCTGGATGTGATGATGCCCGTAATGGACGGTCTGTCTGCCGTGCAGGAGATCCGTGCCCTCGGGATCCTTACCCCTGTCCTTTTCCTTACGGCAAAGACGGAGGTGAACGACCGTATCGCCGGACTGGACGCCGGCGCGGACGATTATCTGACCAAGCCTTTTGCCATGGGCGAGCTGCTGGCCAGGGTACGGGCCATGACCAGGCGCCGCAACTCCTATACGCCGCGGATCATCACGCTGAAGGAGGTTTCGCTGGATCTGGAAAAGGCGGAGCTTTCCTGTAAAAATACCATCAGTCTGGCCGCAAGGGAACTGCGTCTGATGGAATGGTTCATGAACAATCCGGAAAGGGATTTCTCCTCGGAAGAGCTGCTGGACCGTTTCTGGCAGGAAGACGGAGACGCCGACGGCGAAGCGGTCTGGATGTATGTCTCTTTCCTCCGTAACAAATTAAAAGCCGTGGGAGCGCCTCTCAGGATCGACGGGGAATCCGGCGGCATCTATCGTCTGCGTACAGGGTGAATGCCATGGAAAATATCTACGGGGATTACGAAACGACACTGCATTCCGTTGCCGCCTCGCTGACGGCCCGGATCAAAGCCTATGCCGATGCCCATCTGGCCGCAAACGGCGAGAAGCTCTATGATCACCTTTCCTGGCGCATCAAATCCCCCGAAAGCATGGAAGATAAATGCCGGAGAGAATCTTATCCTCTCACGACACACAGCGCCCTGAAACGGGTTCACGATGCCATCGGCATACGCATCGTCTGTCTCTTTATCGACGATATCCACAAGAACATCGAAGAGATCAAAAAGCTTCCCGGGATCCGGGTATTCCGGGAAAAAGATTATATCTCTGCCGCAAAACCCAACGGCTACCGCAGTTATCATCTGATCCTGGAAGCCGAGGATGAAGCTCCCGATATCGAAGGAAATACCCCCGGGCTCTATTTCGCAGAGATCCAGTTAAGGACCATCGCCATGGATACCTGGGCCGCACTGGAACATGAACTGAAATATAAAAAAGATATCAGACATCCCGAGCTGATCAGCGAGGAACTGCGGCGCTGTGCCGGAGAGCTGGCTGCCTGCGATGTATCCCTGCAGACCCTGCGGGAGCTGATAAGAAACTGAATCTTAAAAGGCGGCCGTACAGGCCGCCTTCTTTGTTATTCCCCCGCTGATGCCTAGCGGAAATTCAGGATGAAACTGATCACCCCGGCTTTATAAGCCACCTGCAGTTTTGCTCCCAGGTGTTTCGAGATCTCCTGCGCGATGGAGAGCCCGATGCCGAAGCCGGACTTTTTGCTGTTATGGGATTCGTCCTCCCGGTAGAAGCGGTCAAAGAAGCGCCGGTAATCCACGTTTTCCCCGGCGGCGTAGCTGTTGCAGAATGCAAGCCTCGCCCCTTTTCCCCGGGCAGTCAGCACCACGGTCACCATCCCTCCGTCGTCACAGTATTTCGCGGCATTATCCAGAAAGATGGAGCAGAGTTCGCTGACGCTGCGGGATTCCGCACGTACCTTCACCCCCTCGTCGATCTGGGATTCGAAGCTCTTTCCCTGCTGCTTTATCACGGTCTCGAAGTTTTCCGCCGCTTCTTTTACCAGCGCGGTCATATCCACTTCGCTCAGCACCAGTTCGTCCTTTTCATCCAGTCTGGATAAGGTCACCAGTTCCGAGACCAGGCGGTTTAAGCGTTCCACCTGCCGCATCGTCGCCTCGGTCCACTTGCTCTTTCCGTTTTCGATCTCCATCATCTCCGTATTGGCGGAGATCACGGCCAGCGGCGTCTTCAGCTCATGGGAGGCATTGGTGATAAAGCGTTTCTGCCGTTCCGAATTTTCCACAAAGGGCTTCACGACTTTTTTGGACAGCTTCCCCATCAGGAGCACAAAGCAGAGCAGGATGATCAGGCCCACACTGATCAGATAGGTCATGGCTTGGCGGATGATCCAGATCCTGGAGGTACAGTCCACAAAGCAGATGAGGGTTCCCCGCTCTCCCCGTTTCACCTTGTACAGATATACGTTGGCGTTGTCTTCATAACGCCCTTCAAGACGTTTCTTTGTATAGACCTCACGGGCGATCTGTTCCGCCTTCGCATCATCAACGATATAGACCGAACGGGTATTGACCACGGCCGCATTCCCCTCCGTATCAAAAAAGACGGAAAAGAAACGGGTTTCATAACGCTGCTCCAGGGAAACACGGAAAGGCATGTCGATGGGACCGCCCTCTCCGCCGGGCATATCCCCGCCGTTATCCAGCAAAAGATCCAGGATCACTTCGATCTGGGCCGAAAAAGATCTTTCCACCAGATAATAGACCGGCAGCATGACCAGAGCCAGCACCGCCAGCAGCGCGCACATGGATGTTATGACAAAACGCAGGCGCAGACGTTGCAGCATCCACGCATCCTCCTCTCATCTGAAAAATATTACCAGTCCGAATCCCAATCACCGGGGTTTATCGCATCGATATAGGCATCCCACTGCGGAGCCGCCTCCTCAACATGCCCCGAAACATCACCGTTATAGGAAAGACTCCAGGTAAGCTGCGGCCCCAGTGCCACTCCCGAGACCACCGGCTCCGAGAACCTTCAATATGACATACTAACCCGAAAGAACGGTCCCTTCCGGTAAAGCCAGAGGATGTGTATCCTGTCCCGCCATCCTGCATCTCCTGTCCGGCCCATAAGGAGGCTGCCGCTAAGCTGCCCTTATGCTGGCCTTTGTATTTCCGGTCCCTAACGGAAAAATCTCACATTATTATAGCACAGATCCCTTTCACGGGAAAGAAAAAGAGCCTCCAAGCGGAGGCTCTTTTTATAAGCTTTTATCGAAATTACTCGATGATCGTAGCTACACGTCCGGATCCTACGGTGTGGCCGCCTTCACGGATAGCGAAGGTAAGACCCTGCTCCATAGCGATCGGGTGGATCAGCTCGATGGTCATCTCAACGTTATCACCAGGCATGCACATCTCGGTGCCTTCCGGCAGGTTGATGACGCCGGTCACGTCCGTTGTACGGAAATAGAACTGCGGACGATAGTTGTTGAAGAACGGTGTGTGACGGCCGCCTTCATCTTTGGTCAGAACGTAAACCTGAGCCGTGAATTTGGTGTGGCAGGTAACGGTCTTCGGTTTTGCAACAACCTGACCTTTTTCGATATCGGTACGGTTGATACCACGAAGCAGAACACCGATGTTATCGCCGGCCTGCGCCTCATCCAGCAGTTTGTGGAACATCTCGATACCGGTTGCAACGGAGGTCTGAACCTCTTCAGAGATACCCAGGATCTCAACCGGCTCATTCAGATGCAGTGTACCACGCTCCACACGACCGGTGGCAACAGTACCACGACCGGAGATGGTGAAAACGTCTTCAACCGGCATCAGGAACGGCTTATCAGTGTCACGTTCCGGAGTCGGGATATGTTCGTCAACAACGTCCAGCAGCTCCATGATCTTGTCGCCCCATTCGCCAGAGGACTCTTCCAGAGCTTTCAGAGCAGAACCTTTCACGATCGGAGTATCTTCGAATCCATACTCGTCAAGCAGCTCGGAGACTTCCATCTCAACCAGCTCGATCAGCTCTTCGTCGTCGACCATGTCGCACTTGTTCAGGAAAACGACCATTGCCGGAACACCAACCTGGCGGGCAAGCAGCACGTGCTCACGAGTCTGAGCCATAACACCGTCTGTAGCGGCAACGACCAGGATAGCACCGTCCATCTGCGCAGCACCGGTGATCATGTTCTTGACATAGTCAGCATGTCCTGGGCAGTCAACATGAGCATAGTGACGCTTCGCTGTCTCATACTCAACGTGAGCGGTGTTGATCGTGATACCACGTTCTCTCTCTTCCGGAGCTTTATCGATGTTGGCAAAGTCAACGATCTGGTTCTCGGCTGTCGGCATTCTCTCAGCCAGCACCTTTGTGATCGCAGCTGTCAGAGTGGTTTTACCATGGTCGACATGACCGATGGTACCGATGTTGCAATGCTCTTTTGTTCTTTCAAATTTTACTTTTCCCATGATTCCTGATTCCTCCTTGAATGATGACCTTGGGTATCATTTTAATTCATAAAAAACGTCTACGCATGATTATATTGGATTTTATTAGGTTTTGCAAGGTTCTTCTTATCTTTTATCCAGCACCTTTTCCTGTACGGACTTCGGAACCGGCTCATACCGTTCGAAGAACATGGAATAGTTGCCTCGTCCCTGCGTTTTGGAGCGCAGATCGGTTGAATAACCGAACATTTCTGCCAGCGGAACAAGTCCGCGTACCATTTTGCCGGCGCCGATGTCGTCCATACCTTCGATCCGCCCGCGGCGGGAATTGATATCGCCGATGACATCGCCCATGTACTCTTCCGGTGTGGAGACTTCGACCTTCATGATCGGCTCCAGCAGGACCGGATCGCCCTTCTGCATGGCTTCCTTGAACGCCATGGAACCGGCGATATGGAAGGCCATTTCCGAAGAGTCGACTTCATGGTAGGATCCGTCGTAACAGTCTGCCGCCACACCGACAACCGGATAACCGCCGAGGATACCGGCGTGCATGGCGTCCTGAATACCGGAGTCGACTGCCGGAATATATTCCTTCGGGATCGATCCGCCGACAACAGAACTGGTGAAGGTGTAGGTTTCTTCGCCGTTGGCTTCGATCGGAGCAAAGCGGACTTTGCAGTGACCGTACTGACCGCGGCCGCCGGACTGTCTGGCATATTTGCTGTCGATATCGGACGGCTTGGTGATCGTCTCTTTGTAGGCGACCTGCGGCGCGCCGACATTGGCTTCCACATTGAACTCACGCAGCAGACGGTCGACGATGATCTCCAGATGCAGTTCTCCCATACCGGCTATGATCGTCTGACCTGTGTCCGGATTGGTGTGTGCCTTGAATGTCGGATCTTCTTCCGCCAGCTTGGCGAGCGCTTCGCCCAGCTTGCCCTGACCGGCTTTGGTCTTGGGCTCGATCGCCAGCTCGATAACCGGTTCCGGGAATTCCATGGACTCCAGGATGACCGGATGCTGCTCGTCACAGATCGTATCGCCGGTAGCGGAGAATTTAAATCCGATCGCCGCTGCGATATCGCCAGAATAGACTTTCTGCAGCTCGGTCCGCTTGTTGGCATGCATCTGCAGGATACGGCCGACACGCTCTTTTTTATCTTTCGTGGCATTCAGTACATATGAACCGGCGTTCAGCGTACCGGAGTACACACGGAAGTAGGCCAGACGGCCGACGAACGGATCGGACACGATCTTGAACACAAGCGCGGAGAACGGCTCTTCATCTGAAGAATGCCGCACGATCTCGTTCCCCTCCGAATCGGTGCCGGTGATATCCGGAACATCGGTCGGAGCCGGCATATATTCGATGACAGCATCGATCAGCTTCTGGATACCCTTGTTCTGATGTGCGGAGCCGCACAGAACCGGAACAGCCTTGTTGTCGATCGTAGCCTGGCGCAGGACGCGCTTCAGATCTTCGACAGTCGGTTCCTCGCCTTCCAGATACTGCATCATCAGATCGTCATCAAACTCGCAGATCTTTTCCACCAGCTCGGTGTGCGCTACTTCTGCCTCATCCTGCATGTCTTCGGGAATATCCACAACGGATATATCTTCTCCCTTGGAGTCATTGTAGATGTAGGCCTTCATTTCGAACAGATCGATCACGCCCTGGAAATAGTCTTCCTTGCCGATCGGGCGTTCCAGCACGACCGGGTTCTTTCCGAGCTTTGTGATGATCTCGCTGACTGTGTTGTCAAAGTCCGCACCCAGGATGTCCATTTTGTTGACGAACGCCATACGCGGTACGTTGTAGGTATCCGCCTGACGCCAGACATTTTCCGACTGCGGCTCGACGCCTCCTTTGGCATCAAAGACACCGACCGCACCATCCAGTACACGCAGAGACCGTTCCACCTCTACCGTGAAGTCCACATGTCCGGGGGTGTCGATGATGTTAATACGGTGTTCCAAAGCACCGGCTTTTGGCTTGGTCTGCTCCTGCAGAGTCCAGTGGCAGGTCGTAGCAGCAGAGGTGATCGTAATCCCTCTTTCCTGTTCCTGCTCCATCCAGTCCATTGTCGCGGTACCTTCATAGGTCTCACCGATTTTGTAATTGACACCGGTATAATACAGGATACGCTCGGTCAACGTCGTTTTACCGGCGTCGATGTGCGCCATAATACCGATATTCCTGGTCCGCTCCAGGGGATATTCTCTATCAGCCAAAAGTCTTCCTCCTTAGAAACGATAGTGAGCAAACGCCTTGTTTGCTTCTGCCATCTTATGCATATCTTCTTTACGTTTTACAGAAGCACCCGTGTTGTTTGCAGCGTCCAGCAGCTCATTGGCCAGACGGTCTACCATCGTCTTTTCACTTCTTTTACGCGAAAACGTCGTGATCCAGCGCAGCGCCAGAGCCTGTCTTCTGTCCGGACGGACCTCGATCGGCACCTGATAGGTGGCACCGCCGACACGGCGGGCTTTGACTTCGAGCTGCGGCATGATGTTGTTCATAGCGTCTTCAAAAACTTCAATAGCCGGTTTGCCGGCTTTTTCTTCCATTTTAGCGAATGCGCCGTACACGATCTTCTGGGCTGTACCTTTTTTACCGTCCAGCATAATGTTGTTGATCAGCTTTGTCACGACCTTGTTCTGATAGATCGGATCCGCCAAAACGTCTCTTTTGGGTGTATGTCCTTTACGTGGCACGTTACTTCCCTCCTTAATCATGAACGATTAGATCACAGGTACTCACAATTTGTGTCTGTACCGGTAAAGCTCTATGACCTGCAGCCGTTAGGGTCTGGAATTACCGTTACATCGTGTGAGGTTACCTAAATTGCTTTTTTCTTTTATAAGCCGATTGCGGCCTATCTCATTATTTTTTCGGCCGTTTTGCTCCGTATTTGGAACGGGCCTGTTTTCTGTTGGCAACACCTGCTGTATCCAGCGTACCGCGGATGATGTGATATCTGGTACCGGGCAGATCCTTTACTCTTCCGCCGCGGATCAGAACAACACTGTGCTCCTGCAGGTTGTGGCCTTCACCGGGAATGTAGCTCGTGACCTCGATTCCGTTGGAAAGACGAACCCTGGCGATTTTACGAAGTGCGGAGTTCGGCTTTTTCGGTGTGGCTGTCTTAACGGCTGTGCAGACGCCGCGCTTCTGCGGAGAAGACTGATCCAGTGATTTCTTCTTCAGGGAATTGAAGCTTCTCTGCAATGCCGGTGCTGTAGACTTTCTGGTGGAAGTCTCACGGCCTTTTCTGACTAACTGGTTAAATGTTGGCATTCCTTATCCTCCTTGATTTTTTCTACGGCTGCTTACTCTCTTTAGGGCATAGTTAACCCTTGGCGCAGATAATGCGCTTTGCTATTATATGATTCTGTCTGGGAAAAGTCAAGAAATATCAAATGAACGCGTCAATAATCCACGGAAAGAAGAGTCAGTCCCTGTGCCGGTGCCGTCGGGCCGGCACAGGTCCGGTCACAGGCTTCCAGAATACCCGGGATCTCTTCCGGCTGTATTCTCCCGTACCCGGCTTCCAGCAGCGTACCTGCCATGATCCGGACCATATTCTGGAGGAACCCGTTACCATGGACATAGACACGTATATAAGGACCCTGTGTTTTGATCTCAATGGAATCCACCACACGGACCGTCGATTTCTTCATATGAGAATTGCCGCAGAAGCTTTTGTAATCGTGCATCCCGGTCAGGTATGCCGCTGCCTGCCGCATCCGCTGCACATCCGGCCGCCTGTCCAGTACCGTTACATATTTTCTGTCAAACACCGGTTTGCCGTCAGAGCACCACCAGGTGTAACAATAGGTTTTTCCCTTCGCCTTAAAACGGCTGTGAAAACGGTCCGCACAGACCTTCAGCTCCATCACGGCAATGTCATCCGGCAGATACCGGTTCAGATAGTCAAGGATCTGTGCTTCCGTAAGCGCTGTATCCAGCAGTACATTTGCCGTCATGGCGCGGGCATGTACGCCGGCATCTGTGCGCCCGGCCCCGATCACCGTGACACCGCGCCCGGGCCCGGCAGGATGCTCCTGCTCTTCTGCGGATTCCGTTCCCTCTGTTTCCAGCATCCGGTCCAGAACCGCTTCCAGCTTTCCCTGGATCGTCATGGGATTTCCCGGCTGATGTTCCCAGCCGTAATAACGCGAACCATCGTAGCGCACGGTCATTTTATAGTTTTTCTTCATATTAATAATCTCCGGCTTCCCGCTCGTGTACGACCATACCGGTGTACTCAGGAACGGAAAACCGTTTCCGGAAGAGTTCACACTTGCACAGGAACAGATAATAGATATTCAGCCCGCAGCCGCGCATCGTTTCAAAGTTTCCCTGTCCCTTGGCCAGGATCACATCTGCGTCAAGCAATGCTTTACGGCATTCCTGCGAGATCCGTTCCATGCAGGTGCCCGCCACATCGTCCCCGTTCGGCAGAACCTCCGCTACCTCTGCCAGGCCAATCTCTGCCGCATCTTCCGCCGTCGCATCGTTCAGCACCACTTCTCCGCGCACCACAGAAATAACCTTACATTGCGGAAACTGTCTTCGGATCTCTTTGATCAGAATCTTATCCATGACGATCTCACCGCAGTTGTCATGCAGAAACACCACCGAGCGGGCTTTGGACAGCTCCTTCCTGATTTCCTGCAGCATGTCTTCCCGCACGGGAATCTGATCGGATTCCCGAAAGATCGTATCCAGCTTTTCTTCCGAGACGGCATGCGGAATGCCGAAATCAATGTAGTTGCCGCACATACTGAACTGTATGGCACGCAGAAGCGGATCCGATGCCTCCCGGATCCGTTTCTCGGTCTGACCGGTATACTGCAGCATTTTCTGATTAAAGAAGGATTTTATTGCCGGATAGTCTGTCTGCATGCCGAACATATCCCTCTGTACCTGATGGATATCTCTGGTGACCTCGGACGGAGACATCGTCGGCAGTGCATTCCCTACGATCCGCAGGACCTTCTGTTTATAGGCAAGACGCTGCTCTTCCGGCGTTTCGTCCGGAATTTTTTCCAACTCCTTTTTCAAAATACAGGTCATGCAGTCGGAACCAAGACGCACGACTTCCTGTTTCTGATCCCAATCTCCGCTTCTCATAAAAACCTCTCCGGCATGTCCTTTTCAGTCTGTCATTTACAGTAGTTCATCCAATGTTTTTCCGTAAGACGGCAGAAACTCAGTCATAAAGTCCCGGACTTCCGGGAATGCTTCCGCCATCTCATCCAGTTTTTTTCTGGTCGAGTCTCCGGCTGTCCGGAACTCTGTATTCCCGGCCGCCTCCTCTTCAATACATTTGATCAGTGCCGACAGTTTGTCTGCCGCTTTGACCAGCTTACGCATATACCGGTCGCTTTCCGTATCTTCGCCGCTGAATACTGTCTCGTAGGCCGGCCGCAGATCCACGGGAAGCTGCTGCAGCAGTCTTTTTTCCGCTGCCGCCTCAACTTCTTTATAGGCATCCCGGATCCCGCCGTTTGCATACTTGACCGGGGTCGGCATATCGCCGGTTATGATCTCCGAGGCATCATGATACAGGGCGATCAGCGCCGCCTTTTCCGCATAAAGCTCTCTTCCGTACCGGACCCGGCCGATCACGCAGAGTGCATGTGCGATCATGGCCACTTCCAGCGCATGCTCACTCAGGTTTTCCTGTCGGGCATTGCGCATCAGTGCCCAGCGTTCTATATATTTCATACGTGACATGGTTGCAAAAAAATGAGATTCCATTTCCGCTTCCCTCGTTTCAGGATACATCGCCGATGCCGTGCTCTGTTCCATGCTGTCTGAACCTTACACCGCAGCCAGTGCCTGTTCCAGATCCTCCAGAATGTCGTCGATATGTTCGATTCCAACGGAAAGGCGGATCAGATCCGGCCCCACGCCCGCTGCCACCAATTCTTCGTCGCTCAGCTGGCGGTGTGTCGAGTTGGCCGGATGCAGCACACAGGTATGCGCGTCGGCCACGTGTGTTGCGATGATGGCTAGCTTCAGGTTCTTCATGAATGTCTCTGCCGCAGCCCGGCCGCCTTTCACACCAAAGGAGATCACACCGCAGGAACCGTTCGGCATGTATTTTTTCGCAATTTCATAATATTTGTCGTCGGGCAGGCCCGGATACCGGACCCATGCCACTTTCTCATGCCGGTGTAGAAATTCAGCTGCCTTCTGTCCGTTCTCACAATGCTGCCGCATGCGGACAGCCAGGGACTCCAGACCCAGATTCAGGAAGAAGGCATTCATCGGTGCCTGGATCGATCCGAAATCACGCATCAGCTGTGCCGTGGCTTTGGTAATAAAGGCACCCGCCAGACCGAATTTTTCTGCATACGTGATTCCGTGATAGGACTCATCCGGTGTGGTCAGTCCGGGGAATTTATCGGCGTGTGCCATCCAGTCGAATTTGCCGGAATCCACAATGGCGCCGCCGACAGCCGCATCATGCCCGTCCATGTATTTGGTAGTGGAATGCGTCACGATATCGGCTCCCCACTCAATCGGACGGCAGTTGATCGGCGTCGGGAAGGTATTGTCGATGATCAGCGGTACGCCGTGCGCATGCGCTGCTTTGGCAAACTTTTCGATATCCAGCACTGTCAGCGCCGGATTGGCGATGGTTTCGCCAAAGACGGCTTTGGTATTCGGACGGAACGCCGCCTCCAGTTCTTCTTCGGAACAGTCCGGTTCGACAAAGGTAAACTCGATCCCCATTTTCCGCATGGTCACGTTAAACAGGTTAAAGGTGCCGCCGTAGATCGCTGAAGAAGAGACCACATGATCACCGCATGTCGCAACATTGAAAACAGAAAAGAAATTGGCAGCCTGTCCGGACGATGTCAGCATTCCGGCCGTACCGCCTTCCAGCGCAGCGATCTTGGCCGCCACCATATCGTTCGTCGGGTTCTGCAGACGGGTATAGAAGTAGCCGCTGGCTTCCAGATCAAACAGTTTGCCCATATCTTCACTGGTATCATATTTAAATGTTGTACTTTGGATGATCGGCGGCATCCGTGACTCACCGTTTTGTGGATTATAACCGCCTTCTATACATTTGGTTTCTGTTCTCATGGTATTCCTCCTTATTCTGTCCGACTTGCCAGCCGTGTTCTGCAGGTTTTACACGCAGTATACCACGCTTTGGAAAGCAGAGACAAGATGCTTGCGCTTTTGAAAGGAAACCCTTATTATAATTATGGAAACAAGCTCGGGATAACAGCGTTTATGCCGGGCATGAAGCGGATTAAGCAGGCACAAAGGAGGATTGTGTGATGAAATTTTTAAGATGTGCAAAATGCGGCAAAATCGTCGGTGTCATCCAGGACAGCGCTTGTCCCACTATGTGCTGCGGTCAGGCTATGGAAGAGCTGACGGCAAACACCACGGATGGTGCACATGAGAAACATGTTCCTGTTATTGCTGTCGACGGCAATACCGTAACGGTCACCGTTGGTTCAGTAGAGCATCCGATGCTGGAGGCACATTACATTCAGTGGATCGCTCTGGAAACAAAGCAGGGCATGCAGCGGAAGCCGCTGAAACCGGCCGAGGCGCCTAAAGCCGTCTTCGCGCTGGCGGAAGACGATGCGGCTGTCTGTGCTTATGAATACTGCAATCTGCACGGTCTCTGGAAAGCAGACGCGTAAGCATTATCCGCCTATTCTTTGCATCTTAACCATCTGCTCCGGTCTCTTCTGACCGGAGCAGTATTTTCAACACCGTATTCTTTCTGGACAGGTGAGCATTCATGGAAACACAGTACGCACGCACGGCACTATTAATAGGAGAAAAAGGAATCCGGACGCTGCAGCGATCCCATGTGGCTGTCTTCGGAGTCGGCGGGGTAGGCGGCGCCGTGTGCGAAGCCCTGGCCCGCGCCGGGGTAGGCACGCTCAGCCTGATCGACAAGGATACGGTTTCCCTCTCTAATATCAACCGGCAGATCATCGCCCTGCACAGTACGATCGGACGGCAGAAGGTTGCAGTCATGCGGGACCGCATCCTGGACATCGATCCTTCGATCCGGGTTTTCTGTCATCCCTGTTTTTTCCTGCCTGAGACGGCCGGCCGGTTTGACTTTTCGATGTATGACTATATCGTCGATGCGGTGGACACTGTCACCGCCAAAATCCAGATCATTCTGCAGGCACAGGAGGCCGGCGTCCCTGTCATCAGCGCCATGGGGGCCGGCAACAAACTGGATCCTTCCCGTTTTCAGGTAGCTGATCTTTATAAAACCACGGTGTGCCCCTTAGCCAAAGTCATGCGGAGGGAACTCAAAAAAAGAGGCGTAGAACATTTAAAAGTCGTCTATTCGCAGGAGACTCCTGTCCTCTGCAGCAATCCGAATGCGGCTTCAGCTGATCCGCTTCCGGCTCACACCGCCGAAGCCGCCCTGCCTTCTGCACATCCGGCTCCTGGCAGCATCTCTTTTGTTCCGCCTGTTGCCGGTTATATCCTTGCCGGAGAAGTGGTCCGTGACTTACTGGAA